>JBBSJC010000326.1:0-9053 GCA_038257655.1 Polyangiales bacterium | reverse complement strand
TGCGGTCCTCGTCCTACGGGGGCTCGACATGAGCGAGCGACTCGCTCCAGTCTTCGATCTCTTTGCCAGGCACAAGGTGGGCTCCCTCCGGATGGTCGCCTGAAACCTTCCAACTCAACTCCGGATCCGAGAGCGTTCCAGGCCCCCACTTCCCCGCGCTCTACCAGGTACGTTCCAAAGAGCACGCGCATTCTGCCTGAAGCTGCGTCGCGATCTGTGTGACACAGGTGTCGCACTTAGTCGGGCTGGACGAATGCAGCCGCGTTGCGTGCCGGAGAGCGCTGGGCTCTACACGATCGTGGCTCGCGGAAGGAAGCCGGCGCCGTCCCGCCGCAAAACTGAACGATTCCGTGAGGAGGCAAATGCGCGTTTCCACTACGAGGTTGCGCTCCCGGTCTCCTTTGTGCCAACGAACGAAGCATGGACAGCACGAGGCCTCAGATCATGACCCGTTCCCGCGACGGCGACGCCTGGGAACCGGCCAAAGTCTCCGCGATGATGCTCGAGTTTGCAGAGCCGCTGCTGCAGGTGGAACCCGGACCAAGGACTTCAGAACGTCTTCGACACGTCATGCAGCTTGCGAGCGTGTGCTGGAACGCGCGGCTGTATGAGGAGTTGGGCGATGGTCAAATCATGCGCGCGGTCGAAGTTGCACTGGCGAGAGCGTCTGACGAGCTCCGCGGCGCGCTTGAGTGCATGCTGCAGGACCGCCGCACGCGGTTTGCGGACGTGCCGTTCGCTGTGATCGCGGAGGTAACGGGCGAGACTGCCGACGAGGTCATCGTCACGGCCAAGGCCTATGTACCCCGCGCGAATTCCCAGGATTCGCTTCCGGCCGCGCAAATGCAGCAGCCACGCGTGCGAAAGGGGACGACGAAGGCGCCGGGGAGGATCCTGTCGGCGCCCGGCGGGATGATGCCATTCGACCTCCTGTTTCTCTCCGTAGCAGAGGAGGAGACGCGCTCCATTCGTGTGCCTGACGAGAGCGGGGCGAAGGTACCCGCGGGCCATTACTTGTTCCGCGAACTCTACTGCACCGAGCCGCGCTGCGATTGCCGTCGCGTGCTCCTGCAAATCATGGATGTCGACCGACGTCGCGCTGCGGCGACGATCAACTATGCGTTCGAGCCGTGCAGTGACTATCCCCAGATCACGCTCGACCCTTTGAATCCGCAGTCCGAGGCGTCGGCGGGGCTCTTGAAGTTGTTCGAGCAGATGATCGCTGTGGATGCCGTTTATCGCGCGCGCCTCATCAAGCACTACGCAATGTGGAAGGACGTGGTCGATGACGCGGCGCACCCCGACCACGGCATGGTGCGCACCGTGTACCACGACGATCCTTCGTTCGAGTCCGCCTTCTCAATTCGTGCACCGGTGCGACGCGCGGAAGCCAAGGTCGGCGCGAACGACCCGTGCGTTTGCGGCAGCGGACGAAAGTACAAGCGTTGCTGTCGAGCGATGCAGGCGGCGAGGAGCTGATCGGGCTCTGGCTTACCTACTCCGCCTTCATCACTTCGCACCCGATTGCGACAACGAGCTCCACTCGGTCCGGATCGACGATGCGAACTTCGTGCTCGCCCGCGAAGAAGGTGGTGATCCGGATATTGGACAGCGGCGTCCTGCAAACCACCCGATTCGGGCCGACCTTTCGCTCGCTCACCCAGCTCCGGAGCGCAAAACTCTGGTGAACCGCGCCCCAGAGCGCCCGCGTCCACGGGTCGTGTTCGATGTCGAGCCCTCGCTGTGCCGCTAGCTCGTCGGTGATCCAAGTACCATCGTGAATGTGGCAGGTCTCCGATCGCTTGGCGCGGTCATGGATCGAATTGAATGAGAGATCAGAGCGAGACAGGATCTCGAACTGAAGCTGCACGTACTGCTCCCACGCGCCCCTCGCGTACGGTTCCGTCCGGAGTCCATGGCTGAAGCGAAAGACGTTCGCCTTACCAATCCCACGGTGCAGAAGGACGTGACCCGCCTCGAGCTCAGGCTGCTCCTCGATCGGAACGCACTGGTAGCTGCCGTGCTGAATGAAGAGGTAGCACCTGGCCCCAAGTCGGGTGTCGTGACGATACACAGCGATGGGGGCCTCGATGCTGCCGCCCGAAAGCCTGCCCTGTTCGAGAGCAACACGTTGCGCTCTCCCGTGGCGGGCGTTCTCCCAGAACGCGAACAGTTCGCACGCGTCGTCCCGCCGCGTCGCGCCGAAATAAAGATGCTGCCGCAGGCCGGGCCTGCACACTTGCGGCAAAACCCATCCGTACTGGAACAAGCTGTCGCGCGAAGGTGGCGTCTCAGGCGCGTATGCGAGCGGCCCCTCTGCGGCGAGCCAAGGGACGAGGTGATCGTCCGCGGTGCAGGTTGAGGTGGAGTACGCCTTGCGTGCCATAGGGTGGCCAGATGCTGGCCCCGGGTCGCCCGTGAGTCGAGTCGACCGATCGAGAAGGATGCGGTCCTTGCCGACGAGACAGAGCCGCCTACCATGTTGGCCATGGCGTCGATCGCGAGAAAGCTGCGGCGGACGGCCGCGACGAAAAGTGAAAGTCAGGCTCGCTGCGGGCTGTGCGGTGCAACTCGCAAGCTCACGCGAACCCAGTGCTGCGGGAACTGGATCTGCGACGACGAAGGCGAGTACCAGCTCTTCTCCTACGCGCCGAACAGCTGCTCCCGCAACCACCATCGCTACACCGTGTGCGGCCCGCACTACGCCGAGGAGCATGACGGTCGCTGGCAAGAGTGCGCGGAGTGCCGCTCTGCCACGGAGGCAGAACTCTACGCAGACGCCGCGACGAACGCGTACAACTTTGAGCGCTTGGCCAATCCTCCACCCTTTGAACCCAAGCGCTGCGCCGAATGCGACGCGGTCATCCGCCTCGCAGAGGGCGGCTACAGCGTTCGCGGGGACCGCTACTGTTGCCATGTGTGTACCGGGAAGCGCTTTCCAATGCTCGAGCGTTCTCGCTAGCCTTTCGAGGAGCGCTCCAGTCGGGCCTTGCGGATTTCGAGGTCTTTTACCTCGGCACGCAGCCGCTTGAGCGCCTGCTCGATTCGCGACAGCTCTGCCCTGGCCTCTGCCTGCTTCAGGAACGCGCCTCCCCGCTCCGCCTCGACCAGGGCTTCTACTTCACGTCGCAGGAGCCGCAGGTAAGGGTTCCCATGCGCGGAGTTGACGGGACACTGGAGCTTGCCAGCGCGGACCGCCTGTACGATCTGCGGCTGGGTAAGCCCGAACTCCGTTCGAGCGGTCTTGTCACTGAGCGTCTTGGCGATCGCAACGTCCGCCTTCCGAGGGACCTCGCCCGTCCAACTAGTAAGCCCCATGTTCGGTTGCGCGGCGTCCGCACGCGCGACGATGACCTCTGCTGCCGTGTGACCATGCGCGGCCCAGTGCATCTTGTTCTGGATGGTCTTGAAGAAGAGCTGCGACGCCTCGACGCGCGGATCGTAGTCAATGCTTGTCGCGTAGATCTCGAGCACCTTGCGCCAGAAGACCTTCTCCGACGAGCGGATGGCGCGGATGCGTGCGAGCAGCTCGTCGAAGTAGTTCCCGCCACCCGACCGCTTCAGCCGCTCGTCGTCGAGCGTGAACCCTTTCACGATGTACTCACGCAGGCGCTGTGTCGCCCAGATGCGGAACTGCGTGCCGCGCTGGGACTTCACGCGGTAGCCGACCGAGATGATGACGTCGAGGTTGTAGTACTCGACCTCACGGGTGACCTCGCGCTCACCCTCGCGCTGAACCGTTGCAGATTTTGCAACGGTTGCTTCTGGGGTCAATTCGCCTTCATCGAAGACGTTCTTCACGTGCCGAGAAATGACCGACTTGTCGCGCTGGAACAGCTCGGCCATCTGCCCGAGCGAGAGCCAAACGGTTTCGCCGACGAAGCGAACCTCGACGCGCGTGCGGCCGTCCTCGGCCTGGTAGAGGAGGAACTCTGCTTCGCGGCGGGCAAGGTCGGTCATAGCGTGGTCGGCCATTGTGAGAGGGCAAGGGCCGGCGCGCACATAGCTCCGCGCCACGGCGAGGCCACCGCCTCGGATGAGCGGATGCACACTACTACGACACATGCACGCCCAAGGCCGCGGCGCGTCTCGTCGACCTTGACGCGGACGGTAAGGTCGACCTGTTCTCGTGGTTTGGCTGGTTGAACGACTTTGAGTGCACTTACGCGGCTTCGCCAGAGCCGCTTTACGGAGCGTCGGCGGGACAGTTCATCCTGCCCGCTAATTTCGACCCACGCGCGATCGAAGTCGCTCGCGGTGCCTTTGGGCTTGCAAGCATCAATGCTGACGCGTTGCCCGATCTGGTCACCCTAGACGAAGGCGTCATCAATGCTCGTTTCGGGACAGCGGCGCGCACGTGGTCGGTGCCGATCCAATCCGTGCTCCAGACGTACTTGTTCGACGTGGAGGCCTGGCTTCTCGAGGACGTCAACAACGATGGGGTAACCGATTTTCTGGTCGTCGCGCGCGGTGACTAAGGGCAGAAACCCGCCCCTTCCATCACGTTGGGCACGCGGTCGGACACATGCTTTGACCTTTCCCTGCGGCTGGCGCCCCGTATATTGCGGGATGCCTATGCTCGTGATCGTCCTGTTGCTTTTGTGGTTCCCTCTTGCTGTGAACGCTCAAGGTGTTCCCGTTGAAGTAGCGGCCCCGATCGTTCACGACTCCGCTGCTGCGACAGCGCCTTCCGCTCTGGTGGAATCGCAGGCTCAAGCTGCACCAGCGCCGCGGCTCGACATGACACAGGGGCAAGGGGAGATCTCTTGGCTCGCTGATCGCGAACGCCTTGTCGTTACGGTGGAGCGTACTATTTATAGGGTCCATTCGCATTGTCAGCACCGGTAAGGCCCCCTATCGTGAAAAAGGGAACTAAGAAAAAGGCCGCTAATCGGCGCGAGGGTCAATGGCCGACCAGAGCATCTTTGAAAGAGATGCCTGAGGCGCCCGCAGCAAACAGCGTGGGCTTTGGGGGGGGGTGTAGAGCGCATCAGCCTGATCAAACCAGAGATCATACTTGGTAAGGTAGTAGTCGAGGTAACGCTCGAGAATGTCGGGTGACCGTTGTGCATTCATTCGCGCCAGCGCGAGGCAGTAGCCGCGTCCTGCGTCGCAGACGTCGCTGCGGAGCAGCAGAGGCTCGATCACGTCGAGTGTGTTCTTCGTGTCAAGAATGGCCGCAAAGTAGGCACCGACCAAGCGCGGGCGCCAGTTGAAGAATGAGAGCAGGTGACGAATGAGAGACTCGTCGACCTCCTTTGCGACCTCGCGGTACGCCACCCGAAACGCCTCGTCTGCGGGATTCTTCATGTAGAAGGGCAGAACCCAGCGATAGATGAAATCTCGGTCAGGTGGTTCATCGCGAACGAATACCTTAAGGTCTGCGAAGGGGCTCTTGTGCCGCACGGTGGCTCCCGCTGTGTGCTCGGCTATCGCGCGCCGTTGCTCGTCATCGTCTGCCATGGAGCCGTTACCCTCCCGCTCTTACGGTGAGCCATCCTTGAGAAGCCGACATGACCATTTGCTGCACGGTGATGTCCATCTTGACTCCCTTGTCGTCGAGGATGTCGAAGCAAGCGTCGGCCGACGCGGGATGTTCCGCATGCACGCGCCAACTTGCGCGGTCGTATCGACCGCACGACGTCGTCTGCAGTGTGCTGGTGGTGCCCCGGGTCGGGTCAGGCGCGTTCAGGGCGCGATAGTCATTGGTGACCACAATCGCGCCGGAGTCGGTGCCACGAATCTCCGAACGAGTGGGCGTCCTTTCGATGACGCACATCTCGCCTTTGTGCGCTCCAGTCAATAGCAGTAGGCAGTCGCAGGCCAGTGGACGTCGCGCGAGATCATCTCGTGCGGTGCTGAAGTCGGCGCTCGTGAGCAGCTCGCGCAGCACCAGTCCGATCGGCGTGGCGAGGCCGGGGGCTTCGTCGCTCAGCACCGCGTTCAGGGTCACCGACAAGCGCCCATGCGCTACGCCCGACAGAACTCCAATGAAACCCGGCCACGTCACAGCCTCGAAGAGGATCGCGTCATCGCGACGGAAGCGAGCCACGATGGTGTTCCGGCTCAGGGCGCTGCGTTCGGTCCACCAGTCGAGGTTGCGCGCGTGAATGGGGCCGTCGGGAGAATCCACGGCGAACGCGGTGCATCCCATCAGGTGCTTGAAGGCGTCGTAGTAGACGTTGACCAGCAATACAGCGACTGGGTCGACGTCTGCGAGCGCCGCGATCGAATCCAGCTCCGCGGCGTACTCTGGCGACACGAACGAGCTGCGGTAGAGCATCAGCGCGTCGTGAAACCCAGCGAGTCCGCCAAGGTCACGAACATACATCGCCACGAGCTCGCGCACTGCGTCGCGGTGTGGCCGCAGGACCTCCCAGCGGCGCGCGGGCGGGAGTGAGAGGTCGATGTCCAGGACAGGCAGGCTCATGGCTGCGATAGCGTAGCGCGACGCTCTCCGCTCGGTGCCCGGACCGGTGACAATCACCCCTGGCTGCTCTGGCCAGGCCGCCTGCGTTTGGAGTAGAGTCGCGCTGAAGGCTTAGTCGCGCTTCCTTCTTCAAATCGGAAACCAGTTCGGACCTGAGCACCCATCGCGAGCAAGCCATCATCCAGACCTTTGGGGGCGTCGAAGGTGCGGATCTGGAGCCGATTGCGGGTTCACTACACCGATAGTCGATGGTCGGGCGATTGCAGGTCGCGACTCGCAGCGCTACCTTACCCAATCGCGATGTAGCCCCTGCACACAGCCCTCAGTTTCCGCGTCCACTCATCGGTGGTCGCGGCGCGTATTTTGTGTGTCGCTCGTGCAGGTCGCTCATGTCGGTCCGTTACAAATATCCCCGTACGCCTCACCTTCCGTGGTCGCCCGGCGCTTCGTCTGACGACGTGCGGCTGGGCGACGTGTCGCGTTTTCAAGGGCGTGAAGTGGTCGTCACCGAGAAGATGGATGGTGAGAACACCACTCTCTACTCGGACCACGTGCACGCTCGCTCTATCGATTCGGCGCATCATCCTTCCCGCAGCTGGGTGAAGGCGTTGCAGGCACAGCTGCAGGCGAACATCCCGCGCGGGTGGCGCTTGTGCGGTGAGAATCTGTTCGCGGAGCACTCGATCGCGTACGCAGCCTTACCATCTTACTTGCTGCTCTTCTCGATCTGGGACGAACGAAATCGCGCGCTCTCATGGGAAGAGACCGAGCAGTGGGGGCAGTTGCTCGAGCTTGCGACGGTTCCTGTGCTCTACCGCGGACCATGGGATGAAAAGCGAGTGCGCGCGTTGTCCGATCAACTCAACCCAGGCGAACAAGAGGGTTTGGTCGTGCGGGTCGCGGCGCCCTTTGCTTACGCTGATTTCGCGAGCTCTGTGGCGAAGTGGGTCCGTCCCAATCACGTCACAACCGACGAGCATTGGCTGTCGCGACCCGTACGCCCGAACGGTTTGAGAGGTGAGTCGTGAGACCTGCGATCCTCTATGCGATTCGGGCGGGAGCTTGCCCTGGTATCGATGAGCTCGTGCACGCGCTGGGCAATGACTTGCCGGCGTTGTTCGACTTTGCGCGCACGCCTCAGGATTCCGAGTGGCACGCCGAAGGCGATGTCCACATCCATACCGGCATGGTGCTCGACGAGCTCTACGAAGACATTGCGCGCAGTGGCGCTGCGCCGAGTGATCGTGTCTGCCTGGTGCTCGGGGCGCTTCTACACGATATCGCAAAGCCGAGCACCACGAAGGAGATGGAGATTCGTGGCGTGCTTCGCGTTGCGGCTCCCCGCCACGAACGGCTCGGACGCAATCTGCTTGGGCCAGTGCTCGTGCAGTGGGGCCTTACCTGGAATGAGATCGACACGGTGATGGGTCTCGTGGGCTACCACCATGAGCCCAAGCTGCTCGTCCAGAAGAACCAAGGAGCGGGCGAATACCGGCGCGTTGCGCGGGCAGTCGACGCTGAGCTGCTGTATCGGGTTGCACGGGCTGATATGGCGGGGCGGGTGTGCTTGGACCGAGCCGGGCAGATTGAGATTACGGAACTCTATCGGCTGTTCGCGCTGGAATATGAGGCGCACGGATGGTTTGCGCAGTGGCGAAACGCGTTTGCAGATGCTGGATCGAGCGCTGAAGCGCGCGACCTGTCGTTTGGTGAGGCCGTGCGCGCGGCTGAGAGCGGTACACTCGCGTCGCCTGAAGCGGCGGCGCACCTGCGGTTTGGTCGACCGACGTCCGTGCCTGAGCTCGTCGTCACCGTCGGTCCTTCGGGATCGGGCAAGAGCACGTGGACGCAGCGGTGCCTGGTTCCGCAGGGATTTGAAGTTGTTTCGCTGGATGCGATTCGCGAAGAGATGAGTGGCGACCGTTCGGATCAGACCGTCAACGGCCGGGTTCGCCAGGCCGCTCGCGAGCGCGTTCGAGCGGCGCTGCGCGCAGGCCGGAAGGTCGTGTGGGATGCAACGTCCCTGCGTGCGGACTTTCGTGGTCAGGTCGCGGAACTAGGCTTCGCCTATAATGCCCTTGTCACGTTTGTGTTGTTCGCGTGTAGCGAAGCATCGCTGCGAGCTGCGAACCGCGCACGCCCGCACGCGGTGCCAGACGCGGTTCTCACAAAACAGCTTCTCAGCTGGGAGTGGCCAGAACGAAACGAAGCGCATCGCCTGCTTGTGCTTGGCGAAAGGGGCCGGGTGCTGGGGTTCCATGGTTCTGCTGGTGATACCCTCCCTTACGGTCTTGAGAGGCCTCCGCCAAGCTGACGCTCGTCGGATTTCCGACTTGGTTTGCCGCTCCTCTGCCGACAGTGAATCTTACTATTGTTGTTGGCCGCAGCCGGTTGCGCAGTGATCAACTCATTGGCAAGTCCTTAGTGATTTCTCCCAGTAAGGTAATGGCGCGCCCACACGCAGTGCGATCGGCGCAGGCCGCAAGCTGGCTCCGCTCGGTCTCTTAGGTCATGGTGGCTGCGATGGCGCGGGCCGGGAAAACAATTACGAAGAGTAGAACAACGGCCGGCGTCGCCGGATATGACGATCTCTTCGCGGACATCGCCCAGGTGATCGAGCAGG
>JBBSJC010000325.1:0-9071 GCA_038257655.1 Polyangiales bacterium | reverse complement strand
CGCATCGCCGCGAGCAAGCGCGACGCGAACGAACCCTCCGCTTGTTCATACGCTTCCACCATGGCCGACCATACGGTGTCATTCGTCATCATATTCGCGAGCGCTGCGCAGCCAGCGCCTTCGCAATGCCCGGCTTCGCCCACGCAGGCAGCCCCGGTGTACACGCCGACTCTGCCGCAGGCGTCCACCATCGCGACCTGCCGACGCTCAGGATGCGGATCGATGCTGCGCAGTGCCTTCAAAGCTTCCGGAGCGGTCAGGCCCGAGCGCAACAGATCGAGTCCGATTTCTCCGTACATCGGCTCGCCCATCGACTGGCTGGCGACCACGCCGTAACCCGGCAGCGCCCACGGCACGCTACTGCCGACCGCGAAGGCCTGCGATTGCGTGGCGACGCCCATCTCGCCGCTTTTCGGATCCCTGGCTACGATCGAATAGGTCATGCCAGGCAGGTTAGCGCCCTGCGACTGTTACTGCAGGGTCGTCTTCCAACCGATCTTGGTATCAAGCTGGCCGCCTTGCTGCTGCCCGCAACCAACGCGCCGATCTGGAGGGGCGCGCCGATCTGGAGGGGTGGTCTCGAGGGGTGGTGGTCTCGAGGCGCGAGGTGTCGAGGGTCGTCTCCGAGCCAGGGTCGTCTCCGAGGGTCGTCTCCGAGCGAGGGTCGTCTCCGAGGGGTGGTCTCGCTAGGCGTCTCCCAACGTCTCCCAGGGGTGGTCCCGCTACGGCGTCTCCGAGCGGCGTCTCCGAGGGGTGGTCTCGCTAGGTGGTCTCCGAGAGGCGTCTCGCCAGGGTGGTCTCCGAGGGGTGGTCTCCGAGGGGTGGTCTCGCCGGGGGGTGGTCTCGCCGGGGGGTGGTCGTGGGGTGGTCGTCTCGCCAGGGGGTGGTCGTCTCGCCGGGGGGTGGTCTCGCTGGGGGCCCATGGACGCGAACGCTCCCAACGTGCGCGCTCCACGCACATCGAGCGCGAACTACTCGCCCAGCAATGCCGGCCGGTAAGACTCGCCCCAAGGAGACGTGGTAGCCTCGACCAGCCGGGATTTCGCGCCGGCGAGCGGAATGACCTCTCCCATACGTCACAGGATCGGCCGGCCTGAAGCCTCGGAACCTCCCTCCGATTTGGTAGGTCTCGAATTCGATGGTCGCTATCGGATCGAGGCGCGGATCGGCCAAGGCGGAATTGGGGTGGTCTACCGTGCCACCGACACCAAGCTGTCGCGCCAGGTGGCGGTAAAGGTGCTGCTGGAAGCCGCGGGCATGCGACATTCGCAGCGCCGCCGCTTCGAGCGTGAGGCCGAGGCTCTGGCTGCCGTCAGCCATCCGAATGTCGTGGCAGTGCTCGACTATGGCGTGGCCGATGGCACCCCTTACCTTGTGATGGAGCTGCTCGAGGGGGAGTCTCTTTCCGAACTACTCGCCCGCGAGGCGCCCCTCGATCCACCGCGCGCTATGCGCTCGATGAGCCAGCTTCTCGCCGCGCTGCGCTACGTGCACGAGCGCGGGGTCGTCCACCGTGACCTCAAGCCCGGCAACATCTTCATGCAGTCCCAGGCAGCTGCGGGCGAGCAGGTGAAGCTACTCGATTTCGGGCTTGCGAAGTTCCTGGGTGCGGAGGACGGCGAAGCTGAAAACGCGGTCGCGGCCCCGACCCTGACTCGCTCTGGAGAAATCTTCGGCACCCCTGGCTACATGCCTGCCGAGCAGATGCTTGGTAAGGCCGTCGACGCGCGAGCCGACGTCTACAGCGCGGCCGTGATCCTCTACGAGATGCTTTCGGGTATCAGACCCTACCAGGGCGACATGGTTGAGGTGGTCCAGCAACAGCTTTCGGGTTTGGTACCGCCCTTGGTCGACGCTGGCAGCGGTCGCGTGGCGCACCCGGCCCTAGACGCACTGTTTGAACGGGCGCTGGCCCTCGCCCGCGAGACGCGTTACCGAGATGCAGCCGAGCTGTCCGAGGCGTTCGAGGCGCTGCCCACAGACTGCGTCGAGCAGCAATCGATGCAGGCTCACGAGCAGATGCAGCGCGCTAGGCACGAAGCCTCGACGCGGGTGGGACAGACGCCCGGCACGCCGCTGATCGCCGATACCGTCGCATCCGCGGGGCCTGCGGCACTGACAGGCGCTCGTGTAGCGTCGGGGCGGGCCTCAGCGCCGGCCGCAACGGCGGTGACAAAGCAGGCAGGGCCCGGGGCCCTCGCGAATGCCGTGATGTGGCTGGCCGCCCTCGGCAGGAGCGCGCTGCGGGCGAGCGCATTCGTTGTCGCGAGTGTGTCGGCGCTGATGATCGTAGCGGCAGTCGTGGTCATCTACGTCTTCAGTCAGCCTGATCTCGAGCGAGAGCGCGCGCTGTTGCGTCGGGCGTTGCCTGCGGACATCGACGCAACGCTGAACGGCATCAAGTTTCAGCCCGAGAGCAACGCAGAAGCAACGAACGGGGCGGCAGCCAAATCATCGACCACTGGCGCGCCAAACAATGCAGAAGCAAGTGAGCCGGGAGCCCGCACCGCGCCACTGCCGACCGCACGCAATCCCTGGCAGCGGCGCGCGCCGGCCGCGCTGCAACGAGTGCGCAAAACGATGTTGAAGGGTCAGTCTGCGGGCGAGAAAACTTTGAGCTATTTGCAGGGCTACAACCGGGCGCATCCCAACGACCCCCGCGGTCATCTGCTGCTCGGCGGGCTGTACATGAACCGCGGCTGGCTCAGCGACGGTGTGCAGCAATACAAGCTGGCCTTCGAGACCGATCCGAGCGCTCGCGGTGACCCGCACGCACTGACCGATCTATTAAATCTCGCCAGTCAGCCCCAGGAGGTCTGGGTGGAGGCCGCCGCCCTGTTACGCAGCACGTACCGACGAGAAATTCAGGATGACATCGTGCGCGCAGCGCGCAGAACATCGCAGCCCGAAGCCCGTGCGCGCCTGTTGCAGCTCAACGCGCACATCCCGAATTGAACGAGGCCGCCGCTGCGAGCCTGCCAGCGACGATGGTAAGCTCGCAGGCTGATCCATCGCGGACAAAGCAGGCCCATGGGTCAAGCGGAGCAGAGCGACGAGGGGGGTCGAGAATGAGTGCAGCATCCACCGGCGGAGGAAGTCACCATGAAAACCTCGCCTCACCACCCAAGGGTAAGATGGCCGGCGAAGTGACCGAGCGGATGTCTCCGCGACGATCGGGCAGCGGTCTGTTCGTGGCGGCCGCGCTACTGGCCCTGACCGCCGGCGCCCTGAGCATCTACGCGTGGCAGCTATGGACGCAAGAGCAGCAGGCACTGGCCGAGCTTGCGAGCACACGCAGCGCGGTCGAAGAGCTGCGCCAGGAGCAGCAGGCAACCGGCCTAAAGCTGACCACCCTTCAATCGGAGCACACAGAAAGCCAGGCTCGGCTCAAAACGGCAGCCTCAGGGGCGCTCGAGCTCGAGACCAAGCTCGCGGCCACTGAATCACGCTTGGGCGAGCTGCAGTCAGAGCGCGCTAAGATCGAGGAGCGACTGACTGAGTTCCGCGCGATGACCGCTCGCTTTCAACGCATGATTGACAGCAGAAGGCTGGAAGTGCACTTCCGCCGCGGGCGCATGATCGTGGAGCTTCCTGCCCAGGTGTTATTCCCATCGGCGAGCGCCGACCTCTCCGAGGACGGCAGCGAGGCGCTGCGCGAGGTGGCTAAGATCCTGCGGGGCTTCCGCGATAAGCACTTCATCGTCGCCGGCCACACCGATAGCGTTCCCCTCGGCACCGGTGGACCCTTTGCCAATAACTGGGAGCTGTCGTCGGCACGCGCTGTCCACGTGACCGAAGCTCTAATCAGGTCGGGCATGTTGCCCCGGCAGTTGGTCGCTGCAGGGTACGCCGAGCACGATCCCGTGGCAAACAACACCAGTGCCCAAGGGCGGCAGAAGAACCGACGCATCGAGATCGTGCTGGAGCCTCGGCTCAAGGAGATGCCGGAGATCGACGAGATTGCTGGCAAGACGAAGACTGCCGCGCACACGCGCTGAAAGGGACGGTGTGGAGGGCACCCCGGCGAGGTGGCCTAAGACGCGCCAAGCGTATACCAAGTGCTGATCGGCGCCACGTTCACCCCGGCGTAGCGCGCGAACCACCAAGTACCGGCCGGCCATTCAACCTTACGATTCCCTCTTCGAAATGCTTCAAACGCCACTCGGTACGCTCGATGCCAGGCGACTATCGTCCTCTTCGCGTGCAGAATCGCGGTGCGCGTGACGGCCCGAAACTGGGGGCGGATGACGTTCTTCTTCTTGGACGTTTTCGGCGAGTCGAAGGGACTGACGTCGGTCGCTGACTTTATTCCGATAAAATCACGCCCGGCTTCCTTCATCCCGATGGCGACCTCCTTCACGCGTTCCTTTAGCCGACTCTTCACTGCGTCCACAAAAGCGCGGCGCTTGTCTCCGAAGGCGACCGGAACGCTAAAGCGTAAGGTTGCGGTCCGTGGATAGCTGGCATCCAACCATTCGGGTCGTGCGACCGTGATGCATCGATTATCTAACATGTCCTGTGGGCTGGAAGTGAACCCCGCCCATTCCTCTGGCTGTTTTACGAGGCCAGCCGTGACCGGGTTCGCGATGATATATACGATTGACTCGATGAACGCGGCTTCCGACGCCATCCACTGGCGGCCGTAGCTTACGTTGGGGTCCCACACGGGACCGTCCATATCCTTACCATTTTTCCCGCGTATTTTTTTGATGCACTTCGCGATGAGACCGTGCAGCTCCCACACGAAGTCGTTTCGGTTGCCCAGTGGGTCGGAGACCGACCCGTGGTAGTGGTTGTCCATCAACGTGAGAGCGTGCAAGAGCATCTGGTACTTCTCGCAGGTGAAAGCGAAGCAGTAGAGGAGAGCACTGCGCACCTCCGCGTCAGGCCGCAGGAGAAACTTACGATCTACACACCGGCGCGAGATCTCCCATGTCGCGGCCGCGATAACTGGCGAGGCTTTTCCCATGTCATCAGTTTCAGCAAGGCTGGAGCCGTTTGACTTGCGTGTGTTTTCGCGCAGTTGACTGGCGTTAGTTGGCGCAAGCGCCAGCGCGCGTCGGCGGCCGCCGGAATGAGCCGCCCCCAAAGCCGAGGGCTGGTCGCGTGCCGAGTGGGCCAAGCAGAGCGGCCAAGCCGAGTCGGCCGAGGGCCGAGCCGAGGGAGTCGGCCGAGGGCCGAGCCGAGGGAGTCGGCCGAGGGCCGAGCCGAGGGGTGGTCGCGCGCCGCGGAGCCGAGGGGTGGTCACGCGCCGCGGAGCCGAGGGGTGGTCACGCGCCCGCGGTCACGCGCCCGCGCGCGCCGCGGAGCCGAGGGGTGGTCACGCGCCCGGGCCGCGCGCGCGCCGGGCGGGGGTCACGCGCCGCGGTCACGCGCCGCGGTCACGCGCCCCGCTCAAGCGCCCCGGTCTCGCGCCCCGGTCAAGCGCCCCGGTCAAGCACCGAGCACATGTTCTTGGCCCGCGCCCCCGCCAGCCTGATGACCCGGGGCTGACCAGCTCCGGGCTTACCAGCGCCGGCGTTACCTCCTGGCCGCAGTCCCGCGCAGCGCATCACCCGTCCGCGCTGACTTCAAAGAAGTCGATTGCAGCCGCCACATCCTCGCGGCGCGCCACGAGCAACACCACATCACCGGGGTTGACCACCGCTTCACCGCGCGGAACCACCACCTGACCGTCGGCACCCGCGATGCCCGCGATCAAAGCCCCGCGCGGAAAGCGCGGGTGCGTACCCATTTCGCGCACCGTCTTCCCAGCGTTGGCTGCTGTGTCAGGCACCGCAATCTCGAAAGCGATCGAATCCCCGCTCCCGAGTACCATCGAATGACGAACCCGCGGGTGCTCGATAGCGACGCTCAGCGCTCCCACCATGGTCTCAATCTCGCCGAACACCTGATCGATAGCCGAGCTTGCGTAGATGCTGCGATAGTCAGGATCGCGCAGACGCGCCAGGATTCTTCCCGCGCCTTGCGAGCGCGCAATCGTCCCGACCGCAAGATTGTCTGCATCGCGGCGCAGCATGGCCGCCACCACGTCCGCGCGTCCCACGTCTGCTTCACGCAGCACGCGCGGGTCCGTACCGTCGCCGACGATGGTAGCAAGACCGTGCTCGGTAAAGCCGCGTAAGGCCAGGTTGGCGTCGCGATCGATGAGCGTCACGTCATGTCCATCGCCGGCCAGCACGCGCGCGAGGTTCGTCCCTGCCAATCCTGCGCCGACAATTACAATCCTCACGAGGTCTCCTCTGCCCGGTCACGGGCGCGCAAGATCTGCTCTTCTAGATCGGCCATGTGTTTGTGGGCGATATCGCCGTCCAGCGTTCCACGCCGGGCCGCTTCGGCGAGTGCCCCGCGTTGAGCATGCAGCACCGCGGCTTCCACGTGCAGGTCGTCGCCTTCGATCTCCGCCGTTCGCAGCACGCGATCGGCTTCGATCGCCACCCGTTGCAGCGCCGCCTTACGCTCGGCGTGGGCACGCTGGGACACCAAGCCCGACGCGAGCAGTCCATCGAGCTCCGCCTGACCGCTACGCGCGGCTACCAGACGAGCGCGTGCGCGCTCAAGCTCGCCTCTCCCTTCGCGAACCACCCCCAGCCAGCGCAACACGGGTGCAAACGGTAGCGCCTGCGTGATCAGCGTAATGAACGTCACTCCGAACACGATGGCGATTAAGCGCGTGCGAAACGGCACCGACGCTGGTAAGGCCAGCACCGCTGCCATCGATAGCGCGCCTTTGATGTTGCCCGCGACCATGACGTGTTGCCAAGCACGGGGCACCCGTTCGCGGGTGAAGATGCGCAAGCCCGCAAAGCTGCCGTATACAGCCAGCGCCCGGCCGATGTGTAGGGCTGCGAGCGCCATGAGAATGGCCGGCGCCTCTGTCATCAGCGAGCCCGCATCGATCTGCATGCCGACGAGCAGGAACACGAGCACGTTCAGCGCAAAGCCTATCGTCTCCCAGAAGCCCTGCAGCGCCAGCACCCCCGAAGAGGACAGCGAGCGACGCGCTGCGCGTCCGAGTACGAGGCCTACGATCACGACCGCGATCACGGGCGAGGCGTGCACCATCTCCGACACGAGCGAGGCGCCAAACACCACCACGATCGAGGCGAGCACCGCGGTCAGATGATCAGGTGTCGCACGTAACGCAACCGCGCCCAGCGCCCCGAACACGCCTCCGAACAACACTCCGCCCACGATGGCGACGCTGAGCGATTTGGCGATGGCGATCGGATGGGCCTCGGCGCCCGCTGCGATCGCGGCAGCCGTGGTGACGAGCACGAGCGCGGTGCCGTCGTTGAACAGACTCTCGCCTTCCATGATCGCAGCAAGCCGGCTCGGCACCCGCACGGCGCGGAACGCGAGTAGCACGCTGACGGTATCGGTGATCGCCAGCAGTGCACCGAGTAGCAGCGCGACGGCGAACGGCAGGTCCAGCGCCCAGGTCGCGACCGCCGCCGTGCCTAGCAGCGCAATCGCCACGCCTGGAATCGCCAGCGTCAACACGGCCTTACTCGCCTCGCGCAAACGGTCGAGGTTGGCGAACAACGCCCCCTCGAACACGAGCACAGGCAGCACGCCGATCAGGATCAACTCGGGGTCAAGCGGAGCTGCCGGCAACACGCGCAGCAAGACGAGCGCCAGCCCGACCAGCACCAGCGCCACGTTGTAGGGCATCCCTACCCGCTTGGCCGCGATCGCCACGGCCGAGCCGACGGCGAGGATCAACATGATTGCTTCGAGCGATTCTCTCACGGTTTGGGATACCTCTAGCGCTGGCCACTCCCAGGTAACTGCCCTGAGGATCTGCGCTGGCACAGCTGCTGGCAACGAAGGGGTAAGGTTAGCCTATTCGAGACGCGCTTCGGGGTCGGTCGCCCAGAGCTCGGTGCCGGTGACGTTATCGTCGGCCGTGCCCCGAGCGCGAGCTTACGCGAGGCGCCCGCGGAGACCCAGGGACATCGACCGTCCGCGCGTATGGGAGCGGTGCTAGACGCCCCAACGTAGAAGTCATCGGAGTCAGCGCGCAGGATCAGCGCTGCATGCACAAGCGCCCCTGTGCTGAGTCGTGTCCCCGGCGGAGGAACACATAGACAGTAAAGTCACTAAACCTGTCGACGCACCAGGAGCCGTCGTCCACCACGAGCACGCCTTGTCGTGGTGCATAAGTTTTTGGCGTAAGCGGGTCGACCTGACTGTGTGAGCCATCGTCATGCTGAAAGTGCACGGTGCAACCGAGAATGTCGGCAGAGGGCGCAGGCGAGGCGAGCCATTCACCGCCATCCAGTTGTAAAGCGAGACGCCACTCAGGGTCGGCTTCGCACACAGGCGTCGCTTGCGGCCAAAACGGAGCGCCCCCGAGACGGGTGCCGGGCATCACCCGGAAGGAATCGTCCTCGAGCGCCAGGTAACGTGCCTCATCGAAGAACTCCGGGGCCTGCTCGGCTGCAACGCCATCGTCTTGCTCACTCCACCCGAGCACTTGCAGATAGGGCAACAATGCTACCTCAGCCACCTCACTGGGCGCGTCGGTGCGCTCCTCGGGCTTGAGCACGATCACAGCATTGCTGCCCGCGTCGGGTTCCCACACGGCGCATGTTCCGGGGTCACGCAGACACCAGAACACAAAGAGCACGCGGCCCTCGCCACCGAGCTCAAGCCGGTCCGGATCGTGCGCTAGCTGGCATACAAATGACATGGCTGCACCGCAATGACGGCACACCGGCCAGCGCTCGACCGGCAAGCCCCAGGGCCAGCCACCCAAGTGGTCCGCGCGCTGGCTCTGCGGGCCGTCCTCTATCCAGCCGGGAGCAAGCTTTGGTACGAAGTAGCGCATGATTGCCTCCGATGGCCAGCGCTTCTATCTCCGTTGCGACGCGTGAGCAATCGGCCGTCTAGCCTCTAGTCCGACGGTAGTGCGCGAGCCTTACTCTCTCACTCGGTTACTCAGCGGCTGCTCCTAGGACCGTCGCTATCGCCTCGAGCAACGCCTCCTGGGAAAATGGCTTCTTGAGTAGGCCTTGAAACAGCGTCTTATCCTGGGGCAAGGCCTGGGGCAGCGCGGTCATCATAAT
>JBBSJC010000324.1:0-9074 GCA_038257655.1 Polyangiales bacterium | reverse complement strand
GCGAGCAACGCGTCGAGCGCGTTCAGATCTTTCGTCTCCACGATTGAATGCCACGTTGCGATCGCGTTCACGGCTGCTCCCGAGTCAATGGCCGACAGATTCGTCTGCTAGTGCAAGTGTAGCCGCAGGCTAGGGTACGTCGGGCGGTAGCTGAGGCAGCTCGCGACCTATCTGCCAAAGTTCCACCGGCCAGTGCCGCCACGCTTCGTCATGGAGCCAGCGCATGCTCTCACTGTCCGCAGTCAGCAAGCGCCGCTCATCCGCGTTGAGCGCAGCAGGGCCCATACGTAGGGCACGTTGCCGCAGGCGCAGCGCGGCCTGACTGGGGGCGGGACTCGGTATGGTGGCTTCGGTGCGAGCCAAATGCGCTTCGAGCAAGATGGGGTCGAGCACCAGATCGCGAAAGCGGGCGGAGTCGTCGCTGCCTGTTAGCGCCCGCAGCTCTTCGACGCGATTGGATAGCGGATCGGGCGCGCTCTCGCTCGGAACCGTCCACAGGCCGAGCCGCGCGCTAACACGTCCTGCTCGCTCGCTCGAGGCAAGCAACGCAAGCGGGATCGCAAACAGCCAGGGCAGCCACACCGGCGCAAGCCAAGCGAGCCATGTGGGCGCAAGCACCGCGAGTGCGAGCGCGCTACCAACGCCGATCAATGTGGTGAGCAACTCGGCCTGCACGATAATCGCAAGCTCGCCCTTGGCGCTTCGCTGCTGGGAGCCCCAACGCACTGCCCGGCCCAAAAAGATCGAAAGGACGATGCGCGTGTGATGCAGCATCAAAATCGGCGCGATCACGGACGCAAACAGTGTCTCGAGCACTGCGCTGCCAACACAGCGTAAGGTGCCGCCGTGGGTCTGGCGTAGCATTGGATCGCGCAGTGTCAGGAGCAGGCCCAGTACGCGCGGCAGCAGAAGTAGCAGCAGCGTGGTCAGCACGAGTGCATAAGCGACGGGGCGCGTGACGAGCGGCTGCGCCGAGGTGCTAGCGAGCACGAGGCCACTCACCATGAACAACAGCCAGCCTGGGCTTGCCAAGTAGGCGGCCGCGCCCACGAGCATATGCACTCTGCTCATCGGCTTGAGCCCGGGCGTAAAGGCGATTCGCAGGTGCTGCAGGTTACCTTGGCACCAGCGGCGATCTCTGGCGACATACTCAGGTAAGGTGGGAGGTAGCTCTTCCCAGCTGCCGGTAAGGTCGTGGGCTGCGCGTACTTCCCAGCCGGCGCGACACAACAACGCCGCCTCGACGAAGTCATGACTCAGGATATGGCCCCCAAGCGGCGGCTCTCCTGCCAGCACGGGCAGCGCACAGCATTCGAGAAACGCGCGCACTCTGACGATAGCATTATGCCCGTAGTAGTTACCGTGCGGGCCGGCCCAGGCAGCAAGACCCCTGGTAAATGCAGGGCCGTAGAGGCTCGCAGCGAGCTGCTGCGCGCGCGCAAACAGCGTGCGACCTCCGTGAAGGGTGAGCGGGGCTTGCAGCAGCGCAACCTCCGGCGCCGCCTCCATGCGTCTTACCAGCTCAATTAGCGTTTCACCGCGCATGAGGCTGTCAGCATCGAGCACGACTGCGTATTGGTAACGATGCCCCCAACGCTCGAAAAACTCGGCGAGGTTGCCAGACTTTTGCCGATCGTTGCGCGCGCGCCGTCGATAAAAAACGGGCACGCGTGGATCTCCAAGGGCGGCGATGCGCCGAAAGGCACGCTCTTCCTCGGCTGCGCGCTCTGGCACGCGCGAGTCACTGAGCACGAAGATCTCAAACGCGTCTCCTCCCGGCAAGGTGGCGAGCGACTCGCGCATGCCGAGCAGGGCCGCAAACACATGCTCCGGGCTCTCGTGATAGATCGGCATGATCAAGGCAGTTCGGGGCAGCGGTGCAGCCTTGCCTGGATCGGTAAACGCAGCCGCGCGGCGGTCTCGAAGGCTGCTCACGAATCCTAAGCTAGCCGTCCAGAAGCCCACTGCACCAAACCCGAACAGGAAGGTGCACAGAGTTGAAAATATCAGCTCCGGTATAGTAAGTCCGTTGCGACTAAGGTTAGTCGCCAGGGTGAGGCCGACAGTTCCGCCGACCGCCAACGCGAACATGACACCCAGCAGCCAACGTGGAGCTCGAAAGGGAGCAAACGCCTGCAGCGAAAACTCTGCATGGGTCGGTGGTCGACCCGCGCGAGGGTCCCCGAATGCGAGCACACGTGCGCTTGCAAGCTCCCCATCCGCCAAGAACGCGTCTGGATGAGCGCTGATGAACGCGCGCAGCCACAACGCGTCGATCTTGTCGTCACCAAATAGCTGCGAGCGCCACGCTCGCATGCGCGCTTGGGCTTCGGTGACAGCAGCAGCGGCGTAGGCCGTGGTCGGCGAGACAGATCCTTCGCAGGCATCGGCGATGGCGTGCGCCAAGGAGAGCGCGCGCTGCTCGTCCGTTAGCCCTTGGGCGCGCAGGTATTCCGCCACGCGCCGCTCGGCGCGGCCTCGGGGGTCGAGGTCACCCAGGCGGGACCGCAACTGGCTTGAGTTGTTAATGGCGGGGGTGTCGCTCACGTCGCTCACGTTCGTTGCACTTACGGGCTCGGTTGCCATAGATAGCTCCAGGTCTCCGTCAGTACAGCCTGGGGGTCGCGCAAGAAGGCGCGCAACTCCACATCTTTGCTTTCGGGCAGCACGTCGAACACCGCCCGATAACCACCTGCATGTGGATTTTGTTCAGTGTGTTGCGCGAGCAGACGCCCACCCGATACGGTAACCTGGGCCTCAACATCTTTACGTTCGGTGAGCCCCGTGCCCGTGAAGTCGACTAGGAAACGCACCGCGCCGGTGCTCAGTCGCGCGATGCGCGTAGCGTTGACGCGGCCCAAGGTTTCGGGCGTGGGCAGCTCCGAACCGAAGCTCAAGCGATACCGCACACTCAGGCCCCCTTCGGGAACACTATCAGGTACCCACATCATCGCGATGTTGTCATCCGTCTCAAGGGGGGTTGCGATTTCAAGCAAACGCAGCGCGCCCGGGCCCCAGTCGCCCACGGGCTCAACCCATGCGCTCGGCCGGTCTTGATAGCGTGCTTCCAAGTCCTGGTAATTGTGAAAGGCGCGATCGCGCTGCACCAGACCGAACGCACGAGGCGAATCGAGGCGAAACGAAACGACCGTCGTCCGCGGAGGATTGCGCAGGGGGCGATAGATGCGCTCGCCATCTTCGGCCCACATGATCAGACCGTCCGAATCATGGACCTCTGGGCGGAAATCATTGAAGCGCGCTGGGGACTCTTCCCCGAACAGATACATGCTGCTCATCGGTGCGATGCCTACTACTTTGGCTGACCCGCGCATGAAAATGCGTGCAGTGACTTCGATGACGGTCGTCTGGCCGGGCTCGATCCGAAACGCGTAAGCGCCGCTCGCACGTTCGCTCTCAAGCAAGGCGAGCAGCCATGCGTGAGGATCCTCGGGACCGGGACGCACGAGATACAACTCGCTAAAGCGCGGGAACTCTTCTGGCGTCGGCTCCCCCGTATCGATGGCGAGGGCGCGCGCAGATAGGCCATAGACTTGGTCACGTGCCAGCGAGCGGAAGTAACTTGCGCCCTGGAATACAATCACTTCGTCACGATAGGCTTCGGAGTTGAGTGGAGCGTGCAAGCGTAGGCCGGTAAAGCCGAGTTGTTCCGCTTTAGGTTCAGGGACGCCCTGGTAGGAAAAAAGCTGCGTAGAAAACGCTAGCTCACGCGTGACAGAGCCTTCGATCGTAAAGATGCTTACCGGTTGACGAAAATAGAAGCCCGGATGAAAAAACTGAGACTCGAACTGACCGGGTTGGTCACGCCACAAACTCTGCTCTGGGCGAAACCGAATGTTTCGATAGTTGTCGTAATTTTTGCCGAGCGACTCGGGAAGCTGCATCGGAGCGCGCGCCACATAGGCCAAACGGGCCTGACCTTCGGCGCGCTCTACCAGTGCAGAAAAGTCTGCCGGCGGCTCCTCGAGGTCGCGCTTGCGACCTAGCAGTGGGGACATGGAGCCGGTCCCGCTGAAAACATCCGCGGCCGCTATCTTCGGCCTGGGCGCAGCGGGGCGCAATGTCTCAGCGCCACATGAACAGCACAGCACAAAAACGACCGTGGGGAGGTAAGATCTAATGCTTAATAGCGGACGAAATTGCACAAAATATACTTGGGTGGCTCAGGTGGGAGTTGAGTGGTAGTTTCCTCGCCCCATCACGCAGCGCAACCGAGAAATGCATGAGACCCGCCGCACCGTCTAGTGAAGGCCCCGCGAGTGAACCTCAAACCGAACCCTGGATGAGCGAGTTCGCTTCCCAGGGCGCGATACGACTGCCGTCGTCCGTCGGCATCGCAGCGCGATCGATTTTGGAAAGCCAGGCGATCGAAGGCACGATTGCCAGCGTCGTTGCTGACCGCGCGCTCGATCACCATCGCGAGGGTTTATTCCAATACGCGGCGATTCGCGTGGGCCTGACGCGCGCGTCGGCACTCGTCGCGCGGCTGGAGCAGCCGGTCGAGAAGCCGGTCGAGAAGGATGACGGGGAAGCTTCCGAAACCCAGAGCCCTCGCGCGCTCTTGTATCGACGCATGCGTGCTCTGCTGCGCAGCGAGTCACAGTCTGGTGCGGCTCAAGCGACGCTGCCTTGGTGGCCGGTCCCGGAGGCATTTCGAGAAGGTTTCGAAAGTTTGCGTGCCGCCTTTGACGCGTCTCAGGCTGAGGTTCTGGAGCTACGCTTCAGTCGTCGGCTCACGGATGAAGAAGTCGCCTATGTCGTCGAGGTCGACCTTGCTGAAGTAAAGCGCATTGTCATCGTCGGCCTGGGCGTTGTGTCGCGGTTGTTCGGGCGCAACCCCGCCAGTCGCGGTCGCAGCCACGAAGGCATCCTGCTCGAGGCGTTTGCGCTCGACCCGGAGCATGCGCCCGCGCCGCGTAGTGCGCGTCGAGCCTTACTGTCTGTCGGAGACGTGATCGCGGGCCGGTACGAAGTGGAAGGTCTGCTCGGCGTCGGTGCATTTGCCGATGTCTATCGCGCGCGCGACTGCGACGTGCACGATCACGTGGTCGCCCTGAAGGTGCTGCGAACGCGCGCGAGAGACGCACGGTCCGTGGATGCTGCGCTGCGCGAGCTGCAGCACATTGCGTCTGTCTTCCACCCTTCGATCGTGCAGCTGAAGGATCACGGCTGGCACGACGCGCGCTTATGGTTCGTGATGCCACTTTATCGTGGCGAAACCTTAGCCACCCGTCTTAGCCGTGGTCCGCTTTCGCGCCGCGAAGCACGCGAAATCTTCGAGCCACTGGCGGAGGCGCTGGCGGCCATGCATCGCGCTGGCGTTCGTCATCAAGACGTCAAGCCTGAAAACGTCTTTCTCGCCACGCTCGAGCCGGACCTCGAGCCAGACGCCGTCGATCAGATCAGCCAAGCGCCAGACGCAGGCCGTCGCGTCCTACCCGTGCTGCTCGACTTGGGTGTCGCCGCGAAAGATGCGGAGCTCGTCCTGGCAGGCACGCCCGCTTACTTCGCACCCGAAGTGGCCGCGCGCTTTCTCGGCGTACCGGATCCCGCGCCGGTCGGTCCCAAGGCAGACGTATTTTCCCTCGCGCTGACCTTGCGTCAGGCATTGAGTGCAAGTGCTCCTGAGCGTGTCGCAGGGGGCGCTGTCGATGCCTTCGTGGCCTTTCGCGCCACCCACGCGCCAACGCCACCTGCGGCCAGCGAGCTGAGGGACCTACGCCCCTATTTCGAGCGCTGGCTTGCGCGCAGCCCAGATGCGCGCCCCACCGCGGACGAGCTACAACGCGAGCTTGCCGTGCTCACGCGGCCCGCCGAGCGCCGCGCGCGTCGCTTGGCCATTCTACGCTGGTTGGTGCCCGTTTCCTTTGCGGTGCTCGCGGTGTTTGGTGCCGTGGTCTACGTGCTCTCGCGCGAGGCATCCCTGCGCAAGCTCGAAGCCCAGCAGGCGAGTGCGCGCGCCGAACGCGCCGGCGAGCGCGCCGCAAGCTTCTACGTGAGCCTCACCGAGCAAGCTGCGCGCCGCAAGGAGCTTGAGGCCGATGTCGCACGTCTTGAAGAGCAGTACCAGAGCAGTCGCATGACGCGAGAGCAGCTTGCCTCGCGACTCGCGCAAACCGAGGGCGAGCTTGAGATGCTCTCCGAACGCGAACGCGCCCAGGTCGTACGCACGCGTCAGCAGCTCGAGGCGCAGGCAAAGTTAGAAGCCGAGCTCGGGCGTTCGCGAACCAATCTCGAGAGCGCGGAAGCGCGGGCCAATACGCTCAGCACGGAGCTCTCGCGCGAGCGTACGCGCAGCCAAGATCAGAGCGCGAGCGTGACGGCGCAGCTGCTCGAGGCCCAACGCAGTGCCAACGAGGCGCGCGCGCGCGTGACGGATCTCGAGCGACGGTTAGCCCGTTCCATAGGTGTGAATACCGCTCCACCCATCGTACGACCGGGCAGCCCTGGCCATGCACCAAAGCTCTAGAGCGCCTCCTAAGAGGAAGGCGCGCCCAGATCAGTGATACTCAGATGGTAGCTGTGCACCTTACGATTGCTCCCAAATGGTATCTGTTGATGCGTCCGTAACCGTGGCTCTGCGCTCTTTTTAGTGGGGGGCCCCCTTTCAGCGCATCGGCGCTCGTTCGCAACCTCACGGCGGGCGCCCGACGTCGTAAGTCGGGGCGTTTGCGTCACCGCGTTGTAACATTCGTAGACCAATGACTCAGGTTCCTCCTCGGCAGCTCACGCCTCGCCCCGTCTCGCACGACCAGGCAGCACAGCTGCTGGCAGAGATTGAACTAGCAGCCGGCCTCGGTGCCTTTATCTGGTATCCCGAAGACGCTCCCACCTGGTCTGACGGTTTCTATCGCGTGCTGGGCCTAGAACCCGGTGACCCCGACGTGATCGCCGCACACTTTTACGAGCGAGTGCATCCGCAGGATCTACCCGCGCTTACCGCCACGTGGCAGAGAGCCACGGCGGGCGAGACGGTGTCGCTAACCTACCGCGTCCTTCGCGCGGAGGGCGACATGCGGTGGGTCGACGGCCGCTGTATCCCCTCCCTGGACGAGAGCGGCCGCGTGGTGCGCGTGCTCGGTACGGTCAAGGACGTGACCGAGAAGCACGAAGCCAGCATCAAGCTTACCCGCGCCAACGCAGTGCTGCGGGACACTCAGAAGGCTGCAGGCGTGGGCTCCCATCTCTTCCGTGCGCGCACGGACCAGGTTGAATGGTCGGACGAGTTATATCGTATCCTCGGCCTTGACCCGGCCACGCCGTTGACGCCCCAACTTGCTGCTAGTTTCACCCATCCCGATGACCTCGAGAAGCAGCGGGCATGGAGCGAGCGCGTCGCCCGCGGTGAGGTGATGCCACCGCTGCTCGTGCGCGTGATCCGCGCGGATGGTGCGCTGCGATATTTGGAGACGCGGGCATCATGCGTCGACCTTACGTCGGGCCCCACGGTCCAAGGGGTAAGCATCGACGTCACGGCACGTCACGAGATGGAAGAACGGCTGCGCCATGCCGCGAAAATGGAGGCTGTCGGTACACTCGCAGCGGGCATCGCCCACGACTTCAACAACTACCTGGGCGTGCTAACGATGCACCTGGATTCAATTTCCGAGGATGGCAGCGCGGAGCTTGACGCCATGGTGAGCGGGGCTCGCCATGCGACGGAGCAGTGTTCGGAGTTCACCCGTCAGCTCCTTACCTTTGCCCGCAAGCAGCCTGCGGCGCCTCGCGAGCTCGACGTGGTCGCCCTAGTGGGGGACGCAGGCCGTTTGATCCAAGGCCTCCTTGGCGCGTCGGTCATCGTTTCTGTTAAGCTGCCGGAAGCGCCGATCCTGTCGCATGTGGATCCCGGACAGCTCGAAAGCGCATTGGTGAATCTTGCGGCGAACGCCCGTGATGCGATGCCACGTGGCGGCAAGCTCTCGTTGGAGGTCAGCAGGCTAGAGCTCACGCGTGCAGACGCGCGGCTCGATCGAGACTGCGCACCAGGTCACTACGCGCTGATTCGCGTCTCCGACACCGGCTCAGGAATCTCGCCCGAGCACCTTTCGCGCATCTTCGAGCCTTACTTTACTACCAAGGCCGCAGGGCAGGGTACCGGACTAGGTTTGGCGATGGCCTATGGCTCGGTGCGCCAGCATCAGGGCTTTATGCGCGTCAAAAGCACACTCGGCCAAGGCACGCTGTTCGAAGTCTATCTGCCGGTCGTCGAGACCCGCGAACGCAGGACGCCTTCTGCGTCGCGCACCGTCGTGAGTCAGCGAGGCAAGCTGACTGGTCGCGTGCTGCTGGTCGAAGATGTCGATCCGTTGCGCGAGCTTGCTGTGCGTGTCGTACAGAGCCTCGGGGTCGAGGTCGTCAGCGCCGCAGATGGTTTGATTGCGCTCGAGCATGCCCGAGCGGCAGCGACGCCCTTCGATGTGGTCGTGACCGATCTCATGATGCCGGGAATGACCGGGGGAGAGCTTGCCCGCGCTATCGCTGAGCTGTGGCCCCGCACTAAGTTCGTGTTCATGACCGGTTATGTCGAGCCAGCGATGAACAATGCGCTGATAGCGGAGCATGCTGGCTGCGCGATGCTCAGAAAGCCTTTTCGATCCCACGATCTTGCGGAAACTGTGAGGTCGTTACTGTTGGCGCGGTCCACGCCTGACAAGTGACAGCAGGAGCGTAAGGCCCGGCTTTGGAGCGTGCGGCGCTAGTGCTCCGACACGCGACGTCCCGCTGGCGCTCGCCAACGTGCCAGGCTACTGGCGGGGTATTGGAGTAAACATGCACAAACTTGGCTTGAGCTTGATGACCGTGGCGGTAGCCGCCTGCAATCCGATTGCAGACCATGTCGTGTTCGATGCAGACGTCGTAAGAGTGCCGGACGCCGGCACGGCCGATTCGGGCGCGCTGGACGCCGGTTATGATGCCGGTCCTCAGGGCCCCTTGGTGCTCAATCCCGGCGCTGCCTGCCTGCGCTTGTATTCGCTGCGATCAACGAGCCGGATGACTCGCTCGACGACGGAACGCTCGAAACCGGATTTGACGATGTTCGCCGGCGATTCTTCCAG
>JBBSJC010000323.1:0-9097 GCA_038257655.1 Polyangiales bacterium | reverse complement strand
GAAAAGACGCGCTGCTCGCCGCCGAACGAGGCGAAGAGCTGGTCGAGGGGGTCAGTGAAGTGCTGCGCGAGTATCTCGGTAGACGCTACGGTTTTGACGGCCTCGAGAGCACGAGCGACGAAATCCTGACGCGCCTTGAAACCTTACGCCCCCATCGCCTGTCGCTGTCGGGCGTGCAGCTGCTGTTAGCGCAATGCGACCTTGTGAAATTTGCACGTCTGCCGCCGGAGGCCGCGCAGTGCGACGACCTATTTGACGGAGTTCATGGCTTGATTCGCGCGACGACGCCGCCACCGACACCTGCGTCAGGGCAAGCGGCAACGGGCCAGGAGACGCGCCCATGACGATGTCCGCTGCCTCGCGCCGGGCAGAAGGGGCGCCCGCGAAGCCGAAAGCCAAGCGTTTTGCCGTGGTGGGCTATTGCCTTGCGTTGCTGGGTCTGTCCCTCGCGCTCGTGATCTGGGTGCTCCAAACCTTTTACGATATACCTCTTTCGTCCAATGCCATGCGCTTTGAGCGGCCGTGGGCGGGGCTTGCAGCGCTCCTGGTGCCACTCGTGCTGTGGGTGCGCGGTTATCGGGATCGCAAGCACGCCACGCGCATACGGTTTTCGCGCGGGGCTGATTTGCGCGCTGTTCCCGCGGGCAAACGCGTGGCGCTGCGCCCCTTGCTCGTCGCCTTACGGGTGGCCGCATTGACTCTGCTGGCGCTCTCGTTGATGGGCCCCCAGAGCATCCACGCCCGAGACAAGACCGAGCTTGAAGGCATTGACATGGTCCTGACTCTCGATCTGTCGCTGTCGATGCAGGCTTCGGATATCGCGCCCAATCGCTTCGAAGCGACCCAGGCCGTGGTTGACGACTTTGTGGCGCGGCGGCCGAATGATCGCATCGGAGCGGTCGTGTTTGGTCGCGACGCCTACACCTTACTGCCCCTCACCACCGACAAGGACATGTTGCGTGCTGCCATCTCCGACCTGGAGCTCGGTTTGATCGAGGGCCGCGGCACCGCGATCGGTAACGCAGTCGGCGTCGCGCTCAACCGCCTGCGCGGCTCCAAGGCGAAGAGTAAGGTCATCATCCTGCTCACGGATGGGGACTCCAACAGCGGCAACATCGCACCGGACGAGGCCGCGGACTTCGCCAAGCACATGGGAGTCAAGCTTTACACGGTGCTTATGGGAAGGTCGGAAGATGCGCGCGTGCAACAAGGGGTGGATCTGTTCGGTCGCCCGTTGTTCGGCCACGGAAACTTCCCAGTCAATCCTGACCTTCTGAAGCGTATGGCACAGAGCACCGGGGGTGAGGCATTTCTGGCGACGGACCGTCAGGGGCTTGAGCGCAGCTTTCACAGCATCCTTGACCGCTTGAAGAGGAGCGAGATCGAAGACGCCGGCGCAGTGTATGGCGAGCTGTTTCCGGCCTTTGTCGGGCTCGCGGTGCTCTGGCTGATGATCGAGGCCCTGCTCGCGTCGACCTGGTTACGGAGGTGGCCGTGAGCTTTCGTTTCGTCGAGGCCCTGTGGCTACTCGCCATCGTACCCGTCCTGATTGCTCTGTTCGTTTACGGCTATCGTGCGCGGCGCGCGACGTTGGCGCAGTTCGGCGATCAGGGCACCGCCGAAGGGCTGATCGTCGGTCGCGCACCACGTCTACGTGCCGCCCGTGGCGTCATGCTGATCACAGGCATCGCCCTGGCGATCGTCGCTTGGGCCGGCCCTCAATATGGCAGTCATACGAGGGTCTTGAAAAAGCGCGGCATCGACGTGGTGATCGCCCTGGATTTCTCGAAGAGTATGCTCGCCAAAGACGTGCGGCCCAGTCGCATCGAGCGCGCCAAGGCGGAGCTGTCGCGTCTATTCTCGGAGCTGACGGGTGACCGGATAGGCATCGTGGCATTTGCCGGCGACACGATGGAATTCCCGATGAGCAATGACTACGCCGCGCTCGAGCTGTTTCTGCGCGATCTCGGCCCCTACGATATGCCCGTGGGGGGCACGGCCATCGGGCGCGCACTCGTCGCAAGCAAGCGCTTGCTCGAGCGCGGTGCCACCGCACCCGAAGCTGGCGCAGCGGATCGAAACCAAGAGCCAAGTCGCTCACGCCTGGTGATCCTGTTTACCGATGGCGAGGACCACGAAGGCGATCCGATCGCCGCAGCGAAGGAGCTCAACGACGCAGGTATCCGCGTGTTCGTAGTCGGCATCGGATCGCGCACAGGCGAGCCCATTCCTACCTATGCGCCCGACGGGACGTGGACAGGCTACATGCGCGACGAGCAGGGCAGCCCGGTCCTCAGCGCATTGACCGACGAGAACGAAGGCCAGCTGAAACAACTGGCTACGATTGGCAAGGGTAAGTATTTCCGTGCGCGGGAGGGCACCGTCGGCGTCGACGAGATACGCGCGCTGATGCGCGGGATGAAACAGGCCGAAAGCAAGGCACGCAAGGTATCGATCGCCGAAGATCGCTATCTGCTCGCGCTGATTCCTGCGTTTATCCTCTTATTGGGTGAGGGTTTGTTGCCCGATGGTGCCTGGCCACGCAGGCGGCGCTCAAGCGCGGGAGCAAAAGCATGAGCAAGGCGGCGTATTACCTTAGCTATATATGTCTATGCGGCCTCGTGTTCCTAGGGCTGGATGGGGTTTCCACTGCGCAAGCCTGGGATCCGTTTCGCTCCGAAAGTCGCGACGTCCGGCGCGGCAATGAGCATCTTGAAAAGGGCCAGAGCACAGAGGCGCTCGAAGCCTACGAAACCGCAGCGCGCAAGCTACCCACGGCGCCCGGCGTGCAGCTCAATCGCGGCTTGGCATTGATGGCGAGCGACAAGCTCGACGCGGCGCGCGAAGCGTTCAAGCTCGCAACCCAGGGCAGCGCGACAAAGGAAGTGCGGGCCCAGAGTTACTACGACATGGGGCTTGCATTCATGCAGCAGGCCGAAGCGGCCGCCAAAACGGACAAGCTGGAGGAAGCCCAGGGGTTTTTGCGCGAGTCGGTCGATGCGTTCAAAAGCTCCTTGCGCAACGGGCCCAAGAATCGCGACGCTGCCTGGAACCTGGAGCTCGCTAGAAGGCGCCTGGTCGAAGTCGACAAGAAGCAAGAAGAGAAGAAGAAGCAGGACGAGGAACAGAAGAAGCAGGACGAAGAGCAGGACGAAAAGCAGGACGAGAGCAAGTCAGACGAAGAAAAGCAGGACCCTGCCAGCGACGACCAGAAGAAGCAGGACGAAGAGCAGAGCTCTGGGGACGAGAACGAAGACAAGTCGGGCGAGGACAAGAAGTCAGAGGATAAGAAGCAGGACGGTCAGAAGGATCCGAACAAGCCCGACCCTGCGAACGATCCGAAGAATCAGCAGAAGCCCGAGCAGCCAAAGCCGCAAGAGGGCGACGGGCAGGAGCCTGAGCCCGAGACCATGCCTCAGCCGATGAAGCAGGCGCTAGATGCCCTTTCGGCTGGCGAGGAGAACTTGGAGAAGGTTCGTGCGAGAATGCGCGCCGCACAAAAGCCTCAGCGTGTGGAAAAGGATTGGTGACGGGGTTGTCTGACAAGTTGCGGACGCAATGGCGACGAAGGATGCTGGTTGTGGCCAGCGTCGCGACGTGTCTCGCGGTCGCGCTGATCGACACGCGCCCCGTCATTGCGCAGACGGCACGCGTGTCGATGAGCGCGAGCGCCAGTCAGGTCACTGTGGGCGAGCCGTTTGCGATCGAGATCCGCGCGGATGTCTCCGGCGGCGAAGTCGACGATGTCGAGCTGCCAGATTTTGGTGAGCTTGAGGTTTTAGGTCGGCGCGTGTCGCGTCCGTTCAGCGTCAGTTTTGGTTTTGGCAGCGGCGGCCAGCGCGCCACTGTGCAGTCGCAGATCGTCCACAGCTTTACCCTGCGTGCCACGCAGCCGGGTAGCTATACCATCCAGCCCGCGATCGTCGTGGTCGGCCCGCGACGCTTTGCAAGCGAGCCTGTACGGATCGAAGCCAGCGGTCGCGCCGTGCCATCGAACACGCCCGGGATGACGCCTCCGGCAAGCGCGGGCAACGGGCTGAACGGCAACCGCAATCTTGCCCTGCCCCCCGATGGGCCGCTCGAGGGCGCCGCGTACGATCAGGATGCATTCGTGCGCACTGTGGTCGACAAATCGAACGCGGTGGTAGGCGAGCAGGTCACCGCCACAGTCTACTTGTACGTGCGCGGTGGCCTCAGCAATGCACCGACCGTCACCAAAGAGCCCACGGCGGATGGCTTTTGGGTGCAGGACTTACTACCGCCCAACCGTTCCCTGTCTCCTTCGCGCCAGGAAGTGAATGGCCGTGGCTTTAACGTGTACGTTTTGCGGCGATTTGCAGCCTTTCCCCTGCGCCCTGGCACGCTGCAGATAGCTCCCACTGCGATCGAGATAGGCGGTCGTCCCTCCCTATTCGATCTGTTGGCGGGACCTTCCTCGGCCCTGCGCCGCACGGGCATTCCCGTGACGGTCGAGGTTTCGCCGCTACCTGAGCGCGGCGATGCGAGCCGACCAGCTTTCGTTGGTGAGTTGAGTCTATCGGCTGAGGTCGACCGTAAGGATGGACGCGTAGGCGATGCGGTCACGCTTCGTGTCATCGCCAGGGGCCTCGGTAATCTCAAAGCATTGACACTTCCCGATCCAAGCGTTGAAGGCATGGATGTGCTGACCCCGGAGATCGAGGATAAGGTGACGATGGAGCTCGATCAGGTCGGCGGATCGCGCGAATTTCGCTGGCTCCTGCTCGCACGCAAACCCGGCAGCATTCCCATTCCGAGCACGGGCGTCGACGTGTTCGATCCCGCGACGGCCCGGTACAAACACGTCGCCACCACACCGATCGCGCTCACGATAACCGGCAGCGCCGCGCCTGCCGACGCGCAAGCAACGGCGGACCAAGCGCCCCAAGACGGCTCCGAGCAACTGGATTTCGGCGCGATCCGCATGCGCAGCGCACTACAACGACAGCAGACACCGCTACACCATGAAAGCTGGTTCTGGCTGGCGGTGCTCGGCGGACCCTTACTATTCGTGCTCGCTCGCGCCACCGCCGCCACGCGCCGCAGGCTGGGTCAAGCCCACGCCGAAAAGCGCGGTCAACGCGCCTTCAAATCCGCACAGGCCGCGCTCGAAGCGGCACAGGCGGCTGCGCGCGGTGGCGATAGTAAGGCGGCCCATGCCGCGATCGCCGTGGCGATCAAGGCCGCTTTGGAAGCGCGTCTCGATGAGCCAGTGGGAGGGCTTACCTACCCTGCCCTGCGGCAACATCTGCTTACACGGGGTATGCCGGCGCCGCTTTCCGATCGGGTTGTGGGCCAGCTGGAAGCGGGAGAAACGTCGCGCTTTAATCCGCTCGCGGCGGGCGGCGCGGAGCTTGACGTGGCGCTCGAAAAAAGCCGCGGCGTCATTCGCGAGCTTGAGAAATTCGCGCCCACGGAGGCCTCGTCGTGAAACGCAAGGGGCTCGCGCTCGGTCTGATGCTGTCGCTGTCGAGCCTTTGCACGGCACCCGTGCAGGCAGAAACGCTGACCGAAGTGTTCGCCCAAGCCAATCGCGCCCATGCCAAGGGCAAGTTTGCGGTCGCTATCGCAGGCTATGAGCAGCTTCGCGAAGCGGGTGTCGACGATCCCGACCTGAGCTTCAACCTCGCGCGCGCCTACGCCAAGGCCGCTCAGTACGGGCAGGCGATTCGCTATTACGAGCAAGCGCTCACGCTGGCGCCGAGCGACAAAGCTGCACGTAAGAACCTGGAAAAAGCCCGACAGGCGCTCGGCCAAAAGCTCGCGGGCAAAAATGCTGAAGCCACAGTGGCCACCCGCCCCCCACTCAGCGAGGCGATGTTCTCCTCATTCAGCCTCGATGGACTGGCGTTGAGCCTGCTGAGTGCCGCCTGGTTGCTCACGCTTTGCCTGTTCGCGCTGCAGCGTACGCGCACCGAGGCCCTGCGTCTGGCATTCGGCATCTCTGCCGCCCTGAGCGTCGCGATAGCCGGGCTGTCGAGCTTCGGACTAGGCGTGAAAACCGACTGGGGCGCCCCGGGCCGGCGCGCGATCGTCATCCACGACGACGTCGCGCTGCGTGAAGGACCCGACGAATCGGCCGCGTCAAGCGTGCGTCTGCGGGAAGGTACGCAAGTCCGCAGCCTCCGACGTGAGCGCTCTTTTGTCGAAGTCGAGCTTTCTGGAGATCGACGCGGCTACCTGCCCGCTTCGGACGTGGGTGAGATATGATGCTCAGACCGTGCTACAAGACGGTGCCGTGCCGGCATGGCGGACGGAAGCACGCGTGGAGAGACACCGATGGCGAGCGCTAAGAAAGCCCCGGAAAAGATTTCGATCCTGGTTGCCGATGATGACGTCGATATCTTGGCGCTCGTGGTCGGCCACCTGAAGGGTCGCGCCACGGAGATTCATCAGGCGTCCGATGGTGAAGAAGCGCTGAAGCTGGCGCGCGACAAAAAGCCCGACCTAGTCGTGCTCGACGTGATGATGCCCGGCATGAGCGGCTGGGAAGTCTGTCGTTCGATTCGCGATGAAAAAACGCTGGCACAGACGCGCATCATCATGCTGACGGGCATCGGCGAGCGTCTGAACGAGATGACCTCCCCTCTGTACGGGGCCGATGGCTTTCTCGACAAGCCCTTTGAGTTTTCAGATCTCGATTCCAAGATCGAGCAAGTCCTCAAACAGACGCGCTGACTTTCGGCCGCACCTAGCGTTCTTCGGCCAAACCTAGCGTTCTTCGGCCACACCTAGCGTTCTTCGAACCAAGCTAGCTCTTCGACGCCCGCCCTGGCAGCGCGGAAGGCACGTGTGTTGCGCCCGCTGAGCGCTAGCGCTTGCCGGTACAGCTTGAGCGCTTGTGCAGGTTGCTTGGCTTCCATGGCACGTGCTTGGTTGACCTTACGTTCTGCTTCGGCATCACAGCGCGCGAGTAAGGCGTTGACCTTGGGCGCACGAGGATCGAAGTTGAAGGCGTCTTTGGCGCGCTCGCACCCGCCCAGAGCGTCGCCGCCATCGAGCAAGACCCTCGAAATATCGGTCGCCGCGCCAGCGGCTTGAGTGCGCAGCTTACGCGCATAGTGCCCATCACTGAGCCGCTCATCGAGCTCGATCGCCTCGAGCAGCTGACTTGTATGCCTCACCAAGTTGGTCGGGTCTTCTGGTAGCTGCGAATAACGTTCGGCAAATCGGCGGCAATCTTCGACCCAGCTGAGCAAGCTTGCGCGCGCTTCGGGGGTCGCTTGTTCTGCCAGCGAGAGTGCGCGTGCGGCCGCCTCGGAAAAGCGGCCGGCTGCGTAAAGGGCGAGCGCCTCACCGAGGGCCGCATTCACGTCGAGACGAGGCATTGTCGCGCCTGTCGAGTGGTCGGCGCCCGCATGCACGGTCCGGGGCGACAAAGCGCGCTGCTCTACTGCAGTGCGTGCCACAGCTTCGGCTTGCGCGAATAACGGGCTATTCAGTGGTACTGCCAACGCCAGGCGCTCCGCATCGAAAGACTGGCCCGCCACCAGCGCCTCTTCCGCCAGGCTCAAGCGGTCGGCGTCTTGCAGCGTGAGCTCGATGCGATCGAGGTAATCGAGCGCGCGAGAGTGCCCCGGCTGGACCGACAACACGCGCTCAAAGGCGCGCACCGAGGCTTTCCAGTCGCCGCTCTCGAAGGCGCGTACGCCGTCCGCAAGCAGCGCCGGGTCGACCGGTCGCTCGTGCCGTAGCGCGCGTGTAGGCCGCAACGAGGCGCCAACCCATGCGATGCCCACGGTGATGCCCAGTCCGAGAGCCACAAATAGGCACCAAGATCCCCATGGCATCGGCCGCGGCCCATCCAGTGCCCCCGCAAGATCGCCTGTCAGACCTGCGGCAGGTGGCGACGAGGACCGCGAGACTTCTTTCAGCTCCGAGAGCATGGCGCCGATGGTAGCGCAGGTCGCAAGCCGGGCTCGCAGCATATGAACGCCTTTGCACCCCGCACCAACGAGAGCAGCGCGCCCTTACTCCCGCACGGCCCCCACCGTTCGCACATCGAAACGGACGACATTGTTGGGCAGACGTTTGTGGACGATCAGCACCTTGCGACCGGCAACTTCGAGCGCCGCCTCGATGCCACTGGCGATGGCCACGATATCGATGGCATGAATATCCTGCCACTCGCTTATCTCGAGCACCATATGTCCGGGTACTTCGACGAAAGCCTTCGCTTTGCCGCGGTCGAGGGCTTTGGTGTAGACGATGGCTGCGCGGCGCACGATGGCCTCGTCACTGGAGAAGCTGACAAATAGCCGCCACACGGTGCGCATCACGCGTCCAAATCCTTCGCGCACCACGCGGGCCGTAAACACGTGGGAATCTAAGTCGGCTTCGTTTGCAGCTTCGATCATGAACATTGCGACTGTGGTAGTGCGACACCACGAGAACATGCCGATCGACGCATACTCCACACGGCGTTCTTCCGGCAGGCGCGAAAGTGCGCGCTGGTAGCCCTCCGGTCCTAGCATCCGTTCCACCACACGGCGCTGCTCGAGCATCACCAGCCCGAACATGCGGGTATCCACGGATTGGCCCGGTGGGACAACGGGAGCCGAGAAGCCAGTCATCTAAGCACCTGAGCTCAAGGAGCATTCATCGTGTGCGAATAAAGCCAGGTCTTGAAGGGAAAACTGCGGTGATCGTGACACGCGCCACATGGCGCAGATCGGGGACAAGGCGCGCCACTGTATGCGAGACACCCCCATCCGAGGCGTGAGAAGCCCATAGGTTCTGCATGGCACGGCTCCCATGCCTGAGGCTGCGGTCGAGTTGGCGCACCTCCTTGCGCACGTGCATCGGAACTTTGCTGGGCTACGTCCGTCGGTAACCTCACGGAGGAACTGAATGCGCGTACGGATAGCCTTCTGGCTGGTGATTGTCTGCGTGGCTTGCGGCGCACCCTCAAAGCAAACGAGCACCATGACCCCGCGGGAATCTTCTCAACAAACCGGTGACACCCAAGCTGTAGGGATCGCGGCGGATGGCACCGGCGTCTCCCATAGCGGCCCTTTTGCGGGTCCTCCAGGTCTTGATTTCGCCCTGCGTGCGGGGCGCTACGAAGATGCTGCGCCGG
>JBBSJC010000322.1:0-9099 GCA_038257655.1 Polyangiales bacterium | reverse complement strand
GCATACCAAGGTATCGGCCAAGGCCGACCGAAGTTGCTCCCGTCGCCGTCAAGGCTCACGACCAGGACAACGCTCACGCCCACGTGGAGAAAACGTCCTGGCAGCCCTAGTGATCACCTACTTCTGGGGACCTGTACTTAGGGAAGTTGGGTGACCGTAAGATCGTAACTGCCACTTGAATCTAAAGAAGCAGAGAAGGCGTCGACCACAATATAGTAGGTGCCGGCCGGTGCGGTAAAACCGCTCGCCTCCGTGTTGCCGGCGACTGCATCGTCTACGCACAGCGCCTCGGCGACGTTGCTACACGCGCTACGCAGCAACGCAAACACAGCGTCGTAGCCCGCGCCCGGTTGAAGTGAAATTCGGATCGACCCAGCTGTGCTCAGGGTGAACGAGTAGACATGGTCTACGCCGAGCGCCTTGGCCGCAGGAGCCGGCGTCGTAGGGCACTTTGGTACCACATCATCTTTGGCGCCGACTGTGGACCCGAAGACTTTCGCAACGCGACCTTCGGGGGTTTGGCGAAAGAAGAGCGGTACGGCCGTCGCGCACGTCTCTGGATTTCCCGTGCGACACACGCCGCCCAAGCCCTCGTCTTGGCAGAACAGGCCCGTCCCACAGTAAGGATCGGTGGTTCCATTTCCGCAGGCGCCCCCGCCGGCGGACTGCTCACGTAACGTGACCGCGACTTCGTAGGCACCTGCGCGCTCTGCAGTGGCGCTCTTGGCCCCCGAATCGATATACAGAAATAGCTCTTCGCCAGCGTTCACGTCGTAGCTCAGGGCGCCTGCATAGTTGCAGGCCTTCTCCGTGGCCGCGTTCCCGCAAGCATTCAGCAGATACACGCTTGCAGCGTATGAACCTTCGTTCTTGGCGTTGACGGACACCCGCCCTTTGAACGGCATCCGGAAGTGATAGACGTGATCGGGGCCAGCAACGGGCGTGACGCCGGGCCCCGAAGGCAAGCATTTGGGGCTGAGGGTTTCGGTCCCTCCGCTCGTGTTCCCAGTCACGATTACGCGATTGCTCGAGAATGTAAGCTCAAACGGTGCCGCACAGGTCCCGTCAGCGGTCTTAGGAGTGACCGGGGAGCCCGCATCGGGGGTGTCATCAATATCTGGATCGCCTGCATCCGGCAGCGACATACCGGCATCCGCTGCAGGCTGCCCCAGGCTCCCATCGGCGCTTTCACTCGCGTCGGACGCGGCGGCGCTGGCGTCGTCGGGCTTTTCCGTGCCTGCCTCAGCAGCGCTGCCGTCGTTGCTTTCAGAGTCCCCGCCGCGAGCACCGCCTGCAGATTGGTCTAGCTCGTCGGCCTTGCCATCTATCTGCGCACAACCTGCTTGCGCACAACCCGCGCTGACCAAGCCCAAAACAAGCAGAGCATCTCTCAGCGTCACGAGTGCCTCCAAGCACGCAATCGACGCGGCACAAGTGCGCGTTGAGCGAAGATACTGCCCACAATTCCGCAGCACAACGTACCCCGGCGGTAGGACGGTCGCGAAACGCGAATCAACGGGGAATCTCACGTGACGAAAGTCACGGAGACAAGGCTTGTGTGACGCAGTGCGCCAATTGCGACCATGCGGCGCTGCCACGCGGCGCTGCCACCATGCGACGCGGCGACGCACGAATCGCTTCGTGCATCGCCCGCCTAACCTCAAATGCTCGTTGCCCGAGCGTTCGCGCGCATCAGCGGAAGAAGAGCAACCACAGAAGCACTACGCCTATCAGCGGCACGCCTGCCATCCAAAGGATTGCGGGCACCACGATCGCGCCGCGCTGACTCTCACTCTTATCTTGAACTGGCTTTTCCATGTTGCCCTCCTTGGCGGCTTACAGGTTTGATTCCTGAGCTGGCACTAGAGCAAGGCACGTACCAAAGCGGCGGGGAGGGAAGATTGGCGATTTAAGGGGGGTTATGGATGCGCAAGGCGACCATCACGTCCCAGTTGGGGCATGCAGGTGTGCACGCTCGGCAAAACCGACCGAGCCGTGCGCTGAAGGCGCTTGCGCCGTCCGCGCTTAGCTCGTACCCACCGGGCGAGCTAAGCGGACGCGGACGGGGCGACACGCACTGGGGCGTTGCCCGTACTGCTGACTACTCCGGAATGGCTTCGAGCAGTCCCGCAGCGCCCATGCCGCCGCCGACGCACATCGTCACGATGGCGTAGCGCCCCTTGCGACGTCGCAGCTCGTAGAGGGCCGTGGCGACCAACTTGGCTCCGGTGCAGCCAAGCGGATGACCGAGCGCTATCGCACCACCGTTGATATTCAGCTTCTCGTCGGGGATGCCGAGCTCACGCTTGCAGTACAGGGCCTGACTTGCGAAGGCTTCGTTCATCTCGATGACGTCGATGTCTTTGATCGTAAGGCCCGTCTTCTTGAGCAGCTTCTGAACTGCAGGCAACGGACCGATGCCCATGATCGCCGGGTCGACGCCGACGCTCACGAACGCGCGCAGATAGCCCAGGCCCTTGACGCCCAAACTGTCCGCCTTCTGTTTGCTCATCATAAGCGCTGCGGCTGCACCATCAGACAACGGCGAAGCATTGCCTGGCGTGACGCTGCCCTTCATCGAAAAAGAAGGCTTGAGCTTGGCGAGCGCTTCCATGGTGGTTTCGCGCGGCAGCTCGTCTTGCTTGAAGGCGAACTCCACACGCTCGTTGCCGTTGAAGCGAATGGCGCGCACGGGCACGATCTCCTGTTCGAACTTGCCGGCCTTGATCGCGACGCTCGCGCGCTGTTGGCTTGCGAGTGCAAACGCGTCCTGCTGCTCACGCGTGATCCCAAACTTGGCGGCGACGTTCTCTGCCGTGATCCCCATCGGGGTGTACACGCTGGGAAAGCGCTCCATGGCTTCGGGAGAGGTCGATAGCTTGTGGCCAGTCATCGGCACCATCGACATCGATTCCACGCCACCTGCGATCAGGATGTCGTTGGATCCGATTGCGATGGCTCCCGCGGCGAGCGCGATCGCCTGGAGACCACTCGAGCAAAATCGGTTGATCGTCAGGCCAGCGGTCTCTTCGGGCAAACCGCCGAGCATGCCGGCGATACGCGCGATGTTGAGGCCCTGCTCCGCTTCAGGCATGGCGCAACCGAGCACCACGTCTTCGACGTCGCTCGGCTTCACCTGAGGCACGCGGGCCATTAGGCCCCGGATAACGTCGCCGGCAAGCTCATCCGGACGCTTCTGGGCGAGTGAGCCTTTGTGCGCGCGGCCGACCGCGGAACGAACGGCTTCTGCAATTACTACATCAGTCATATCGTTCTCCTGTTAGTTCCGAAGCGGCTTGTTTTGGGTGAGCATGTACTGCATCCGTTCTTGACTCTTGGCTTCACCGCACAGGCTCAAGAACGCTTCGCGCTCGAGCTCGAGCACGGCTTCTTCGGTGACTTCGCGTGATGCGCCGCCCGCGCCGCCACACAACACGACCGCCAGCTTCTTTGCGATCAGCACATCGTGGGCAGAAGCAAAGCCGCCCGCGGCGAGTGTGTCGACCATCATGCCGAGCGTGGAAATGCCGCTTTCGCCGGGCAGCACGTAGGCGCGGGGAAATGCCGGGTGATATCCCGCTTCAGCCAGGCCGATCGCGCGTGCCTTGGCTTCGTACACGCGACGCGTCTTATCAAAAGACACGCCGTCGGTGCGCCTGAAGAAGCCCAGGGCCTTACCTTCTTCCGCACTGGTCGCTACCTTGGCAAGCGCAATATTACGGAACACCTGGGTGACGATGTCCAAGGTCGGCACGTTGACACCCTCAGGGATGCTCTCGAGCGCGCGCCACAACATGTTGAGCGTACCGGCACCCCCGGGTATCAGCCCAACCCCGACCTCGACCAGACCAGAGTACGTTTCCAAGGCGGCTTGCACGGCGTCGGCCGCAAAGCACAGCTCGAGACCGCCGCCGAGCGTCATCCCGTAAGGTGCTGCCACCACCGGGATACGCGAGTATTTCAGCCGCTGGGTGGCATCTTGGTAACCCTTGACCAGGGTGCGAATTTGATCCCAGTTGTTCTGCTTCGCGGCCATTGCGACCAGGAACAGATTGGCGCCCACGCAGAAGTGCTCACCCTCGTTTGAGATCACAAGCGCGCGGAAGTCTTCCTCGGCTTTGGTCGCAGCCTGACCAAGCATGCTGATGACGTCTGGGTCGATGCTGTTTGCTTTGCTCTTGAGCGTCAGGCCCAAGACGCCATCGCCGAGATCCCACGCCTCGGCGCCATTGTTCGAGAGCACGGGTGAATTGCCGCGCTTCATCACAGCGAAGCTCGCATAACGCGGGTCGCTCGTGCGCACGACGTATTCGTTCTTCAATAGATCGAAGACGGCGCCGTCAGCGCGGTAGAAGCTTGTGGCCCCACTGGCCTTCATCTTCTTGATCGACTCGGGCAGCGCGATGCCTTCCTTCAACATGCGCTCGGTGGTCTCGACAAAGCCCAAGGCATCCCAGACCTCGAACGGCCCAAGATCCCAGTTATATCCCCACTTCATCGAATCATCGACGGCGACGATGTCATCGCAGATTTCGCCGATGCGCCGGGCCGAATAGGCCAAGGACTTGGAGAGCAAGAGCCAGGCAAAGCGCCCGACGGGGCCTTCGGTGGCCACCAACTTTTTCAGACGCTTGTGAGGCTCTTCGATCTTGGAAAGGTCCTTGCAGACCTTCTTGATCGTTTCATCGCCGCCCTTGGGGCGATAGCTGAGTGTCTTGTAGTCGAAGGTAAAGCTCTCCTTGCCTTCCTTCTTGTAGAAGCCGCCGCGCGTCTTGTCGCCGTACAGCTTCTGTTCGAGCATCGTCTGCAGAAACGACGGGATCTTGAACACGTCGCGCTCCTCGTCATCGACGAGCGAGTCGTAACAGTTCTTGGCGACGTGACAGAACGTGTCGAGCCCGACCATGTCTGCGGTTCGGAAGCTGGCGCTGCGCGGATGACACATCGGCGTGCCAGTGATCGCGTCTACATCCTCGACCGTAAGCCCCTCGGAGACCATCAGGTGCGTGGTGGCAAGCATCGCGTGCACACCGATCCGGTTCCCCACGAAGTTGGGCGTGTCCTTGCCAACTACGATGCCCTTACCGAGCACGTCCTCGCCGAAGCGACGCACGAGATCGAACACCTTGGGCGAGGTCGTCGGCCCAGCGACGAGCTCCAGCAACTTCATGTAGCGCACGGGATTGAAGAAGTGCATCACAAGGAAGCGCTCTTTGAAGCCAGCACTACGCCCCTCAAGCATGTCCGCGATGCGCAGGCCCGACGTATTGGAGGCGACGATGCACGAGGGTGATAGCGTCTGCTCGAGCTTGCTGAGCAGGGCACGCTTGTGATCGATTTGCTCGATGATGGCTTCGATCACCAAGTCACAGTTGGCGAGCAACCCCAGGTCGTCTTCCACGTTACCGACGTGCACTAGGCGCGCGTTGCTCGGGTGCGAGAAGGCAGCGGGTTGCGACTTTTTCGCCTTGTCGAGACCACCTTGCGCGAAGGCATTCCGCGCTTTGCGATCATTCTTCTCGTTCTCCTTGAGGCTGGGAGGCACGATATCGAGAAGGACCACCTCGAGGCCGGCGTTTGCAAAATGAGCTGCGATGCCGCTGCCCATTACGCCCGCCCCGATCACGCCTGCACGGCGAATCGGGATTGTCATGAGTCGGGTCTCCAATGTGTCGGGCGAGCTGAAGCAGCGCGCCGATCTGGCTAATGTAGTCAATGCAAACATCTGCGCAAGCCGGCAGCAAACCGCCCGCTGCAGCGCTCGGCGGGCCCGGGCGGCACGGCTGGCCGAGCTCAGCGGCGGGGTGTGCCGTCCCTCACGAGCGCGCGCGGGCCAAGCACTGCTGCCACTCACGCTCTTCGGCCAGGCGCGTTGCGGCCTTCGCCCGCTCTATGGCAGCGCGCCATTCCCGTGCTTCGGTTTCGTGCGTCACAGCCTTCGCCTTGGCGATAAGCGTGCGCCACTCATGCGCTTCGGCCTCGACTCGCTCGCGCGCTCTTGCCATCTGCGCTTGCCACTCGCGCTCCTCCGCATCGGCAAGGGCGCGCGCGCGTGCGATTTGCGTCTGCCATTCCCGATCTTCCGCATCGGCACGCGCCTTTGCTTCTGCAACTTTCAGCCGCCACTCGTCGGCATCGTCGGACGCATCGCCATCATTGGTGCGCGCCGGGTTCTTTGGGACGCGCATGGAGCGGGCGGGCAGAGGCGGTGGTTTGGCGCTGTGGGTAGCGCGCGATGAGCGCGCATTGTCATTGGCTGACGTGACCCTGGGAGTCGGTGGCGCCGGTCTGCTCTGCCCCCAGGGCGTCATCGGCATCGCAACTCCATCCCCTAGAGCATAGGAGTAGCGTGGCAGCTTGTGCGGGCGATGATGGTAAGCGCGAAAACACCAATGCCACTCTGCCGGCACAGCATGGTGCCGCGATGTGCGTGCCCTGACTGCATTGACACTGTGCACCCCACGCAGGGAGCGCGATTGTTCGTGTCAGCCGCGGCGGGGTTCACGGAACCTGCACTGACCGCGATCCATGCTCGCGCTACGATCGTGCGTTCGCAACTGAGGGAGTGGAGACCGCATGTCGAAGGTACTAGCCGAGCTCGTGCAGCAACTTGCGCTCGAGCGCATCGAAGAGAATTTGTTTCGAGGACAAAGTCAGGATCTCGGCTGGGGCACCGTATTCGGCGGACAGGTGTTGGGGCAGGCTCTGTCCGCGGCCGTTCAGACCGTGCCCAGCGAGCGGCACGTGCACTCCTTACACGCGTACTTTCTGCGCCCGGGTGATGTCACCAAACCGATCGTCTACGAAGTCGATCGCATTCGCGATGGCGGCTCCTTCACCACCCGTCGCGTGGTGGCCATCCAAAGCGGGCGGCCCATCTTCAATCTCGCCGCGTCGTTTCAGAAGATCGAACCGGGCTTTGAGCATCAGGACGTGATGCCTGAGGCGCCGCCGCCCGAGTCGCTCAAGACCGAGCAACAACGCGCGGCAGCCTTTGTCGCGCTGCTGCCGCCGCTCTTTCGCGAGCGCGCCATAGGCGAACGTCCGTTCGAGCTGAGGCCCACCGATCCAGAAGAGGACCCTTTCAACCCAGCCCCGACGCCGCCGCGCCGTATGGTTTGGATGCGCACGGTCGGGACACTGCCCGATGAGCCTGCCCTGCACGCCTACTTGCTCGCTTACGCTTCGGACCATTCGTTTGTGACCACTGCGCTACGGCCCCACGGGGTGACATGGCTGACGCCGGGCATGCAGGTGGCAAGTCTCGATCACGTGATGTGGTTTCATCAGCCGTTTCGCGTCGACGAGTGGTTGCTATACGTGATCGACAGCCCAGCCGCGCACGGCGCACGGGGCCTTGTGCGCGGCAGCTTGTTCACGCGCGACGGGCGACTGGTGGTGTCGACCGCGCAGGAAGGTCTGTTGCGAAAGCGTAAGAGCGAGGGCTAAACCTCGCGTCCATCGAGAGCCGACGGATAGCTGCCAGCGGCGTCCTGATCAACGAGCCAAGATCGGCCATTTTGGGGCAGTAGTGCGAAACGCCTACCACGCGCAACTTGCGCCAAGCCGCGTGGTGACTGGCCGAGATCGCGGCGGAAATATCGGCGATTTTCGAGTAGCGCGATTAGACTTTGCGCATGGATGCGCCGCCAACTACGCCTGCCGACCCTGCCGCCCCCCCCGCCACGGTCCCGCGCGCGCCCAGCGTATTGCTGCGCATTCTCGTAACGCTGACCATCGCCCTAGCCGCATTTGGTGGCAGCGCGTTTGTGACCTGCGGCTATCACATGCTTTCGAAAGGAGTCGAGACAGCCAAGCCTGCGACCACCACCGTCGTGCGCGACACGAGCAGCATCGTCACCGCCGTGCGCGACTTGGCGGTGCTTCAAACCTCGTCTTACTTCGTAGAGCGCGTGATCGATCTGAAAGACAAGCAGAATCACATGTTCGGCCTCGTTGAGAGCGAAGATGCGATCTTGCTGGTTGCTGCGGGCGAAGTTACGGCCGGCGTGGACCTTACCTTGATGCGGGATGGGGATATCAGCGTCGATCCGGAAGGCAAAGTCGCGTACCTTACTCTTCCTCCCGCCGCGATCTTGACTGCGCGTCTCGACAACGATCGTACTTACGTTCACACCCGCAAGACCGACGCGCTCGCCAAACGTGCTGAGACGCTGGAAACGCGCGCCAGACAAGAAGCCGAGGGTAGCCTGCGCGAAGCAGCGATCGCCGGCGGCATCCTCGAGCGGGCGAACAGAAACGCCGCGCAGACGCTCGAGACCCTGCTGCGCGGATTGGGCTTCGCGCGGGTCGTGATGACGCGGAGCAAACAGTAAGGTCGGCGAGCAGTTAAAAACGCCCGAGCCGTCCTATCGGACAGCTGGGCGGAGAAGCTATGGGACCGACCTACCTCCTCCCCAGAAAGCGGGCCATGTCCGAGCTTCGATATGACTGTGACAGCCACAGTGGGCGCGCGCAACGCATGCGCGCACATGAAACGCCTTCACCGCATAAAAACATGAACGCCTCATGGGGCGTTGTTCTACAGAGAGGCGCAGCCGCCGGCTGGATGGGCGAATCGCGTCATGGGTGGGCCCTACGAAGGGCGTTCATGGGTCATGCGTGGCGTAGTAGGCCATGGTTCGCTCGAACGCTTGAGCGGGGGCGTAGCGCGGGACGTAGCGCAGGTCGTCCGCCAGACGCGTGCTTCGTACTGATAACGAGCGCGTAAGCGTGAGCACGCTGGAGCGCGTGAGCCCAGGCCGAAAACCGAGTGAAGCAGGCAGCGAACGCGCGAGCCCTTCACTCAGCGCGCCCAACACGTAGGCAAGCCAGTCCGGCAAACGGCGTTGGGGCGGCGGCAAGCGGTAGCCCTTGGCCTCAACGAAAGGCTGTAGAAACGCGAAGAAGTTTACGGCATCGACGTCGGTACAGAAGTAAGCGCGACCGGCGATCACCGAGCGCTCAGCCGAAAGCATCGCAAAAGCCGCCAGCGCGTGGGCGTACGCCACGTTCCCCACGTAGACGTGCTGAAAGACGGTTGCGGGCGAGCCAATGCGCAGCGGCAAACCCTTTTTTGCAGCGCGCAGCACGTTGTCG
>JBBSJC010000321.1:0-9110 GCA_038257655.1 Polyangiales bacterium | reverse complement strand
TAGATCGACTGCTTCGGGTCACCGACCAAGAACAACTTCCCTGGCATCGGCCGAGCGCGCCACGGCTCGGCTTCTTGTGGATCATCGGCGGCAAGCAACAGTAAGATTTCGGACTGGACCGGATCGGTATCTTGAAATTCATCCACGAACAGGTGGCTTATCTGCCGCTGCAGATCGTTGCGCACCTGCCGGCTCTGACGCAATAGCGCGCCGAGCCGGATCAACAGATCGAAAAAGTCGAGCACACCCAGCTGTTGTTTGTCGCGCTCGTAGAGGGCGACCACGCAGCCGAGCTCAGCCTGCAAGCAAGCCGCAAGATCCGCCCCACAGCGCTGATTGCATGCATCCAACTGCGCTTTGATCCGGTCGCGCTCTGCCACGACTTCGCTGCGCAAGAGGCCGGGCGCAAAGCCCTTACCTTGTCCGGCGCGCGTCCAGATGTCGCGTGTGCGTCCAATTTCGCTCAACAGCGACTCGACGCCATCCTGATCATCGGGCGCTACCTGGCGCAGCATGCGCTGCAACAACGAAAGCGCCTTGGCCAAGGGGTGATGGGGATAGGCACTCCGTTCGCCCAGGCGCGTAAGATCCGACAACGCCTCGTAGGTCTCGCGCAGCACACGCGCGCGGTCGAACGCATCGCGCCGCGTAGGACCATCAAAGTCGCGGGTGTCCACCAGGCGCAACACGGCGTCGAGCAATTCCGCGCGCGGGCTTTTGCCGGGTGAGCGCGCACGCCTTCGTGCGAGCACACGTCGCACGCCTTCCGTTGGTGCCGTCAAACACGCTTCCAACCAGGGGTCGAACACATGTTCCACAAGCTGCCGCGTGCGGGAGCCGTCGATCACCTCAAAGCTTGGGTCCACTTCGGCTTCGATCGGGTGCTCACGCAGCAAGTCCGCACAAAAGCCGTGAATGGTCGAGATGCGCGCCGCTTCGAGCTCCGACAATGCCAGCCGCAGCCGCTCCTTTTCTGGCTCGCTAAGGGCAGGCGAGGACAGGCCACGATCGAGCTCGGTGCGGATGCGCAGCTTCATCTCGCCCGCTGCCTTCTCGGTGAAAGTGACCGCGACAATCGACGACAGGCTCGCGCGTCCGGACACGAGCATCGCGACGATGCGCTGCACAAGCTCGGTCGTCTTGCCGGTGCCGGCTGCCGCCTCGACGATCAAGTTCAGCGCAAGATCCTCGCGAATCGCCCGGCGCGCTTCGTGATCGACCAGCTGAGTATCCGTCATGGCAAACCTCGCACCTGATACAGCGGCGTCAGGGCGCGCTGATCTTTGTGCTGGGCAACGCGCTCTTCTTCGTAAGGTCCGCAGATGCTTTGGTAGGCGCAACGCTCACACGCCTTGGGGCGCGGGGCCGCGGGCAAGAACGCTTGTTCGATCGCGCGATCGATCACCGCCAACAAATCGCGCACCGCGGCGCGGGCGGTGCCGTTGAGCACGACCTCGTGCTGGGCATAGCCGCCGCGTGAGGTGCAGAAGTAAAGCCGCCCAGAATGCACGTGGGCGCCGCTAAACATGGCCTCGAGCGCGAGCGCATACAGCACCGGCTGCAGCGAGCGGCCCCCTTGCACGATGCCCAGCCGTTCCTCGGGCAGCTCGCCTGTTTTGTGATCGGTGGCGCGCAACACGAGGCTGCCCTCTGGCCCCGGCACGCTCGCGCGTTCCACGACGTCGATGGCGCCGCGCAGATGCAGGCCCAGGGGCAGCTCGACCGGCGCATCACAACTTGCGGCGTCACGCTCCTGGCTGCGGGACAGGCCGAAGCCAAGCTCGAAATACTCAGGGATGAAGGCGGTATCCGCAGACAATCGCGACAGCCACTCCGTTAGATCGTGCTCGACGTCGCGCAGGGTGTCATCGAACACGCTCTCGATGGCGGGCGAGCAGACTTCACGCACGCGGGCACCTTCTTGGCTCAGGGCCGCGCGCATGAGCACAAGGGCTTGCTCCAGTTGCGCGGCACTCAGCGGCAAAAGGCTGTTACGACGCAGCGCTTCGAGCGTGCTGCGCTGCACCGCGTGAAACAGAATCCCGCGCTGGCGTGCGTCGAGCGCGTCTACCTCTTCGATCTCCACGCGCGGCGACAACCCGGCGATCGCGTAGAGAAAGAACTTGTAGGGACACTCGGCATACATCGCTAGCGCCGTCGCCGAATAGGCCCGCGCGCCCAGGCGCTGGGCTGAAAGCAAGCTCCGGGCCGCGCCCGACTCTGAGCTGACCATCCCATCGGCATGGGTGAAGCGCGAAAGCGTCCAGCGGCGCGCCCGAAAGCGCAGCGCCCGCGCCAGGGTCAGATTGGCAGACAGTAAGTAGCGGGCGGCCCCGCGCTGCGCCTCGAGGCTCGACGACAGTAAGGTGTGAATCATCGACAAATCGAACTCGGACGCGTCGATCGCATCGGCCGCGCGGTCGGGCGCGGGCCAACCCATGCGCGGGGCCGCTCCGATGTCAGCGCGCCGCGTCAGCTCGTCAAAGGCGGGCAGCTTGCCATCGACGGCACGCAAGATCTCGAGTCCGTAAAACGAGGGCACGCGCGGCCGCCCATGCTCGACATCAAACCGCGGATACGAAAGCACCAAACTTTCGCTCGCGGCCCCCACCGCCACGCGCAGTAGCAATCGCTCATCGAGCACGCGCTCCTCCGTCACACGCAGCCCATGGCCCAGGCGCTTGCGCATCGCGTCCGGCACCAGAGCATCCTCGATCACGCGCGCGGGGAAGATCTTCTCGGCCAGTCCGAGCACGAAGCAGTGCTCGAAGCTACGTCCCAGCACGTCTTCGATCGCGCCGACAAATACCTTCCCGGCGCCCGCGCCCTTGTCGCGCAACAGCACGTCTCCGATGCGTCGCGAAAGCAAACGGTAAACCTCCGCGATCGAGACAGGGCCTACGGGAGCAAGCGGCCAAAGCTCCGCGAGCAGCTCGGACAACCCCTCGCTGTCGCGGATCGCGACCCTGGCGAGATTCGTGAGCGAAAGCGTCCATTCCCCCCAGCTTCCAGCCGTGGGCAACGCGCTGAGAGCCTCCAAAATCGGCAGCGCAAACATTTCGAGCGAGCGCAGTCCGTTGACATCGCGCTCGAGCGAGGCGCGACGCGGGTCATCCCCCTCTAGACTTTGGGCTTCCCGCGTCAGCGTCGCGCACAGGCCAGAGAGCCTGCGCTGCCAGCGTTCGCGCCCTCCGATCACCGCGGCGTCGACCAACAGCCGCTCAAAATGCCGCGGCGCAGTCCGCAACTCGTCAACGACCGACGGGCCAATCGAAGGCGCGACGCCCAGCGACAGGTACTCGGCAAAGGCACGCGCGGACAGCCCTTCGGATGCACACCGCAATAGCGCGAGCAGTGCGCGTCCGGACGCGTCCGGGCGCCGCACGCCGTCTGCGTAGTGCGCAGGGATTTGCGCGCGCGTCAGCGCTTCAGCGAGCACGGCGCGGTATCCCTCCGAAGCGCGCAGTAAGATCGCGATGCGGTCAAAGGGCACATCACGGGCTGCGAGCGCAAGCACGCCCCTTGCGATCTCGACCGCCTCACGGCTCTCGCCGGGCGCAGACATGATCTGAACGTTTGCTGCACGGGGCTCCCGAGCTTCACCTGCAGCACACGAAACCTGGGATTCAGGGCGAAACAGCCGCGCTTGCAAACGCTGCAGATCGTCCGTTGGCTCAGGCTCCGCACGCTCGACGACAACGTCTAGTCCCGCGTCCCGCAGGTAGCCCTCGCTGCGATCGTCACCGCGCACGAGCGTGACGAGACCCGTTGTGCTGTGCGCAAACAGCGCGCTGAACAGCCCTGCCTCCGCGCGATCGCGCAGACGAACATCGAGCCAGAGAATCGGCAAGCCGCGCAGGGCATGCGAGCCAGTCCTGAGCGCGTGAGCCGCAAGCTTGAGCACCTGGGCGCGGTCGGCAAGCTTGAGCTCCGCCAAGGTGGACTCGTAGCGGCCATAGAGCTCCGCTAAATCCGGGTCTTCTCGCGCAAGCTCAACGACGGCAATGCGAGCGCAGCGCAGCTCTTCAAAAGATCCTGCCAGCGATCGCGCAAAGCCTGGCCGCATCGCCACGCTGCGGAAACGACCAAGCCCGTCGTCCCGCGCACACTGATCGATCACGCGCACGCACACCGACAGGGCAGACAAGCTCGTCACGCGCGTGAGCTCGAGCGCAGCCAGCTGTTCGGCGGCGGCCCACGCAGCCAAGCTGGACAGCGTATGCCGGTGCACGCCTAGCAACGCCTGTCCCGAATCGATCACACGCGCGAGCAAGCGACTGACGGCCGCCGGCGCAGGGGCGATCACAAGCGCGCGCTTGTTGCGCGGCAGCTCACGCATGAAGCGCTCCGCCTGCGCCAGGCGTTGCGCGCCGCTAGGCGACTCAAACACGCGCAGCATCATACGGTCCCCACTCACGCGGCCGCACTCTACCTCAGGCGGCCTGTCACGTCAGTGCTGCGTAAGCAGCGCGAATGCTACAAGGCTTCCTGACCCGAGGCCGCGATGATCGACGATGACTTCGACCCCGAGCAACCTGTGCAGCTGCCCCTCGATGGCGTGCTCGATCTGCACACGTTTCAGCCCCGTGAGGTCAAAGCGCTGGTACGTGACTACGTGCTCGCATGTCGCAGCGAGGGCGTGTTCGCCCTGCGCATCATTCACGGCAAGGGTAAGGGCCAGCTGCGCCGAATCGTGCACGATGTGCTCGCTTCGATGCCAGAGGTGGTCGCAAACTATCGTCTCGCCGAGCCGATGCGTGGCGGCTGGGGTGCGACCTTAGTAGACTTGCGGGCTTGATTCGTGCGCGTAAAGTGACAGAGGTAGCGCTCCCATGCCGTTTTCCGAATTTGGGCTCAGTAAGCCCCTCCTTCGCGCCATCGGTGACGAAGGCTACACCGCGCCCACTCCGATTCAGGTCAAGGCGATACCCCATGTGCTCCAAGGCCGCGACCTACTCGGTTGTGCGCAGACAGGCACCGGCAAAACCGCCGCCTTTGCACTACCGATTCTCGAGAATCTCGCCAAAGCGGGCGTCGCCAAGGGCAAGCGCAAGCTGCGCGTGCTGGTGCTCTCGCCCACGCGCGAGCTGGCCTCGCAGATCGCCGAAAGCTTTGCCACCTACGGTCGCCATACCGGCGTCACGCACGCGGTGGTGTTCGGCGGCGTCAACCAGAACCGTCAGGTGGATGCGATAGCTCACGGGGTAGACGTGCTCGTCGCCACCCCCGGCCGCTTGCTCGATCTGATGGGTCAGGGCGCCGTGTCGTTCTCCGACGTCAACGTGTTCGTGCTCGACGAAGCCGATCGCATGCTGGACATGGGCTTCATTCAAGACGTGAAGCGCATCGCAGCTGCCGTGCCCAAGAAGCGCCAGACCTTACTGTTTTCCGCGACCATGCCCGACAGCATCCGCGGCCTTGCCCAATCACTGCTCAACGACCCGGTCGAGGTCGCGGTCACGCCGATCGCATCCACCGCGGAGACGGTCGATCAAGCGATCTACTTCGTCGAAAAAAACGACAAGCGCGCGCTCCTGACCTGGATCCTAGAAGACCCGCGCAGCGATCGCACGCTCGTATTCACGCGCACCAAGCACGGCGCCAACCGCGTCACCGAGCACCTGGAGAAAGCGGGCATACGCGCCGCGGCAATCCACGGCAACAAATCGCAAAGCGCGCGCGAACGCGCCCTCGACGGCTTCAAAAAGGGCCAACTGCGAGTGCTCGTCGCCACGGATATTGCGGCGCGCGGCATCGACATCGACCAACTGTCACTCGTGATCAACTTCGATCTGCCAAACGTGCCCGAAGCCTACGTGCATCGCATCGGCCGCACGGGCCGCGCGGGCGCTTCCGGCCAGGCGCTGTCGTTCTGTGAGGTCGAAGAGCGACCTTACCTTGCCGACATCGAGCGCTTGATCCGCATCCCGATCGCCGCGATTACCGAGCACCCCTACCCGTCGCATCTGGGCGTGCCACCTCCCACCGACTTGACCGAACATCGGCACTTCACCAAGCCCAAGTCGAGCAACGGCAACGGCGGCCGTCGACCCGCGCAGGGCAGACCTAGCAACGGCGCACCGGGCCCGCGCGGTCCACGCAATGCAGGTCGTAGCCGATCCCGCTGACGTTTAGGCCTGCCTACGCATGAGCAGGCACCTTACCATCCACAGCTCCTGCAGGATGGCTACGGGCAAGCCGACCAGCGGAATCGCAAGCGAGCTTGCGCCGTAGCACACCGCGCGCACCGTCGTGTCGATGCCTAGGGGCGTGCCGCGCAACCGCGCAAGGCCGCAGATCGCAAGCGACCAGCCCAAAAGCAGCGCAGGCACAAGCGACGTCACGACGACAGAACCTATCGCGACCGTGATGCCCAGGCCGAGCACGCGCATGGAGAGCAAACCTTCGGCGTGCGGGGCGAGCACGCCAAACAACAGCACGTTGAAAGCGAAGGCCAGCGGCACGCTCGACAGGGCCGCGACCAAGGCCGCGTAAGACAGCGCCGACAACACATGGCCCGAGCCACGCAAGCGCAGCGCAAGGCGCCCTGGATTTTGTACGCTCTCGAGCCAGGTGCGAGCAAAGGCGCGCAACAGACTCAGCTCACCGCGCTCTTCCCAGTCGACGGTGCTGCGCAACAAACAGCGCGCACACAGCGCTGAAGGCTCGAATGGGCCACACAGCCCGCACATGAAGTCACCGCAGCGTGCGCACGAATCCTCTGCGTTCTCAGCCGGGTGAGCGACGCAGTGCGCACTGACAGCGGTCATTCGCCCAGCACGAAAAAGGCGCGACCGTAGCGATCGAGAAGGTCAATCGCCTTGTCCAAATCTTCGTGCGTGTGACCCCGGGTAACGTTTAAGCGCAAGCGCTCATCACCCTTTTTCACACCGGGATAGACGAGGGGTACCATCAGTACGCCATTCTCGAGCAGCGCTAGGTGCATGAAGAGCGTCTTGGTTTCGTCGCGACACATCGGCGGCATGATGTGCGTGTTGCTCCTGCCGAGATCGAAGCCGAGCTGAAGCAACGACTTGCGCATGTACGCGGACTTCTCCTGCAGCTCTGAGACGAGCGCCGGACCTTCCTCTTCCAGCATGGTCAGGATCGTGGCGACGGCTGCCACCACGGGCACCGGCAACGAGGCGCTGAACATGAACGAGCGCGCCGCGTGCTTGATGTGCTCGATCACGTCGTTCTTACCGAGCAGCAAGCCGCCGATCCCGCCAAACACCTTGGAGAACGCGCTCATCAACAGGGGCACGCGACCTTCGAGCCCGAAGTGTTCGAGCGCGCCGCGGCCATGTTTACCGTGTGTGCCTGAGCCGTGCGCGTCATCGACGAGCAACACGGCCCCGTAGCGATCACAGACTTCGACGATCTCCGGCAGCGCGCCCAGGTCGCCGTCGAGGGAATACACCCCCTCGACCAAAACGAGCACATTCTTACGCTCTTTCGTCTTGAGAATGCGCTCCAGGGACTTGGCCGAGTTGTGATTGAAAAAGCGCACCTCGGGCGACTTCGTGGGCGTCCCTGCCGCTAGAAACGTGCCATCGAGAATGCAGGCATGGCTCAAGTTATCGAGGATGAGCGTGGTATCTTGATCGGCAAGCGCCATGATCGCACCCACCATCGCCTGATAACCGGTGGTGAAGACCAGCGCCGTCTCATAGCCAAAAAAGCGAGCCAGGCGCTCTTCGAGCTCCACGTGCGCGACGGTCGTTGCTTGCGGACGCGAGCTCGAAAGGCCGGTCGAGTACTTATCGATCGCCAGCTTTGCGGCCTCTTTGACCTTGGGATGATTGGTTAGACCCAGATAGTCATTGGAGCTGAAGTTAACCACCGGCTTACCGGCAATCGTGGTGTGTAAGCCCCCGTTCTCGAACACACGAAAGAACGGGTATACCTGGCTGGCTTTGGCCTCGCGCACGCGTGCGAGCTCTAGGTAGGCCTTGTCGTCGATCCAACTCATCCCTTGCTCGCCTTCTTCAAGATCATGCCCGCTTCAAGATCACGCCCGCTTCAAGATCACGCCCGCTTCAAGATCACAGCGGACACGTTGCCGTAGTAACCGGTCGTCGTCACCAGCACATGATTAAGCCCGCTGGGCGCAGCGCCACGTAAAATCGGCGGCACGGGCACGCCGCTTAAAAACGCGACCGCCGCCGCCATGCTCAATGCACCCGCCGCGCCGAACGTTTCGCCCCACAACGCTTTGGTGGCGATCGTGGGCACTTCGCAGCCGAGCACCCGCGCAAGCCCCTCTTCTTCCGCCATATCGCTGCGGTTGACGCCGCTCTCGGCGCTACACACGAGATCGATGTCGCTCGCAGTCAGGCTCGCATCGCTCAGCGCCGCGCTGACGGCGCGCTCCACGGCGCGCTCGGATGCATGGACCAGTTGCGCTTCGGATGCAGGCGGCTCGAACGCGGTGCCGAAACCGACCAGCTCCGCCAACACGGGCGCATTGCGGGCTTGCGCATAGGCCAAGCGTTCCACGCTCAACAGTGCTGCCCCCTCGCCCAAGTGCGTGCCACGGCTTGCCACCTCACCGGGCGATGAGAATGTCTCCCCTTCGCTGACGACGCCGAGCTTCTCGAACGCAAGGTACAGGGGCTCGCTCAACACTTCGCCGCCACCGACGAGCAACACGTCGGCGCGACCGCGCACGAGGTGGGTTTCGGCCGTCAACACCGCGTCGAGCGAGCCACAGTTGCCATCGACAATCGTGACGTTGGGGCCTTCCAGGTTCTCCCAAATGCTCACGTAGCCGGCGGCTGAGTTGATCACCGTGTTGGGGAAGCGCGACGGATTCAGGTAACGCGGATGCTCGAGCTCCGCGACGCGATTGATTTCGGTGATGCTATCGAGCGACCCGTAGGCAGTCGCCGCGCAGATGCCCACCCGCTCGGGCGACGAAGCAATGAACGCTCCGTCGCGCTTGATGCAGCCTGCTTCGAGCGCTTGTTTAGCGGCCACAATCAACATACGCGTGAGGCGATCGAAGTTGCGCAGACCTTTGTCGCCCAAGTAGAGCGCGGCGTCGAAGTCGCGCACCTCGGCCACGCGCGCATTCTTGAAGCGGTCGTCGGTGAGCACAGTGTAAGGCC
>JBBSJC010000320.1:0-9111 GCA_038257655.1 Polyangiales bacterium | reverse complement strand
CTTCCGGGCAGGGCCCGCTTCTGTTGAACCGAAAGGCTTGGCCACGCCGTGGTGTGGCGCGTTGGACACCGCTCCACAAGATCGAGTCTCCGCTGCTGCCGAACGCCAGGCCGTTGGTGCCAGTAACACGCGCTGCGCCGTCGGGACGTGTAGCGTGACGATAGCCCGGGACGAACCCGCTGAATTCTCGCGTGAGAGACCTCCGTCCAGAGCCTTGGAGAAAGCATGAAGCGTCGATGGATTTTGCATACGCTCGTATTGTTGGTGCCCGTTTTCATCGCGTCGGCCGTGGCGGCGCAGAGTGGTTGGAAGCGCATCACCAACGAAGACGGCATCTTGGTCTCCGTGCGTGAGAACGAAGGCAAGGGGCTACCAACCTTTCGCGGAGAGGGCCTCGTGGAAGGCAGCATCCTCGATGTGCTCGCGGTGCTCTACGATGACAAGAAGCACGAAGATTGGATGCACAACTGCATGCAGTCGACTGTGCTCAAGCGCTTCAGCGAGACGGAGACCGTCATGTACAACCGGACGCATGCACCGTGGCCCGTGTCCGATCGCGACGTGGTGCTGAAGTCCACTACCGAGTTCGACATCGAAAAGCGGGAGGTATGGAGCAAGTTCAGCTCGATCACCTCCAAGCTGAAACCTGAAGTCGACAACGCCGTCAGGATGCCGAACCTGACGGGCTTCTATCGGCTCACATACGTATCAGACACACGCACCCGCGTGGTCTACCAGGTGAACGCAGACCCTGGCGGAATGCTGCCTGAGTGGCTTGCGAAGCTGAGCAGCCGTGACCTTCCGCTCGTCACGCTTCAGAAGTTGCGCAAGCAGGTCCGCGAAACGCAGGGGAAGTACGACGACTTGCTCACGAAATGGGTGAAGATGTTCGCGCTCCCCGTCGACCTGCAGGGGCGCAGGTCGCTGCCGAGAGCCACGCTCTAGAAGCGGCGTCCGGATTGGGTCGCTCGCTCCAATGCGGCGCATGCAGGCCCTCGCTCAAGCCTCCGAAATACTAGGGTTGTACCTGAAGCAAGCCCGCGAGCGTCTCGAGTAGGGCTTCGCCGCGAATCGGTTTGTGCAGCACCACGCCCTGATAGCTCTGCAGAAAGCGGGCGCGCTCTTGATCACCCGAGCCTGCCGTCACGAGCACCGTGCGTTGCACAAGCTCGGGGCGATGTTCGGAAAGCCACGCGACAAGCTCGGCACCCCCGCTCCCGAGCTCTACGATTGCGACGTCGGCCACGGACCCGGACTCGAGCAGATCGATCGCCTCGCGGCCGTCATGGGCTACGAGCATACGGTGCTCGGTACTCAACAGGCGTGCATAGGAACGCAGCATGTGGACATCGTCGTCCACCACGAGCACGCGCGCGTTGGGCTGCGGACGGGGACTGAGCACCGTCGTTGCCGAACGCCGAAACGCGTGGCGCATCGCATCGCGCGTGGGGATCGGTAACAGACAAATGAACATAGCTCCCTCGCCCGCGATCGATTCGACCGACAGCTCACCGCCGAGCTTACGCATGATCGCACGCGAGATCGAAAGGCCGAGGCCGGTGCCCATGTTCTGACGCTTGGTTGTGAAAAACGGGTCGAAGATGCGCTCGAGCGCGCTTGCAGGAATCCCGCTACCCGTATCGCTGACCGTGACAGCGACAAACTCGTCGTCACTACGTGCAGCGATGCGTAAGCGATGTACCGGCCGATCGACTTCGCTCATCGCGTGCGTCGCATTGATCAACAGATTGACCAGCACCTGCGTCACGCGATTGAGCGGCAGGACGAGATTGGGTAGGTCGGGCCCGTAATCCCGCTCAAGTATGCAATGTCTGAGCGACTCGCTGCCGACCAAGCGGATGGTGCGATCAATCAGGTCGGGCACGCCCGCGAGCTCGACGGGCTCTTCGTGATCGGTGCGCGCAAACACCCGCAAGTCCCGCACGATCGAAGCTATCGCGTCGGTAGCCAGCCCCATCTCTTCGAACATGCGTTCCATCGGAATTTGGCCGCGCGCGGGCCGAATGCGTTCGCGCAACTTGGCTAGCAACGCATCGGGGACTGGCTCGTGCGCCTCTGTCAAACGCGCAAGCTCCCAGGCGGCGTCGAGCGCGGGCAGCACCTGCCGTCGGCTGGCTTCGATCAACAACATCACAGCGGATAGCGGGTTGTTGATCTCATGCCCGACGCCGGCCACGAGAGTGCCGAGGGCGGTCAGCTTTTCGGCGTGTGCGAAGCTCTCATGAAGACGCTGTGTCTCCTCGCGTAGGCCTGCGCGAAACGCGACGCGGTCGACGAAAGCGGCCAGGCTCGCCGCCTCGAACGTGTGCAGCACGATAGCTTCGTCGGCGCCGCCTGCGAGCAGCGACAGGGCAGCGGGCTCGTCTTCGGCGATCACGCCGATTGGCGTACTGCCTTCCCACTCGCGCCGCTCGATCATGGCCTGCTGCGGCGGCCCGGACAGTAAGTCGACCACCAGCCCGCGCCCCTCGGCCCAGGGCAGCTCGGCCAAAACGGCGGGTAGGCGCTCTAGCGCGTAGCGATCGCGTACGAGCAGTAAGGTGCGAGGCGCGGACATGCGGCGTCCAGTGTCTACGCCCTGCCCAGCCGGGCCAAGATTTATTCAGACGACTTCGAGCAGCGCTCCTGCGCGTGTGAAGCCCGCCCCCTGTCCATACAGGCCGATAAGCTCTCCTTTGCCCAGGCGCGCATCGGTCCGCGCTTGCTCCATGTTGAAGACCGGCCCGCATGAGCCCACGTGTGCGATGCGCTCGTAGGTCGTGACCGCTCGTTCGCGCGGCAGCCCCGCGTAGCCTGCGATAGCCCCCGGTAGAAATCCGCGCGGCTGCACGCTTGCGAACACGCCGATCCGCTCGACGTCGACGCCCGCTTGCTGCGCGACTTCGCGTAGCGTGCGCGCGCCATAGGCGACCGTGTCTCGCATCAATACTTTGACCGCTTCTGGCTGTCGGCTGCCGGGTCGGAAGTCCCCGCCCGCTTTCCACCAGGCGATGTCGGACGGATCGTCGGCGCCCCGCACCCAGGTCACAGCTTGCGCGAACTCGCCGTGGGTGCGCACGTGGGTCGCGCGGATGGCCCAGGCCTGCGCGCTACCGACCGAGCCGCGCGTCACCACAACTGCACTGGCCGCGTCCCCGAGACCAGGGCTTGCAGGATGTGCGAAGCCCATGGCGCGCAACATGAGATGGGAGTGCACGAGCAGGGCCGTCTTTGCGAGCCCGCTGTCGAGGTAAGCGCGTGCCATCTCGAGCTGCACGATCGCGCTGGCGCACGCGGCGTCCATGCCGATGGCGCGCGCTTTAACGGCACCCACGCGGTGGGCCACGCCGCAAGCACTCGAGGGTGATACGCGATCGGGCACGGCCGAAAACGCAAGCACGAGATCGATCTCACTGGGGTCGATGCCGGCATCTTCGATCGCGCGCATGGCAGCGCACGCTTCTGCGTCGAGCGACGAGGTCTGAGGCTCTGCGACATAACGTGTGACCGCACCCAAGAACGGATCGCCGGCTTCGCGCGATAGCTCGCGATCTACGAACGCTGCGGCGATCGGATCAGTAGAGCTCGGAATATCGTTGAAGGTGCGATCCCCGCGCACGTGATCACGTTTTGCGAAACTTGCTGGCCATGCGTCATTCGTGCGCACGGTTTCAGGAAGCCACGTGCCTAAACCGACGATACAAGCTGCCTTCATGAACACTCCTTATTCTGCTCTCGCCTGAGACAACATGGACATGTGCTGCAGGGCCTCGACGCGCCCTCCACCACGGATGCGCACACTCGAGTCGATGCGCACATCGATCAAAGCGGGACCCCCTGCGTGCTGCAGCTGCTCGATGAGCTCGCGCGTGATCTCGCCCGGTCGAGACACGCTGACTGCGGGTAAGCCAAAGGACGCACCCCAGGCCGCGAAGTCGATGAATGGCATGTCGTAGGTGTGCGCTGCGCCGAAGATCTGGCGCATGCCGTGGTGCACCATGTTGTAGCGACCATCGTTGAACACCACGAACAAGATCGGCAAGCGCTCGCGCAAGGCGAGCAGCGCTTCCATGCCCGCCATCTGCATGCCGCCATCTCCCGCGATGCACACCACGGGGCGTGTGCGACAGGCGAGCGCAAGACCTATCGCGCCAGCGATGCCCGAGCCCATGCTGCCGAGGTTGAGTTGCACGTAAAACGAGTCCGGCTGCGCTGCCGTCAGGTAATGCAGTCCGAACAACATGTGCTCGCCGATGTCCGTGATGAAGCGTGCGTCGGCGGGCACGGCTTGCTGCAGATCGGCGATCACGCGATGCGGACGGATTGGAAAACTCGAGTCGCTCGCATGCTCCTCGATGTCGAAGGGTGAGCCCGCACGCGCATCGAGCAATGCCGTCCGCGCGCTCAGCTGCGCAAGCGGCGCGCCTTGCACCTCACGGCACAGCGCGCGCGCAAAGGCGCCGACATCGGCGGTGACCGCCAGCGCGGTCGGCAGGTTGCGTGCGAATACACGCGGGTTGAGATCGACGTGCACGAGCTTGCCGCCGGCCCCGAGATAGCGCGTGGGTCCCATCGACGTGTCATCGAGATCGGTGCCCAGCACCAGGCACACGTCCACGGGCTCCGCCGTATAACGACGCGCCCACAGGGACGCTGCCATGCCGCCGTTACGAAGCGAACGCGGATGACGCTCGCTGACCAAACCTTTGGCGCGTGGCGTGGTCACGAACGGTACATTCAAGCCATCGATAAGCTCGCGAATCGCCGCTTCATGACCACGACAGCCGGCACCGAGCACGATCAAGGGGCGCGTGGCCGAAGCAAGCCACTCGGCACAACGCGTGACGCAATGCTCAGGGGGTGGCACCTGGCAGGTGAGCGCGCGCGCTGTGATCTCCACTTCGTCGCACTCGGCCATGCCGCGATCGAGCGGCAGCACGAACAGCGCTGGTCCTGGAAATAGCGGATCGGATGCGACCTCGAGCGCTGCCAGAGCTTGGCTCACCACGCTGCGCGCGTGCGCTGCGCGCAACTGGACGCGTGTGATCGGCGCAAGCATGGCTTCGATCGAGATGCCTTCCGGACCTGAGTCTTGTGCGGTGCAGCCGCCGGTGGCAGCCCACGAGACGTCGCCTGCGATCACCAGCATCGGCGCGCGTTCGAGGCTTGCCGAAGCGATGCCCGTCACGGCGTTGGTCACGCCGGGCCCAGCCGTGACGACGACCACCGGTACGCAGCCACTGGCACGTGCGTAGAGCGCTGCAGCGAATGCCGCATGACTCTCGTGGCGCGACTCGATCAAGCGCGCACCGGGCGTGCAACGGATCGCTTCGAACACTGGACACACAGGTCCACCCGGAAGGCCGAAGAAGGTGTCGGAACCGCGCGCGACCAGCGCCTGCACCAGGCGCCGTGCAGCGGCCCGAGGCGAAAGGCTCGAGGTGAGCGTCGTGACCGGCGCGGACGCAGGAAGAGTCGGGTGCTCGAGCTTGCGCTGATCGCGGACCTCGAATTCGCCGGTCTCGCGGATGTCGGGCGTGACCCGATCGAGTGAACTACCTCGAAGTGGGCGCATGGGAACTCCTCAGCTGAACGCCGCGCGAGGGGGGAGCCCTCGCAGTGGTTCGGCGACAGCGCTTTGCACGTTCGATGCCGCAACAGGGTACAGAACCCAGCCGGTATGGAGTCTTACCTTCGAAGCTGACTGTTCAGTGCCGTGCGACCTTGCGTTCAGTGCCGTGCCGTCAGAGGTTCAGTGCCGCTGCCGTCAAACGTTCAGTGCCGTGCATGCCACAATTGAAAGTCGACTTGTCAGAACCGCAACCGTGCCTGCGTCCATTGGTTGGGGTGCGGTGTGCGATGTCCTGCGCTCACCAACGAAGGATATGTTGACCCGCGAACCGAGTCGTCAGGTGGGCTTCGGCTTGTACCTTGAGGCCCACGGCTTCGAACGTGCCCACCGCGGCGCCCAGTCCGTAGGAGTCAAGCCACTGGTACTCCTCCTGCATATCGACGACGGCGGTCCGCGCGTCTGGATAGCTGACTTCCCAGTGCGCAAAGTTGGTGCTTTGGCGGCGTCCAGCAACGGCTTGTTGCAGCAGCTTTTTGGGATCGCGTGACAACAAGCGCAGCAGCGTGCGCCCGATCAGGCTCTCCGCGAACGCGACCGCATTGCGGCGTCCGATTTCGTACATGCCTTCGTGCACCCGCTCCGGAGAGAGCAACAGCGCCCCGCCCGCCGCCAAGCGCGTCAGAAATTCGCCGGCCGGATGCCAGCGCACCGCGGCAAATGTTTCAGGAAACAGCCTGCGATAGAACTCTGCCCTGCCTTCGCGCGCGAGCACGCTTTCGATACTGCGAAAGTAAAGACCTCGGACCGTAGCCGAGGGGGGGATCAAGGTAAGGCGCTCTGCGAGATCGCAATGCCGAGAAACAGCCTCGATCAGCCGCGCGCGCTCGTCCCCACTTGCAACTGGCGTACTCATCACAACATCACCCCCCAACGCGGCGAGTGTAGGCCAAGGCGGGGGAGGTGGTCGATAGCCACGTGAAGCCCTACGATTCGCCGCTAGCCCACGGCAACCACGGGTGACTTCGTCGTGTGCGCCGGCTCGCCGTCGGCGAGAGACACGATGATCGCCTCCGACGGAGGAACGGTCCCTTCGACGATACGTCGATACTCAGACTGAATTGTGCCGGTGCTTTCGGCCCTGACGACCGTAATCCAGCGGTTGTCCAGCGCTGCGTCGACAAAGGCCGCCAAGGCAGCGTCACACTTTTCGTCGAGCACGTTCTTTCCCCAACGGGCCACCAACTGGGTCATCACCGTGGGGGCAAAAAACATCTCGAGGGGAGGGTGGAGGTTCTTGTCCAACCATTTGCCAACCGCAGGAGGCGCCACCATGGATCCGATCATCTTGAGCAAGCCCGATGGGCCAAAGGCGGCGAACGTAGACGACTTTGCGCGTGAATGGGTGCCGCCGACCGCCAGGCCCTTCGCGAGCCTCTTGTGGATCCGTCGGTAGATGCTGGCATCGCCCGCTACGTCGATGAGCACGGGCTTGAGACTGCTGTCGGAAGGCAGCTCTTGATCGTAGGTCAGCACATCATCGAACAGCCCCGTGGATCGTACGAACTCCACGTTGTTAGGCGAGGAGTAGCCGATCACACGTTTGAGCGTGCCCTGCTCGCGTTCAGCTTTGAGCAAAAACGCGATCGCGAGGGAGAGCTTGGAAGAGGCGGAAGTCAGTACGATGCTGTCGCCGCCGTAAAAGGCGTTCATTCGCAAGAGCTCGCACAGGATAAAACCGCTCAAGGCTCCGGGCGCTGCGACCGTTGCGAGATCGGCCTTGCTGCCCGTGCCATGAAACGGCGATTTTTCGTCTCTTACCTTGATGAACCCGTTGTAAGCCCTGTTGAGCTTGTCGCGATTGCCACCGTACGCGACAAAGCCGTCTGCGGTGCGCTTCGCCTTCATCTGCACCACGTTGGCCATGTGCAAGAAGCCTCGATAGTGCTCTCCGACCTCGAAATCAGGGTTGGCCGAAGCGACGATCGTGCCGCTACCCCAGGCGGGCACATTGGCAAGCTCCGGGCGGCTCTCGACGGGATACACGGAGAAGAACTTGAGAAACGGCGCCTCGCCCATTTGCGCGTAAAACATGTTGTTAGCGCTCAGGCCGACCTTATCGACCCGCATGCGAATCTGTCCTTGCTGCAGCGGCGGCAGCGCGTCGTGAACGACTACGGTCTGAGACTTCTTCTTGCGCATCGTCGTCACCATGACGCGCTTGACCGTGTCCTCCGCTTTTTGATCCGCGATAACCATGGCTCATCCCCAGTGTTTCTAACGTAGACCGTCATAGGTGACCGCGTGTCCATTGCAAGCCATACACGCGTAGCGACGCCCCCGTGACGCAGGCCCGCGTCGAGCTTTGGGACGTCGATGTTCAGTGAACGCTGGGCCTTGCGACAGCCCTGGACTCGGGCGAGGTCATTGCGCGCCTTTCCAAGCCGAAAGGTGCTCCAGGCGCGCATACGAAGCTTCCATCCCGTGCTCCATCCCGGTTGCCAACATCATCTTACGGGTCTCCGCGTCGGGGAGGCTCATGCGCATGACCATGAGCGTTCCTGCGCCTTGCGCAGTGAAGGTCGTCTCGATGCGGTTGTCTGGTGTGGGATCGGGCATGTGCATGCGCTCGATGTGAACGATGCGATGGGGCGGGTCGAGCTCGACGAACTCTCCAGTCAGGAAGAAGCCGCCACCCTTGCCATCAGACCACTCGTAACGAATTTTACCCCCGACCTTGGCTTCGTTGATGCACACAGGCATGGTCCAACCCTCAGGTCCGAGCATCCACTGCTGTACAAGCTCAGGGTCGACATGAGCACGGTACACGTCCTCGGGAGGTGCCTCAAAACGGCGCCTCACGACGACAATCTTCTCCCCTTCGGTTTCCAGAACTAACTTACTCATGATCTGCTGTCCTTTCTTTTTGGGCTCGCCAAGATACGGTCTAAGCGTCGGTAGTTCTGTTCGAGGGCCTTGCGCAGCATCGCGAGGTAATCGTCGAGCTCTGACAATGCACCGGGGGCGAGGCGACAGGGACGCTTGGCTCCCTCGACCCGCTGGGCGATAAGGCCTGCTTCCGTGAGCACCTTGATGTGCCGTGAGATGGCTGGCTGCGAGATGGCAAAGGGCTGCGCCAACTCGTTGATCGTGGCCTCGCCTTCCGCAAGACGCGCCAAGATGGCCCGCCGTGTCGGGTCCGACAGGGCCGCCAGCGTCGCATCGAGGGCAGGTTGAATCTGCATGCATTGAAAATAACATGCACGTTATATAACGCAAGTGTTATTATTAGGCGCGCCTGGCTTTGGCTAACAACCGGCTTGGCGCCCGACAGCCCCGTCCAGTGCCGTGCAGTAGGACAACTTGAGTCTGGCGACGAGTCGAGCAGGTGTCGCCCGGGACCCCGAACGCACGATGTCTAGTGCCTAAGTACAGGTCCCCAGAAGTAGGTGATCACGAGGGCTGCCAGGACGTTTTCTCCACGTGGGCGTGAGCGTTGTCCTGGTCGTGAGCCTTGACGGCGACGGCGACGGCGACGGGAG
>JBBSJC010000319.1:0-9121 GCA_038257655.1 Polyangiales bacterium | reverse complement strand
GTCCGATTGTGACGCGCAGCCAGGTCGAAATGGGGGGTGGCATCGGTCTGACGATCACCCCCTTGCGCAGTAACCGATCGTACACCACGCGACCGTCGCTTTTGAAGTTGACGAGCACGAAATTGGCCTGGCTTGGCGCGACATCAAGGCCGAGTGCGGTCAGTCCTTGTGCGACGCGCGCACGCTCTTTGCGATTGTGCGCGAGCCCGCGCTCTAAATGCGCCCTGTCGGAAAGCGCTGCGCGGGCCGCCGCCAGCGCGATTGAGCTCACGTTGAAGGGGGCTCGAACTCGGTCAAGGTAATTGATTATCTGCGCATTCGCGACGCCGTAGCCCATGCGAAAGCCCGCCAAACCGTAAGCCTTCGAAAAGGTGCGCAGCACGACCAGATGCTCGCGCAGGCCGCGCATCTCGAGGGCGCTTGCAAAGTCAGGAGCATCCGCAAACTCGACATAGGCTTCATCGAGCACGACGACCACGCGCTCTGGCACCTCGCGCAGCAGGCGCGCCAGTTGCGCACGATCGATGTAAGCCCCCGTTGGATTGTTCGGATTGGCGACGAACAGCAGTTTGGTCTCGGGCCTCACTGCGCTGAGTAGAGCATCGACATCGTAATGCACCGAATCGCGCAGCTGCACCTCGCTTGCAGCCATGTTCGTGCTCGTTGCACCGATGCGATAGCAGACGAATGACGGGTCGGGATACACCGCGTGCGCGCCCGGCTCGGCAAACGTACGAAAGAGCAGATCGATGAGCTCGTTGGATCCGTTGCCCAAGACAAGCTCGGCCTGCTCGACCCCGTGAAAACGTGCGAGGTCAGCGCGCATTCGATACCCGTCTGGATAGCGATTGCCATCGCGCGCTGCTTCGGCCGCGGCCACGAGCGCGAGGGGTGAAGGTCCAAACGGGTTTTCGTTGCTCGCGAGCTTGATCGCATTACGAATCCCGAGCTCGCGCTCCAGCTCCTCGACCGGTTTGCCAGGAACGTAAGGTGAAAGTCGCTCGATGTGCGGGGCTACCAATGGACGAGATTCGGACATGGCTCTACCTTCGGCCCTTCCTGTAGCACTGGCTCAGGATTCGTTCGACAGCAGCGCCTTCAACGAAGCGAGAGCGAGCAGCGCTTGCACGGGGGTCATGTGATCAACCTCAAGCTCGCGCAGCGTAGTCTCCACGCTCGAGGGCGCTGCAGGCCGCGTAGAAAACATCTCTAGCTGCGGCTTGGTGCTGGCTTTATCGCGCGTGCCCTGCGGCCCCTGTCCCTGCTCAAGCAGCTGCAAAACAGCCCGCGCCCGGGCCAGCACGATATCGGGCACGCCAGCCAAGCGCGCCACGGCCACGCCATAACTACGATTGGTACCACCCGCGACGAGCTTGTGTAAGAAGATCACGCCTTCGCCGTACTCACGCGCGGCTACGTTGTAGTTACGAACGCCTTTGCGCGTCGCCGCAAGCTCACACAGCTCGTGATAGTGCGTGGCAAACATGGCGCGGCACCCGATCACGTCGTGTAAATGCTCAGCGACCGCCCACGCGATGGCCAGACCGTCGTAGGTGCTCGTGCCGCGTCCGATTTCATCGAGAATCACCAGCGAGCGCTGGGTTGCACCACGCAAGATCGCGGCAGCTTCCTGCATCTCGACCATGAACGTACTTTGGCCCTGGGCCAGATTGTCACTGGCACCCACCCGCGTGTACACACGATCGACCACGCCGATGCGTGCTTCGCGCGCGGGCACAAAGCCTCCCGCTTGCGCAAGCACCACCGCGACTGCCACCTGACGCATACTGGTGGATTTGCCCGCCATGTTGGGCCCAGTAATCATCATCAAGCGTGCTGCGCTGGGCGTCTTACACGCATCGAGCGCGACATCGTTGGGCACGAACGTGCCCGCTTCGGCCAAACGTTCGACTACGGGATGACGCAGGTCCTTGCAATCGAATACGCACGACTCGTCGACCGTGGGGCGCACGTAACCGTAGCGACGCGCGGCTTCGGCAAAGCTTGCGTGTACATCGAGGTCGGCCACGCATGCAGCGAGCGCATGCAGGCGGGAGACATGCTGTGCGACGCGCCGTCGCAGGGCTTCGAAGCGCTCTTGTTCGATCGCGCGCAACTGCACATCGGCCGTTTCGATCTTGCGTTCGAGCTCTTCGAGCTCATCGGTCACAAAACGCTCGCCATTGGCGATCGTTTGTTTACGTCGGTAGTCGGCGGGCACAAGACTCAGATTCGAGCGCGTGATCTCGATGTAGTAGCCAAAAACGCGCGTGTAACGGATCTTGAGCGATGAGATGCCCGTGCGTTTTCGTTCGCGCTCTTCGACGCTGAGCAACACGTCTTTGCTCGACGACGTGAGCTGCCGCAGCTCGTCCACGCGAGCATCGGCCCCCTCGCGCAGGATGCCGCCCTGAGAAGGCGAAATCGGCAGCTCGTCGGCGAGTGTCGCTTGCAGGTCGGCGAGCACGTCGCCTGCTAAATCGCTCGGTGCCAACCCCTTGAGCACCCCATCGACCAGGTCGGAACGCGCGGCGCAAAGTAGCTGCGACAGCTCCGCCATGCGCTCAAGCCCGCCGCGAATCGCGCCCAGATCCCGCGGCGTCGCAACGAGGGAGGAAGCACGCGTGGCGAGCCGCTCGAGATCCCCCATGCCTTCAAACAACTCTCGCAAACGCGCGTGCGTGGGCGCGTCCACGCTCAAGGCTTCGACCGCATCATGACGCCGGCGAATCGCGCTCACCTCCGTCAGCGGCGCCAGCAAACGGCGACGCAGGGACCGTGCGCCCATGGCCGTCTTGGTTTCATCGATCAAGGCGAGCAAGGAACCACGTCGCTGTCCGTCAAGGGTCTTGACGATCTCCAAGTTACGAACCGCGGCGTCATCGAGCGCGAGTTGGTCGGACGGGCTGTATCGCGAGAAGCGCTGAATAACTAGCGCTTGCCCCGGCTGACACGCTTCGGCGTAACGCAGCGCATGAACGGCAGCACTCAGCACCTGCGTTTCAAGCGCTCCTCGGACGCGTTTTGTCTCATCTTCGCCGAGCACGCGCGCGAGCACGTCCAGGTCATCCTTTGCAGCCATAGGCGCCTGCAGCACGCAGCGCGGCAACACCCGCTTCAGTGCGTCACGCAAGGGCCCAGCATCGTCGCCGATCAGAAGCTCACGCGGGTCCAAACGCACGAGCTCCGCAAGCGCACTCGCAAAATCATCCAAACACGCACCGCGCAGCTCGGTCGTCGACAGCTCCAGCGTGACCAGACCAACCTTACCCTCGGCGTGCACGACCGCTGCCAGATAATGGTGGGCGCGCGCATCGAGTACTTCCGGATCGAGCACGAGCCCAGGCGTCACCACGCGCACGACCTCGCGCGGCACGATGCCTTTGACGGTGGCGGGATCGGCCATTTGCTCGCAAATCGCGACCTTGCGCCCCAGCTCGAGCAGGCGCGCGATGTAGCCGGTAGCCGCATGGTGCGGAAAACCGGCCATCGGAATGGGCTCTTCGTCCGGGCTCTTACTGCGCGAGGTCAGCGTAATGTCGAGTAGCCGCGAGCTCTCGATCGCATCCTCGTAGAAGAACTCATAGAAGTCCCCCATCCGGAAGAACAACAAGGCGTCCGGATACTGCTCCTTGGCGCGAAAGTACTGCTGCATCACGGGCGTGTGCGCGCGCTTACCCTGTGCCGAGGGCGGCTTGGTGATGGCCATGGCTTCTCCCGTGTAACGATTCAGCGATAGGAATCGTTGGCGGCCCGAAATTCCGGCGCTAGCACGAAGCGAATCAAGCCCTGAACTGCATCCACCACGTAAACCTCCCCGGTGATGCTGAGGTACTGGACGCTCACGGGCAGCGATGGCTCGTCACCGGGGGCCAGCGCATAGGAGATGCGGCCAGCACCCTGCCCACTTGCCGAGAGCGGCGCGTCGGGATCCTGTCTTGCGGTCTTAGCGATGGTGAAGCTGGAGAGGATGTTGACGAACTTCTCGCCAGGATTGGCTCGCGAGACGAAGCGCGGATCCTTGTCGGGATCCACGACGCACCTTCCGTCTGGCCCCGCCATCAGACGGTGCAGCGTCCGGCCGCTTGCCGTCTCGAAGTTCGTCGTCACGAGAAATCGCTCATTGGCGCGAACTTCGAATTGGACCAGGTCGGGATAGCACTCACGCACTTTTGCGACGTCGGCCTTGGTGTCCGCCAAATTATCTGGTCTGCCTCCCAGCTCCAATCGGTCGCTGTACGCTTCTATGACCCTGAGCGTGGTCTGTTCGTTTCGTAATGGCACCTTGCAACGGGCAGGCGCGTAGCTCGGCGGAGCCCCGGTGAACGCGACCAAGTCTCCAGCGTACGTCCCCTGCTCATCCGATTCTGCTTCCATTACGCCGCGTGCACACAGATCAAGACCAGGCGGTCCATACAAGGTGACAGCTTTTGCACCGTCTTCGCCGTCAAGTCGCCCGCCGCCCGTCGTTAAAACGGGCCCCTCCCAATCAGCTGTCCAAGCGGGCGAGGGCGCAAGCCATGGATTCGCGATGGTGCATGCGATCACATCGTCTTTACTCGTTTTCGGAGCCTCATCCTTACCTGGACCTGGGTCCATGCCTGCGTCGGGCTCGGATGCATCGGGCGCGTCGTGGTCCGGCACGCCGCCGTCAGTCGGACCGACATCGACGCCGCTGTCTTCGTCGTCCGACTGCGCAGGGCCCTCGTCCGTGCCGCGCCGGACCGCTGGGTAGCGCCCTTCTTCACACACCACAGTTTCGAACGCGGCGCCCTTGCCCTGGCTGATAGCCTCACGGGGGTCCTTATCAACCTGCAAGACGCGCAACGTGTGACGTCGCAGAGCAAGCCCCGCCTGGTCCGCGTCTCCCGAGAGCTGGGTCGCGCTGTCGCATGCTTTTTGACCGCGACAGAACACATCCAAGTCGTGAATGTCGACGACATTCAGCCTGCCGGCGATCGTCGTGATCATCACGTAAACGCCGCGCAACTGTTCGGCGCCCGCCCCATCCAAGAGGTCCCGTTCGGCATCAGCGGTCGTGTAATCGCTGACGGCTTGATCGTACTCGGCCTGAGCTTTGTCCAGAGCAGCGCCCGCCACAGCAGCATCGCGCTTCTTTTTCGCGGCATCGGCGGCAGACTTCAATTTGTCGATCCGCTTCTTATCGCGCGCCTCATCCGCGTCACTTCCCCAGTCACAAACAAAATCGCGGGTACCGCCTTTGCCGTCGTTCTTGGCTGTGAACCTGCGATTATCCACGATGGCTAAGGCCGTGGCGGCCGAAGCCAAGGGCAACCGGTCACTGCGATCCAGCGTCGCCGGCACGCGCAGGGGAACACTCGACAGGGCGCCTTCTTCGTAGCTGAAGGCTTGCACCATCACCGAACCGTCTCGGTCGTCGATCGCGTAGAGATAACGGTTTTCGGGGGCGGCAAACTTAGGCACCTTCGGCCCTTTGCCGTCCTCATCCAAGAACACGAGGGGCGGCACTTCGCTGGGCACGAAGGGCGTCAGCGCGAAATCGCGAATCGGCGCGCCCGTCGCGATGCTACCGCTCTTGAGCAGCCCATCGACTGTCACCGAGAATGCATGAATCAGCGGCTGGGAAGCATCGGCCACGAGCAAGAGTCCGCTTTCCTCATCAAACCGCAGACGCGTTGGCGATGCGACGCCCCGCCCTGGTACGCTTTTGCTGGCCGGAAGCGCGAGCTTGGTCTGTTGCAGCGCTTCAGCTGTCACCGCATAGCCCAAACCACAGGTCGCGAAGTACTCCGTTTCCTCGACCGGCGCGGCGGGCTCAAGTCCAGGTACCACCGGCATGGGGAAGTAGCGGATCTCTCCCTCGGCAAAGGGCGGGTCCTTTCCGTCTGCGCTGGGCGCCTCCGTAGGCAGGGCGATGCGCGCCAAAGAGGAAATGTCGGGCAATGACAACCACAAGGCGTTGTCTGATTCAAGAAACAACATGTCCCGAGGCTTCGCACGCAAGACCTTCGTTAACTTGTCCTTTAGCGTCTCGTCTGACTCATCGTCCAACAGGTTCTTCTCAGGGCCGCACTGTGCGCCTTCCCGAAAGTGGCAGGTGGCGACCGCGCGCAGGGTTTGCCCTTCGACGCTGGTCACATACGTCCATGGCGGCCCCACGTTCTCGTTCCCGGGCCGATGCGGTGGCGTCACGATCGCGCTCGGCAGGCCGCCGACGTCCACGAAGGTGTAGCCAGGAAAGCGCACATCGCTGTCGAGCACTTTGCTCGCCTTGAGATCGACAGCGGCCACTTCACCGCGCGTGCTCTGGGTCACGAGCGCATGAAGCGACCCGTTCTGCTTGCACCCGGCACGCTCCTGATCATCGGGATTGAGCAGAGTCGGCGACTCGCAGCACTTTAGGGGCAACACCAGCTCAGCTGAGGCGTCGTCGCTCCCCTTGGGGTCGATGCACACGAACTCAAGATGCTCAGGTCGATTGAACGCGAAGCTTTGCGTCGGATTCGGCTTATCTCCACAAGCTAGCGCCGATAGCACCATGCCGAGCCCAGCAGACTTGGCGAGCAGCTTGCGCGGCAGCATCAACGACATCTTCGATAACGACATCTTCGATGCGTCCTGGCACGTGTTCTTGGTAAAAGGAAAGCGGTTCACTCGAGCTTCCCTCCAAACGTAGGTTTACCCAGCGTGGCGATGATCCGCGGCGGAGGCAGTCGTGAATCGCCGAGACCCTGTACATCGACTACGCGCAAAACATTGGCGCGAAAATCTGCCACGTAAAGTCGCTTTCGTGCCTCGTCCACTGCCATATCGAAGGGCCCCGATAGACCCCGGATCACCGAGACAAGCTCTCCATTGCTCTCATCGATCACGAAGATGGCGCGCGAGTCGAAGCAACTTGCAAACAAGAGCTTACGGTCGCCCAGGACTGCGTGCGCCAGCTTCGATGGCCCTGCGCCGACGCGCGTCGCACTCGTGATAAAGGCCTCGCTCGGCGAGTCGGGATCACGCTGGACGAACAACACCGACTCAAGTCGGCCGCGCATCAACGCGAACACGCGCGAGGGATCCGCCGGATCGATCTGCAGATCGCGGATGTCATAAAAGGCACCCGTGAGCGCCAGACGCAGGGTCGAGCCCTGATAGAGGATCCAACGATTGCGTGTGGAGCGGCGCTCAACGCCCCAGCGAGCGATGTCGGCCCCGTCGCCGCTGGACGTGTAAAGCAGCCGCTCGATCGGGTTGAGCGCGACAGCATTCGCAAACGCGCCACCTACTGCGACGCTGTGCAGCACGGGGCCCGGGCCGGTCGCCCCTTCGCCCTTGTCCACAAGCAGCGCGAGGCTTCCGTTCTGGTGCACGGTCGCGATGAACGTGCCCTCCACGTCACCCTCTGTCGCGGGCACGAGATCTGACAGCTTCCCTATCGTCAGCGCCTGCGGCTGTACTGGATACGCCACGTCCGGATCGAGATCTTTGTCGGACTGGTCGGTCCCGCGGGTGCAGCGCCCACCCTCGTTGTCGCAACTCAGAGCGCCGTCGGACCCGGTGCCGATGTACAGCAACCGGTCGCGCGCTCGGATCGGCACGTACAACCGGTTGCGCTCTTCGGAGAATGCGAGGCCCGTCGCGTAGCTGTCAATCAGCACTTCGCCCTTCAAAAACGGCGCAGTCTCATCGCGGTCAAAGCAGCAGGCGTCGCCGCCTTCTCGGTCGCGGCCGTCACATAGGACGCCGCGCAGCGTTTCGTACCCGGATCCGATGGCGTCGGGCGGCAACGTGAAGCCTGGGATGAGGCCGGCATCCATGCCCCCGTCCGGCAGCCCCGCATCGGGCGTGCCAGCGTCTAGACCCGCGTCCGGCAACGATGCATCGAGCCCGGCGTCCAGCGCCCCAATCCCGCCCTCGGGCACGCCGACGCTCTCACATTCGGCTATCGCATCCGCGATCTCGCTCAGGTCGTAGGCCTGGACACTGCCCGCGTTGTACCTGAGGTCAAAGTTCGAGTTGACGACATAGAGCACGTCGGCTTTGCCGTCCTTGTCCTTCGCACCGAGCGCGACGCCGATCGGATAGCTGAGCGCGCCTCTCGGAGGATCTGTCCCAGGATTCTTCAGGTTGCAGGCGGTGACATTGACCAGCGCAAGGCCGCCCATGGCAACGCTGCCTGTGAGCCAAAGAGCTCTGCAGGCGTTGGCGGCGCTCAAACTACGCGTGCGCTTCGGCCTTTTGCGAGCCGTCCCGAGGACTTCCATCGGGCGGAACCTAGTCGCTCAACCCCTTTGCGGCAACCGTGAAGAAAGCGCCGCGTCGGCGGGTGCGCGTCTCAACTGCAAGACGCGTCAGCCTTTAAGCTTCCAACGCGCCCTCTCAGCTCCAGGGATCAAGAACTTCCGTGTTCGGCGCATTGTTCGGACGCCGGACCGGCTTCTTTTCCTCGACAACCGGCGGCGGCTTAGGTGCCTCTACCTTGGGCGTGCTCGTGCTGCTCCTGCGCACCCTGTCGAGCTCGATCGGAAACTCTTCCGGGGTAAGGTCGATGATTCGCACGCTCAGGTCTTTGTAGCCATTGGCGCGAACCGTCAGGTCGATCGCCGGATCGCCACGAAGAGGACGCCGCACTGCAAGTGGCGTACGGCCGATCAGCGCGCCTGCTTGATATACTTCTGCGTTGCTGGGCGTGCTCTTGAGCGTCACCTTCACCCGGGGCGTAGGCTCAGGCTTGGGCTCCTCCTTTGGAGCTTCCTGGACGGGAGCAGGCGTGGGCACGACGGGGGCCGCTGCGACGGGCGCGACGGGCTTGAGAGGAGCCGCAGCAACCTCCGGCTTGTCACCGCCCGACATGGCGACCGCGACGCCGATGCCCACGACGAGCACGGCCGTCAGGGCGCCGATCAACAGGCCCTTATTGCTGTGTTGGGGCAGCTTCACGTCCCCCACATCCATGGAGAGCGCGGTCGGGCCGGTCAGATCAGGGCGCGTGCCGCTGTTAGACGCGCGGCGCAACTCATCAAGAACGGCACCGGGCGTCTGACCTTGGCTGGCAAGGTCGAGATCGGCGAGCACCTCTTGCATCGACTGGTAGCGAACGTCGGCCTTTTTCGCGAGGCACTTCATGATGATAGCTTCGAGCGAGGCG
>JBBSJC010000318.1:0-9143 GCA_038257655.1 Polyangiales bacterium | reverse complement strand
TCAGTGGGACAGGAGAGTGGGCCGGACGAAGATATAAGTGCTGGGGTCATGCACCGACCCGCGTTGGTCAGGCCGTTGTTGATCCGGCCGTCAGCGAAGCAGCGATCTCCGCGCGCGCAGCCCTCGCTCTGCGGCTGCGTGAACGAAGGATCAACCTGAGCGCGCAGGGCATTGAGCGCGCGCTCATTGAGACTCATCTTCGTCGGGCCAGCGAGCGGCATGTTGCGCTTCACGACGTGCAGATACACGTCGCGTGCCTTGCTGTTGCCCAGTAGCTTCTGCAAGCCTTTGACCGAGATTTCGGCTACTTGCTCGGCGGCCGAAAGGTGCTCGTAGATCATGTTTGTAAACGCTGAGGCGTTGTCGAATAGCACTGGATTTGCGGCATCGGCCTGACGCAACTGCACCTGCAAGCACTGGTGCATATCTTCGCGACCTTCGATCTGCGAGTTCTTGACGATACCGCAGATGTTAAGTCCCTCATTCGCTTTGTTAGTGCACGAGTAGCTGAGCACTCCATCCGCACTGTTGCGAGGCGCGAGGAGCTGAGAAAACATGCGCGTCCAGCCTGCTTCAACGCCCGTGACCACTGTTCCCCAATTGGCGACGAAGAGATCGGCCGCAATCGTCTTGTCGCGCGGTGGGACGCGATACGTGGGGATGATGTCCCATCGGTTTACATCCCCTGGGTCCACGTTAACCGTGAGCGGCTCCCCGCCAATGGCTTTTGAAACGATTTGATCGCCCTGCAGGTTCACGCCCTTATCCGTACAGTCCGGTGTGTTGAGGAGCTGCCAGTACTTGGGCTCATCCGGGAATGCGAGGTCGATATTACCACCAGGAGGCACAGGCGGGAACGTCGGACAGTTGGCTCGCGAACAACCTTTCCAGATGTCTGCCGTCGCGGCGTCAACTGCGCCACTGCCCAAGCTAGCCCGCATGCCGATAAAGAAGCGCGCACTGTCGCTATCGAGTCCCTGGGGAAGAGTGACCCTGAATTGCACGGCCCAGTTGGCTCCGTCTTGCGTCTCCTCAACGCTCAGATTGCCTGCAGGTGCCGGCAGGCTGCCCCACCACGCGGCTTGTTTCGTGTCGACCCAGCTCGGAAAACCATCTGCGCTGCTCCACTTTGGCGTCCGTGCTCCATCGTACGTGTAGTTGGCGACTGTGGCCTCAGCGAACTGATCGGGTCGAATGTGCCTGCGCGGGCTGGCAGCGCTGATATCTGGCCGGCTGGGAATGATCTTGATGCCGAACGCATTGTTGCCATTGTTGCTGGCAACCCCGAAGAGGACGTAGTCGTCCGACGTTGGACCCGTAACATCGTTTATGGTCTGAACCGAAACCAACAAAGTGCGCTTGTCTGCCGACACAACGCGATAGCGGAAACTCGCGTTGGTGTCCGGGAAGGCCATAGGCAGTAGCGGACCATTGCCCCAACGCGGGTCGCTCACCTCCGTGCGCTCGCGCAAAGTCCAGCAGGTCAAAGGATCCGAGGCGCAGGAGGAACTGTCCGCCGCTGGCTTACCATTGTTGGTCGCCGGCCACAACGGAAGGCCTGCGAGACCGGGCAATAGTCCTGGTGCTCGCACGCAGGCCGGTCTGCCTTCCTTACCCGCATCGAATGGTGAGGCCGATGCGTTGTTCGCCATGACCGTGCTCCCCAACGCGAGTGTGGTCATGAGATAAGATCTTAGTATTCCTTTACGCATGTTTCTCCTAGTGCCAGTAGCGCTGAACAATCACAAAAATTCCCCATTCCTTGCCATTCTCGTAGGAGAAGGTTGGAAAAGAGGCGGGAGGCAGACCCACCCAAGGGGTAAAGGCGCGCACTCGTGTACCTGTGCCGTCTCCCGCTGCCACGTTATTGTACGAAAGAACGCGGACGTTTTCGCTACTCGCCTCCGAAGTCTTGGCCGCTACCCAGTAGACGACATCCTTCTTCAGCGCGATCGCATCATTGGAGTCCGCGAAGTTGGTCGAGTTGGCAAAAAACGGATCGAGAAGCTGAGTGTGCGTAAGCAGGGAGCCAGGTTGGTGACGACCGTTAACTACTATATCGGTATAGAGCCCGTATCTAACCTGTCCCCCGACCGAGGCGCTTGAGCCGTGCATCGCAATGCCGCGCAACATCACATCCTCCGGCATCTTGATTGCCGTCGCGAGGATCTCCCCATCCGACACGCCGGTGTCTACCCCACTCGCAGGGCTCGAATTCCCGAGCGGAAATTCGGGATTGGCAAGGCACCTACCCGTTGGCTTGTCGCACAAGAAGCCTGGCCCAGATGCGCTCGGCCCCGCGCACACCACGGGCTGCCCCCAACTGCCTGCGCCATCGCATGTCTGCACGTTGCCAGACGCGTCGCACCGCACGCGTCCCTGCGCGCACTGCCCTGTGCAGGCACTTCCAATACAGGTCTTACCGTCTGTGCCCTGCGTAGAGCAGTTGGTCGTGATGGTCCAGGCACCGTTTGCATCGCAGGTGTTGAGCGTCGCCGCGTTGGCGCACGCTTTGGCGGCGGGCGCGCAAGCCACGCAACTGCCCCCTAAGCATGCGTTCGCGCAAGCTGTGATCGCTGACTCGCTGCCACCATCCGCGCTGCACTGCACGCGCCCCTTGCCACCCTCCTCGAGACAACGAATCTGGTTGGGCTGGCACACGTTGCAGCGCTGCGCACCGGCGTTGCACAGCCCCGCGCCGCAGGTCTTGGCGTCGCTCGCCACGTAGTCGGTGCCGCTGCCGTTGCAATGCCTGAGCGCATTCCCGCTGCAAGACCATGCGTTGGGCTCGCACGTAGCTGAGGTGCATGCCCCCAGTTCCTTGTTGCAGAGCGCAGCGCTCGCGCAGGTCTGCTTGTCCACAAACCCGGTGTGCGTAGCATTGCACACGCGTAGTTGTGCACCCGCGCAGACGTGTTCGTTGGTGATGCACGTCGCGCACTCTGCGCCATTGCCCTGCTGGCAATAGGCCGCACTCGCGCATGACTTCGAAGTCGCCGTAACAAGGTCGGGTCCGCAAACAAGCCGCGTCGATCCATCGCAGACGACGTCGCCTGGCTTCTTCCCTACACAGCCATTCACGACTCCCCTGCACACTCCAGCGGGCACCGATGCTGTGTCGCAGAGTGTTTCCCCTGCACAGGTAGCCGCGACGCTGAACGCACCGGTGGGGCCGCATTGCTGGCGCGCCGGACTCGCCGACCCCGCACACTGGAGCTCACCCGGCGCGCATTCGCCGGTGCACTGGTCGACCACGCAGGTGGTGCCCGAGCACGCGCTCACGGAAGCGACGCCGAGACCAGAGCACGTGACCAGTGTCGTGCTGTTCTGGCAGGTGTTAGAGAGAGGCTTACAGCCGACGCAAATGCCAACTCCGGTACATACCGTTTTTGTAGGGTCCACAGATGCGCAGCTGCGACTAATGATACTTTGGCCGTCGGGCGCGCAGACCTGCTGGTTACCATCCGCACCGCAGCCGAGGACCTGGTTCGGCTCGCACACGTTGCAGCGCTTGTTCCCCTTGTCGCAAGTCCCGGTGCCGCAGGCCTTCACAGTCGTGTTGGCAGTGCCGGCCTGATTGCACACGACGAGGTCGTTGTTGACGCAATCGTAGACGTTGGGATCGCACAAAAGAGCGGTACAGCGGCCGAGCTGAGCGTTGCACTCACCTGCATTACACTCGGTATTGGGCTTGAACCCAGAGCGGTCGTCACTGCAAAGCCAGAGACTGTCGCCTTCACACTTGGCTTGGCCGAGCACGCACGCTGCGCACGATGGCCCAGTCGACTGGATGCAGTGCTGCGCGGAGCTGCACGTCTCCGACATGGAAGTGACAAGGTCCGGTCCACACACGATGCGTTGCGCGCCGCTGCAAAAACCCAGGTCGGGCGTTCTTCCCAAGCATTCTTCGAGCACGGCGCTGCACTCGCCCGGGCTGAGAGCCTGCGAGTCGCATAGTTGACCGTCGCCACAAGGTTCCGCAGACGTCCAGGTTCCACCGACGCAGAGGGAGCGCGCGACCTGCCCGACACCGTCACACCTCAGGGCCCCGTCTTGGCAGGCTCCACCATCCGGCAGGTCACCACCGTCGATCCCGGTGTCGGGCACGCGTGCATCGCTCACAGAACCATCGGAGCTCGTGACAGTGGAAGGCTTACACACGCCTGCGCTGCAGCGTTGACCCTTCGGACATGGGGCATCCGCGGAGCAGGCAGCGCAGGCTCCGCCTTCACAGGAGATGGAATTGTCGTCCGTGAGGTCAAGGGGCTTGTCTTCGATCCCTAAGATCGCGTTGCAACCCAGCGCACCGAAGGCAAACAGCACTAAGATTAGGATCTTCACGTTGAACGTCCTCATCACCAGGTTCCTCCAAGCGAGGCGCCGGCAAAGCCGCGCGACAACGCGGGTGTTAAACGCGCGCTTGCTCCGCTTGATTTCGTCTCTTGCTGCGATGAACGCGGCCAGAAGAACAGCAGCGCGCCACCAGCCAGGCCAGCCGCGCCAATTACGAAGGTCGCGGTCGATACGTTGCCTGACGTACGCGCATCATCGTTCAAGCCCTTAGAGCGAGCGTCCGAGCATGAGCTGCCGCAATCGGCACGATCCAACTTATCCTTTGCCTGCAAACCGAACACCAGGCTAGTCACTAAGCTTCCGACTCCTAGCGCAGCGACACCGATGCCGACGTACTGCGTCGTGGTCAAGCGCGGCCCTGCCTTTGCTTCATCTGCTGGCTTGGCAACTGGAGCGGCCTCGGGCGCGGAAGCAACCACCAGGGGCCTGAGTACCACCCGCAGGGACTCCCGCTCCCCACCCTTGACGCTTACGGTCTGCTTCGTCGATAACCGTCCTTCGGCATGGAACTCGAAAACATGGTCGCCTACCTCCAGCACCAGCATCCCGCTCGGGCCAAGCTCCATCACCGTGCCATCGACGGTGACCGTGGCAACCTCCGGTACCATCGCCACGTGTACCTCGCCAAGGTAACCCTTAGCTCGCTGCAGCACCTTCTCCGCGTCGCTACGAAGCTTTCCTTCGAGCGGCTTGGCGTCTGAGTCGAGCGCCTGCTGCAACAGCGCCGCACTCTCGCCGTAGTTACGCAGCTCAAACTCCACGAGCCCCAAACCGCGCAAGGTACGCGCATTGGGGCTTACTGCGTGGGCACGCCGAAACTGCTCGCGCGCTTCAGCGAAGTTGCCGAGCTCAAGCTCGTGCACGGCATCGTTGATAGCCTCGCTGTAACCGGGAGGGGATACCTCCCGTTTTGGCCCTTGGGCGCTGACGGGCGCTGGCGACGCGAACAGCAGGGCGGCTGCGGGGGCGCACATCAATACGAAGCAAGCCGCGCTGGCGAGGGCGCGGACACGGGTCGGAGGGACGAAGGAGGCCATGGATGGCAATGTGTTACTCCCCAACCGAGACGAAGCCAGCGGAGGGGAAGGGCAAGTCAGGGTGAAGAAAGCTGGCTTGCGGGGGGCCCAGCTACTAGAGCGGCAAGTTCGGGGCTGAAGCCCAACGGGAAATGCCCGCATATATGCGGCACTTGCATGCCGCAAAAAGCACAACCTCCCGCGACGTTGCGCCGGGTGCCGCGAGGCCTCGCAGTCCGTCTGCTACGGAATATTCCATCGGCATCGCGATCGCCAGCATGCCCGGCATCGCCATCCCTCGATTCGAGCGAGGGCCTTCGGCGATGAACGCTGCGCGATCTCACGCAGGCGCTGCCAAGGCGTGGGCGTGAATCGATCCGTTGCGTCTCGTCACGAGTCCTCCGATCGCCTGGGAGGGCGGGCCCTGCATCAGGCGGGCGCACCTGGCAGGTAGACTCTCTGCGAGTCAGAACTCGCGGGCATGGGGCTTACTATCTCGCGACCTTTTGTCATCGTCGCACACACGCGCGAGTCGGCCGATGAACTCGTACAAGTGCTTAGTCACTACGCGACAGCCATCGTTGTGCAGGCCCTGGATGAATCGCCCCGAGATTGTCTCGGGGTCGTGACGACCCTCCCGGACATATTTCCCCCTCCTGCGCATGTGCCGTGCGCGTGGTTTCGAGTATCGACGGACGGTGGAACACGCCTCGAAACCGTCCACGACCTGAAGGTATTCGCATCCTACTGCCTCGCTCGATGGGTCTGCGGCAATGATGAGACCGCGCACGCGATATCAAAAGTATCAAGACTCACACCGAAACAGGCGATCTTACTGGCCCTGTTCTGCACCAACGTTTCTCGAACTGCGATTGCCGACATGATCGGCGTGTCTATCAATACGCTCAAGACCCGTGTCCGACTCCTGCTGCGCCAATTTGGAAAGAAGTATATCGACGAGCTCGTCGCCGAGTTCCTGCTCGCCGCCGGCAAGCAGGAGAAGCTTACCTGTCCGCATGCTCCGGCCATCGTCGATGTTGGTGCGCGTACTCCGAGCGAGCGCGAGCTCGAAGAGCTGGAAGGTCTCGGACCGCTTGCCGCGTTGAAGAGATGTCGCACCTGGCAGGACATCGCCGCCCGCCTCACGCCTGAGCTTCTTGGCGTGCCCGTGGCAGACCTCCCGATGTTACCCCGCATGCGCTCGTTTGGGCGCGCCCATGGCATCAAGTCTCTCCATGAACTTCTCGCTCACCCGGCACTGAAATGTGGAGAGGTGACCTTCAAGAACACGCGCTCCATGCTGGGCGAACTCATGGAGCACCCCGGCGATGTCCCCACACCTTACAAGCTGACTGACGAGTGCTCGGCCGCCCAAGCCTTTGAGGAGCGGTTGAACATACTGACTCCCAGGCAGCGTGACATCGTCGAAGCTAGATCCGGCTTGAACGGCGCTACCGAGACCTTACTCCAGATCGGAACGCGCCTCGGGAATTGTCGCCAGCGCATCCGCCAAATCGAGCAAGCAGCGTTGCTCAAACTCTCGGGCCGTGGCTTCGCAGACGCGCTCGAAGCGCGTATCCGTGAAATCTGGCACGGTCAGGTGGTTGCCCTCGACGATGCGAGTGTGAGCTGGCTCGGCGGCAGCGGGAAACAAGACCAGTTCGTGAGCTTTGTTCTCGATCGTTTCGTCGCGGCGTCACATCGACCGCACCTCGTGCAGGTGTGGGGACAGACCTATCTGATGCCGCTAAGTCAGCACGCATTTGACAGCGAGGTCCAGCAGGCCAAGCAGCGCCTCGCGAGGCTCACCTATCCCGCATCACGCGCCACGGTACTGGCTGCGATCGCAAAGCATGGCCAGCGCGCGGAACTCACGGAGACGTTGCTGAGAAGCGTGCACGACGGCTTGCTTTGGGCGCCCGATGAGCAGGAAGCCTTGGCCTTCGGTACGGACCACAAGGAGCGCATGCTCGCCGTGCTGCGCGCTTCGGAGAAGCCGCTGCCGAGCGCCCAGCTTCGTAAGCACCTGGATACAGGCACGGTATCCCCGCAAGCGATCCATTTCGAAAGCGGCCTGGTCGGACTCGAGCAGCACTTCCCGGAACTCCTCGCCTGTCAGGAGGAATTCACCCTGCTCTGCCGGGTCTGGATCGCTCTCGGAGCTGGGAGCCGGGCTCGTCGTCATGATCAAAGGCTGAGACCGGCAGGATGGGGGAGTTGAAATAGCGGTGCCATCGATCAGTCTCGGGCATCAACTCCAACGCGACCCACCGAGGCACCGAGGCCAAGCATGCATGCGCAAGCGGCGAATGACAATGTGCAAGCGACGACGACGAACAAGGAGGATGCTGCGTTGGGGCTGTTCGCCCAGGTGCTGGCTGAACGTGTGGGTCCGAACTCGAGCTTCGCGGAGATAGAGGCGGCTGGTCTGCGGTTGGGCAACGAACTGTGCCTGCGGCATCAGCAGGACGAGTTGGAGCGTCGCGCGGCGCGATGGATGAGCGAGGAGCTCGTGATCAATGGGAAGGTGTATCGATACCATGAAGCCGGCTCTGAAGTGGTCCACGGGCTTTGTGGTTCGTTCCGCGTACATCGTCCTTCGTATCGGGAAGTAGGCATCCACAACGGGTCTATCATCATCCCGCTGGATGTGGACGCAGGGCTTCTGTCGGGCGCAACTCCTGCGCTCGCCTTCAAGCTATGCGAAGGGTATGCGGGAGGTCCGAGCCGTCATGTGCATAAGGGGCTTTTGTCCTGTTACCGGGAGCCGCCGTCTCGGAGCACCATGGAGCGGATCTCGAAGGAGCTTGGGGGAGAGATCGGTCGGGCTGTGTCCTGGATTGAGCCGGTGATACGTGCTCAGGAGCGACTTCCTGTAGGAACTCATGCTCTCGCCGTAGGCCTCGACCGCACGTCTGCTCCAATGGAAGAACCGCTCGAAGGAGAGGCCCTTGCAAAGTACCGTAATCCACGGACCAAACCCTATGTCCGCAGCATTCCGGAGCCGGTCGAGGTGAACTTCCGAATGGCATACGTCGGCACGGTGAGCGCCTTGGATGTCGACGGGCGTGCAATCGTGACGCGTCGGTACGGAGCGAGCGCAGCAGAAGGACCGGATGGCATCGTCGAGCGCATGATGGCTGATGTCGCCAACGCTCAGCCAAGGCGTTCAAAGCTCCCCATTCTGCTGGTTCAGGATGGTGCGCCCGAGATGTGGAACCTGACGCGCAAGGCGCTTGCCGCGACGGTTGGTGACGTTCCCCTGTTCGAAGCGATCGATCGGCATCACGTACTCGAACGACTATCCGATGTGCTCGCCCTCGCGAAGACTCCAAAACGCTCTCGTGTGGAGCGGCTTCTCGAATGGAATCGACACCTCGACACCGACGACAATGCTGTCGACGAGATCGAGCTCTGCATTGTCGAGCTGCGCGATCGGCGAAAGGGCAAAGCACGCGATGCACTCGATGACCACGCCACCTACTTCGCCAACAACAAAGACCGCATGCGCTACGCCTCACTGCGTGACGCCGGACTTCCCGTCGGGAGCGGTCCTACCGAGGGCGCCTGCAAGTCTCTCGTCATGGTGCGCGCAAAAGGATGCGGTCAGCGGTGGCATCCCAACGGACTCGATGCGGTCCTCGTCCTACGGGGGCTCGACATGAGCGAGCGACTCGCTCCAGTCTTCGATCTCTTTGCCAGGCACAAGGTGGGCTCCCTCCGGATGGTCGCCTGAAACCTTCCAACTCAACTCCGGATCCGAGAGCGTTCCAG
>JBBSJC010000317.1:0-9230 GCA_038257655.1 Polyangiales bacterium | reverse complement strand
GCGATCTACGACTTCATCGAACACTGGTACAATCCCGAACGCCAGCATTCCACCTTACACTACCTGAGTCCACAGCAGTACGAACAGCAGCTCCGTCAGATGGCGCGAGCAGCCTAAACTCTGTGTCCGCGAAAGCGGGTCAACTCCAGTAGAACAGGCTCACGCGTCTATGTTTGGCAGCTGGTGATAGAGCAAAGCGGCATCACCAGCTGCCGGCTATCTCGGGATTCTCACGTGCCTTGCACAGAGCTAGACTGATTGCCCTAACTTATGCACATCGTGGGCGTCGAAGTTTGAACAGCTTACCTCAGGATGTATAGATGTCTATCGCGTCCCGCGCGTCCCGGCTACACTGGATACTTGCGAGTGTCGGACTCCTCGTGCTAGTCCTCGCTTCGGCGTCGCCTGCGACACGATCCGTTGGAGACCGTATTCAGAATGGTACTTGCGAGGTGCTCAACGAGGTGTCGACTGCGTTGCGGCTCGCTGATTCAACGGTGGTCCTCGTCGATGGGGCCAGCCTGATACGACTCACTGAAGGGCTATTGGTGTCAGGCCCTCTCGTGCACTTGATTCCCACACCGAAGCTAGCGCAGCCCAACGCACGACTGATCGGGGTTATTAAGGCGGCATCCGGACAGGTATCTCCACTCTATATTCCAAGTGCGATTGCCGGTTACGTTCGCGTTGTTGAGGATGGAAGAGGTGGGTTCTTCGCCCTTATCACCGAAGCATTCCCAGCTACACTAACCGATCCAACTACACCAAGTGACTCGATAGTTGTCAGTGCCGCTCACTACTCAGGCGGGCGTTGGCGTGTCAGTGAGCGCATTGCTTCACTGGGGAATGTGGTCGCAGATCCGGAGTTTACGTCAAAGCTGGTGCGTTTCAATAACTCGCTTCTAGTTGCATTTCCAATGACGTCAACGACAAGTCAACGGGACTCAGTTCCGCCTGGACTACTCATGGTTTCGGTTGAGGCTTCTGTGAGTGATGGCTTTCGGCTTAAGTCCGACACGCTGCACACAACATTCACGCCTTCTTATGTTTCAACTGCAGTGTCGGTTTCTTCGGACTCGGTCCTCGTTATATTTGCGGCAGATCATCTGGACCAAGGAACGGCCACTGGAAGCATCGTTCACTCAACATGGTACCGAAACGACTGGTCGCAGAAGGTACGTGCGCACACCGGCACTGGGGTAAGCATGAGGCCACAGGGCTTCATCCACCGGAAGGATGCGCAGACGATGTGGAAAGCATGGGACGAAGTGACCAATTCCGTTAGCCTGGAATGGGCATCATTGGGAGTCGATTCCATTCTACCGCATCGCGTCGCGATTTTAGGTGATTTTGATGGCTTTAGCCCATTTGAGCTTGGTGGCCAGACGCTAGTCGTGACCAAGACGCTCGAGCGGCCAGATTCACCGTCGCTCTGGATGATTCGCGACGGTCAGATTTCCTCTCTCGGTTCTCTCGCAGTATCACTTCACAACTACTATCCGACCGCACTCGCACTTTCAGATTCCACGTTTGTGGTGTCTAGCATGTCAGTTCTTCCCCCCGGAAGTGCGTCTCCGGCAGTAACTCTTTTAACGACCGTGACCCTGAAGTGCACCGGGGCTACTTAGCTAGGGCTGCGAGCGGTGCGTATCACAGACGTGTCAACGTAGGTGGAGCATACTTATCATGCATGAAAAATCTGTTATCATGCGCCCTGATGGACCCAGCCATCGTGCACGGCGCCGCCCGCGGCGCCGCGGAAACGTCGGCCTCAATCGCTTGCGCCGTTCGCAGAAGCGGCCAACTCTTTTTGAAGCGCGGTCTCCGCATGCGATCAGACCGTACTCGCGCTGGCGATCGGCCCCTGCCTTAGCCGCTCGATCTGCCGAACAAGCCGCTCCGTTTGGCCATCCGGATCCTTGAACCAGTCCGTCGACCAGATGCGATGCAGCGTCCAGCCGAGCGACTCCAGTTGCTTCTGTCGCAGCCGATCGCGGTCCCGCGCGCTCTTCGCGCTGTGGTAGGTGGCGCCGTCGCACTCGACGCCAAGCAGAAAGCGGCCCGGCGCCTCTGGATCCACGACTGCAAGGTCGATGAAATAGCCAGCTACTCCGATCTGGGCGCGCGCTTCGTAACCACGTGCACGTAGCGCGGAAGCGACCGCGATTTCAAAGTCGGAATCCGGTTCGCGTCCGGTCTCGGTGCCGCGGGCCCACCAGATCTCGCCACTTGCGTAGCGCAAGTAGTCGCGCAGCACACGCAGGCCGCGCGGGCTGGTCAGCGCGTTCACTCGCAGGGTGTTCGGGTCAAAGGAGCAGAACACATCGAGTCTGTGCTTTGCGCGGGTGAAGAGAACGTTCAACCGACGCTCTCCACCGGGCTGACTAATGGGACCGAAGTTCTGGCGCACCTGCCCCGCCTCGTTCGGGCCGAACGTGACGGAGACGATGATGCGATCTCGCTCGTCGCCCTGTACGTTCTCCAGGTTTTTGATGGCGAACGGCTCAGGCGTACCCTCGTGGCGCGCACGGAACTCACCGAGGATGGGGTCTTCTTTCTCGGCCTGCTCAATCAGGTCATCAATGAGGTTCGCTTGCTCAGTATTGAGCGTCGCTACGAGGAGCGTGCGATCTGGCCATTCCCTTGAGTGCCTGCGTACCAGCTCAACGACCGCTTGGGCCTCGAGCATGTTGCGCCGCCCAGCGTAAAGCCCGTCGACGCGGTGCAGCGCGACGCCCTGATGCTCTCCTCCTTCCCCCGGCGTCGGGAAGACGATCAGTCGTTCGTGATAGAACTCTCGGTTTGAGAACGCAATGAGACGTGGGTGTCGGGAGCGGTAGTGCCATCGGAGCATGCGGACAGGGAAGCATGACGCAGCGGCAAGCAGGATGCTCTCCGAGCGCTCGAGGACGGTCGCGATGCCGGTTCGACGATCAGGAGTTCCCTCCGGCAGAGGCGTCCCGTCCTCGTTCTCCGCCTCGTCCGAGTCTTCGGGAAACTCGTCGTCATCGTCCCTGTCCATCTTGTCGAAAAAGCGCGTCGGACCGAGCTGCATCGGATCGCCTACGATCAGCACCTGTCGACCGCGGGCGATGGCGCCGAGCGCGTCCTCTGGTCTCATCTGGGAGGCCTCGTCCATGACTACGAGGTCGAACTCGAAATCCCCTGGCGGCAGGTACTGCGCGACCGCTTGCGGTCCCATCAGGAAGCAGGGCTTGATCGACTGGATCGCACGTCCAGCCCGGCGAAACAGCTCACGGATTGCAATGTGGCGCTGCTGCAACCCCGCCTGGTGGCGGATAAGCGGCTCGTCCGTCATGTCTCCCACGCGCGGTCCAGCGCAGCCGCCGACAGACGGCGTGCGGGCGAGCTGTGCCGCGATGGCCTGTCGCGTCATTACCTCGCGCTCCGCGTCCAGTCGAGCAAAGCGCTGGCGAACTTCAGAATGCACACCGCTGTTGAACGTGTCGAGCACTCTCACCTGACCAAGCGCCGTGGCCGCAAGATTGCGGAAGAACGCGGCTTCATAAGCGTCGCCGGCATTATCCCGCGCGAGACGTTCTGCCTCCACCAAGACCACGATCTCGCCCAGCCCCTCTGCGATGGCCTTAGCCCGGGAACGCCGGTAGACTGCCCAACCATGGAGCGCTCGGTCTCGGCTGAGCGCGACGTCCAGTCGGCGCTTCAGCAAGTCCAGCGGGGCATCATCGAGAGTAGCGGAAGGGGGGACTCCGTCGCCAACCGCGCTTCCGAGCGCTGCGATCCACGCCTTAGCATCAAGGGCACCGCGAGATTGAAGTGCCGCCGCAGCGACCTGGCAGCGTGCAAGGGCACCGACGAGCCGGGGCCCATGCGCGGCGAGTGCGGCGGCCCGGCCCGGGGCGTCCGGTCCGAGTAACCAGCGCTCAATGCCTTCCGGGAGCGCTGACCCGCGCACCTCACCAATGTACCCGAGCGCTCCTTCGAGAGGCGCCACGTTCGTTTCGGCACCCAGCGCGCTTACCTGCAGGCGGTTGAGGACGAACGCGCGCTCCGCGACCGCATCGTCGGCCGCCCATGCCCTCTTAAGCCTGTCAAAGCGCTCGTTAAGCGCCGCCAAGGTGACAGTGTCCCCGGCTCCCGCCGACGTAGCCATTGTCAAGCACGCATCGCAACGGATGCGCAGGTCGTGAAGGCGCTGCCGTATTTCGTGGAGTGACGCCTCAGACACGATGGTCGGCTCCCACTGCAGGGCCGCGACGCACTCGTCGATCACCTCGGGTAGCCTGAGCGTGATCTCCCAGCCGTTGGTCGACGACCGCGCACGTTCCGCAGCCTCGACCCACTGCTCCGGCGTTGCTGCTGTCACGAACGCGGCCAAGTCGCGTCCGGCACTTCCGAGCGATTGAACGGCGGAGCGCACGGAGGCGTGCCAATCAGCGACTTCGAGTGCGGCGGCGAACGATGAGTCAATCCCGCGCGCATGGCTACCGAACACGTCGTGGAGCATCGGTTCGGCGGCGAACTCTTCGTTTGCATCGTGGTGCGCAACCAAGGTACGCAGGTCCCGCAGCATCGCCTCTCGGGTGGCGACGATACCGCCGCTCATGCTCCGGTAAGTTCGAACCGCCTTCCGGTACGCCGAGGAAAAAAGTGAGGGGAAGAAGCTAGGGGCAGTCGCCAGCGCAGTTGCCGCCTCGCGCAGTTCACCAACCGGAGGCCGGAAGCTCGGCTGGAATCGTGTGTCGAGCTCAGACCGCGCTGTATATAGCTCCGACGCACGCATGGTCATCGTCTCGATCCTACTGCGTGCTTGGACGTCTTTTGCACCGCCACGCAGCAGGTCAAGCACCAAGGGCTGCAGCGTAACCGTATCGCGAATGATCGCCACAAGCGCCCCGGCGGAAGCAGCACTCAAAGGGCGCTCGCCGTCAAAAATGGCCGCTGCCCGGCGTGCGGCGTCTCCGCCTACCGCGCTGACGAGTGTCGTGAGCTGCTGATCCACGACGGACAGCAACTCGCTGAGCCGTGCTGCGTCCGCTGCAGTTTGGCGCACAGTGTGCAGGGACTCGCTCGGACCGAAGCGGTGCTCGACATCAACCAGAGCGGTCACAACTGCGTCAGCGTCGCTTCGTGACAGCCTCCCCGGCGTACCCCATGCACCCTCCACAGCTAGCCAATGCGAGCGCGCCTGCAACACGGCGTCGACCGCCGCCCGAACGTCCGGCACATGAGTGGCCGCGAGGATCAGATTCGGCAGGTCGGCCGGCACATCGGCAAGCCGCGCGAGGAACTTCGGCACACGCTCAGCGATGCGTGTCAGCTCGTGGACGGTGTGCGATACCGGCTCGCTGACGGTGTCGTCCACACGCGCTGCCTCGGTCGCCAGCGCTTCAAGCGCAACCCTCCACGCGTGCGCGGCATCGAGCAGGTCGTCCACATCAGCGTGGGAAATATCCTCGTGCCCAATGCCTGCCCATGGGTGCCGGTCGAGCGTCGCTCCCTCCTCTCGAACGTTGCGGTAGGCGCCCGCAAAGTCCTCCACCAAGTCGCGCCGCGAGGCCACGGTCTGTCGGGTGGCGTGGGTCACTTGGGGAAGTCGGAGTTCTTGCACCGCAGCAAGGACGTCAGGCGCAATCGTGGAAGTAAGGCGACGCACCCGCCAGAAAATCTCGTACGGCGTCATCTCCACCGCCCCAAACGTCGCGTGCAGTGCTTGAACTGGGAGCGCAAGAGTATTGCGCGCTTCGAGCAAACGACTCGTGAGCGGCATCAGCTCGCTCGGCTCGTCGGGCGGGGCTTCACGAAGGGTCAGTCGTTGCGCGAGATCCGCGATGAACTCGCGCTTCGCTGATGAGTGGCTGTGCAGCGCCAAGCAGAAGTCTGCGAGACCCGCCTTACGAAGACGGGTGAAAACCACATCAAGGGCCGCCTTTTTCTCGGCGACGAACAGCACCCGACGACCTTCCTTGATGGCAGCCGCGATGAGGTTCGTGATGGTCTGGGACTTGCCGGTACCCGGCGGGCCCTGCAGCACAAGGTTTACGCCGCGCTCGACATCGATCAGGGCGCTGTGCTGGGAACTGTCTGCCTCGATAATGGTCGGCGGCACAGCGCCCCGACCTTCGTCGAGCATATCGATGGGGTACTCACCGATCGCCCCGGCACTCGCCGCTGCGCCTTCGTGGTCAACGTCGCGGTTGGCGCCAAGCAACTCGCGCAGTGGGCCGCTGTGAAAAATCGGGCGCCGCTTCGGCCACTTGGCAGGATCCAGATCCCGCCACATCAATACCTTACCAAAGGAAACGAGCCCGAGGGTAAGGCATCGGCGCAGACGCCAGGTCGGCTGCGCTGCGCTCAGCAGTCGCTCGACGCGGTCAAAGTAGTGCTCGAGGGACTCGTCGTCGTCCTCGACCTCCGGAAGAACGAAACCGAAGTCCACTCGGCACTTCTCCTGGAGCGTGACGTTGGCACTCCAGTCCTCGCCCGTGCGCTCCAGCGTGTACCGGTATGTGTTCGTTGTGCGGTCAACATCGCGGCGCTCAAGTGCGACCGGCACGAGCACGAGTGGCGCGAGGCGCGTTACGCGCTCTGCGCTGCTGTCGTACCCTGTCTCCGACCACTCGATGAATCCGCAGAGGAGGTGCAGCCGGTTTGCCCCAGTCTCTTCAATGACGGTCTTGGCCGTGCGGTGAATCTTCCGGAGCTGTTCTTCCAACTCATCCGCGAACAGCAGCGTTTGGAGTTTCGAGTCCTGATGGTTGGACTGCTGGCTGCGTGCGATGTTCGACAGATCATAACTGGGGTTGATGCCAAGCTCCTGCGCCCGATTCAGTCGCCTGGCCTCTCGCCGCGCCTGGCTCTGTCGGCGCTCCATTCGTGCGAGAGCGCGTGGGTCCATCGGTGCTTCAAGGCTAAGTTGCTCGCGCGCCTCCGGCTGGCTAACTCCCCGCCATCCTCCCGGCGGCTCCATGAGCGGAGCAAACGACATCCGTCGGCTGTCGATGAGTCGCTCGAAGACCTGCGCGGGAACCTCGTCCACAATGCGCAGAGAAGACGCCTTCGGATGCCGGTAGTTGAGCAGAGCATTGTTGGCGGACAGATCGAGCAGCCGCCGACGCACGCGCTCCAACACGGGGGTAAGTGTCACCGCGGCGTCCGCGACGGTCTCGGCAGTTGGCACAGTTGGGATCATCCACGACACGGGTTTACGGGGATTCTGCGATCTCTCGGTACAAAGCTCGCGCTCAGGGAAGGCATTGTCGAATCATCCATTATGACAGGCCGCACATGCCTTGGCAGCCCTTCGTGGTCGATGATGTTCAGTTCCTTACGCTACATATTGATGTCGAAGCACGAAGCGCCGCGACTGACAGCTGTATATGTGCCGGTCGATCCTGAGCTTGGATTTACGGCCGCAGAGCATCATGATGCACAATACTCTCGATGATTGCGCCGAAGAGTTGAAGCAATTCGCACGACTACGCGTTAGCCTGCCATCGATTCACCGCGGGAAGCATCATGTCACAGTGCATAGTCTGCCTTGAAACAACTTGCGACGAACCTGTCGAGCACATTGTGCCCGAGAGCCTCTTGGGCGACATCACTTTTGATACGACGTCACCACAAGGCCTGATCATTCCGGAGCGGCGACTGGTACTCGAGAATGACGAAGTCTGTCGACGCTGCAACGCGAAAGTACTCTCACCGCTAGACCAGTACTTCCAAGCGCAGCTCGGTTTTCTGAAAGTCTTCTGGAACGCCAAGGGTACCAAGAAGGGAGAGCCCGCAACCATGCGTCGTCCCGGTGCTAGCGCGGTTCGCACGCCATACGGAGCGCACATAACGGTACAGACCGGGTAGATCGGTAACAGAGTAGTCCAGCAACATGGGTAACAGTTTCCCCATAACGTGCACAGCGAGCCCCCTTTCTGCGAGGTCGCTGATGCCCTGGACGGAGACTGGACCGATGGAAGAGCGTCTGCAGTTCGTACGGGGACGCACTGAGTGATCGCTTCACCATGAGCGAACTCTGTGCGCGCTATGGCATCAGCCGACGGATCGGCTACAAGTGGCTCGCGCGATATGAAGCGGAGGGTCGACCCGGGCTGCAGGATCGCAGTCGCGCGCCGCATGAGTGCCCGCATCGGATTCCGAAGGCTGTTGAAGCCCTGCTGCTGAAGGAACGACAGGCGCATCCCTTCTGGGGCGCGCGCAAACTGCTCAAAGTGCTGTCGACGCGCTTTCCGAAGATCGAGCGCTGGCCGGCGGCGAGCACCGCCGCGGATCTGCTGGCGCGTCACGGGCTCGTGCAGAAGCGGCGGCGACGCCGACTCTCCGTGCATCCGGGTGTGGTGCGTCCGACGACGGTCGCACCGAATGACCTGTGGACCGCCGACTTCAAGGGGCAGTTCCGCACGGGCAATCGGCTGTACTGCTATCCGCTGACCATCGCCGATCAACACACGCGGTTTCTGCTCGAGTGTCGCGGTCTCCTCTCGACACAGACGGTCACGGCCAAGCCAGTGTTCGAGCGCGCCTTTCGCGAGTATGGCCTGCCCGTCGCGATGCGCACCGACAACGGGGTCCCCTTTGCGACGCAGGCGATTCATGGCCTCTCGTACTTGAACGTCTGGTGGATGCAGCTCGGCATCGTCCACCAACGCATTCGCCCGGGCTGTCCGCAAGAGAACGGCGCGCACGAGCGCATGCATCGCACGCTCAAGCGCCAAGCGATCAAACCGGTGCGCGCGAACTGTGCCGCCCAACAGCGCAATTTCGATGCGTTCCGGAACGAGTACAACACCGAGCGACCGCACGAGCACCTGGGCCAGGAGACGCCAGCGTCGCAGTACCGCGAATCCCCGCGGCCTTATCCTGATCGTCTACCGATCCCCGAGTATCCTGGGCACTTCCTCGTCAAGAAGATCACCACCGGCGGGACGTTTCGCTTCCGCAACCGTCTCCTCTATCTCGCCAACGCGATGGTCGATCAACACATTGGACTGGAAGAAACGGATGATGGCATCTGGACTATCCACTTCAACACGGTCTTGCTGGCGACCTTCGACGAGCGGGACTATCACATCACGGGGTAACTGAAAAGTGTTACCCATGCTGCTGGACTTCCGTGTTACCTATCATCCCGGCTGTTCATGCGCCGCAGATGCAGATACTAGGAAGTGCTCGAACGCATCCCTATTAGTGCCCGACAACTCATCCAAGGATCCGGAAGTGCGTCCGGCGAGCGG
>JBBSJC010000316.1:0-9236 GCA_038257655.1 Polyangiales bacterium | reverse complement strand
TTTTTGGCCGCAGCAACACTTCTTGGGGGCATGGCAGCGGGCTGCTCGTCGACCCCCAAGCAAGATAACGTGCTGCCCGGCGTGGACGCGGTGTTGTTCGTGAAGCGCGCGTACCTGACCGACGACGGCTCGCACAACGTCACCGATGGGGTGGGGCAGGTGTTTGACTACGACCGCTACAATCCGGGGAAAGGCGCTGGTTTGTACGTGCTCGAGCCGCCATCGCCCGACGGTAAGCTTCGTAATCTGACCAAAGGCTTTGAGGGCGTCGACATCAACGGGATCGATCTATCGTTTGACGCGAAGAAGGTCGTGTTCTCGATGCGCACCGAGGGCGACAACCGCTACCACATCTATGTCGCGAACATCGACGGCAGCGGGAAGGTCAAGCAGCTTACCTTTCATGACGCAGACGATACGCAGCCTGTATTCGTGGCAGGAGGGCGCGTCGCTTTTGTGACGAACCAGCCGTTTACGCAGATGGGTACGCGTGCCGACGAATACAATCACGCGCAGCGGGTGACGCAGATCGGGACGATTTCCGAAATCGGTGGCGATGCGGACCGCTCGCTCTGTTCGCAGAATCTCTCGCACACGACGGCGCCTTTTACCTTGAGCAATGGACTTATCGGGTTCTCGCGTTGGGAGCACTTGGGACCCGTCAACGATGTGAAGCTGTTCACGATGCGGCCTGACTGCACGCAGATGCGCGCGCTTGCGGGCCAGCACGACAAGCCCTTCAACAGCATCGTGCAAGTGCGGGAGATCGGCACCGGTGAGTTCCTTGGGGTGGCGACGACGCGCGAGGGGACCATCCAGTCGGGCGCGTTGATGCACATCAACGTTCCGTACAAGGCCGTCAGCGACACGCTCGGGTTTTTTGATGAGCAGTCGGCGCGCTTTGAAAACCTGACGCTCAGCGTACCCACCGATATGTCGACGCCGGCCTCGGGCGTGGGCCGCTATCGCTCGCCGCATATCATGCCGGACTCGAAGCAGGTGATCGTGTCGTGGGCCGATGGGGACGTGAATGAACGCAATGAGCTGGCGGGCACGGCACCCAATTTCGGCCTGTATTTGTGGGATCCTCAGAGCGGTGACCGTAAGCTCGTCTATGACGACCCGAAGCTTTGGGATTTGTATGCGACGCCGGTCGTTGCGCGCACCGAGCCGCCCGTGCTCAAGGCGGTCAACGACGGGAAATACGATGCGGACACGCCCGCCGTGATCGGCTCGATCGACGTGCGCGACACTTCACTCGAGGAGAACGTCTCAGGTGCGCAGTTTGGTAAAGGGCTAGCCCTGAACAAGGCGCTCAAACAAGCGCAGCGCGTGCGCGTGATCGAGGGCTTCTCGTCTGAAATCGGCAGCGTCGGTCAGTTCGGTCTGACGATGCACGAGGGCGCAGCGATCCTGGGTGAAGCGCAGGTGCACTCCGACGGATCGTGGGCCGCGCAGGTGCCGCCTTACTTACCGATGCACCTTCAGCCGATCGATCGCTTTGATATGGCGATTCGCAATCAGCTGCTGTGGATCCAAGCCATGCCCGGCGAGACGCGCACCTGCGGTGGCTGTCACGAGAGCCGTAAGGGCGAGGTCGCCTCGCTGACGACGGAAGCGCAGCAACGCGGGCCGACCAAGATGCTGAACGTGATTGCGGATCGCACTGAGTTGCCCTGGTTCAAGGCGGTGACTGGTTCGCAGGTGCAGAACGTATTCGATGCCAAGTGCGTGAGCTGCCACTCAGGCGGCGCGGGCGATCCGTTCGCCGGCCAGACCTATCACGTGGAAGTCACCATGCGCGATGGCACGATGCAAGAGTTCGATGTGCCGGTCTTGGACCTCTCGTCGCGCTCCTTGATGGTGAACTACGAAAATGAGGCGGTCACCTATCCTTCGTCCTACGTCTCTCTGCTTTTTCCATCGGCGATGATGGGAGATGTACGGGTCGAGGGGGCGCCGATCGAGTGGGTGATTCCTGGCAGCGCGCGCTCGAGTCGCCTGATTGCCAAAGTAAACATCAACGCTGCGCAAATCGCCGCCGATGGCACGGTCACGGGTACGGACGAGTGGGCGTTCAAAGGTAAGGCGCACCCGGAAGATGTGGGCGTGGAGCTGACGCGTGAAGAACGAGTGACGCTGATTCGCTCGGTGGACCTGGGCGCGCAGTACTACTCACGGCGCAACGTGGACGGGACGCAGTTCACCGGCATGGATTACAAGCCATGAGTACGCAGGAGGGCAGCATGAACATGCTTCGAACCATGATCGTCAGCGGGATTCTGCTCGCTGCGGCAGGTGTGCAAGCGGAAGACTTGGCAGCGACCGCGGGCTACTCGCGCAAGGGCGAGCTGAGCCCAAACACGGATGCACCGAGTCAGGACGCGATGGTGAACGCTATCAACAACGGCTCGCCCGAGGCGATGCGCGCGACGCTTGAGTATGGCGAACGCGTGGTGTGCGCGGCCTGCGTGCCACTGCTCGCGGGCAAGCTCGTCGAGAGCAACAATCCGCGCGTGCGCGAGATGAGCGCGTGGTGGCTGCGTAGACAAGCGTTTGCAGGTCCGGTGGCTTTGAAGCAATTGCGCGATGACATCGCAACTGAGACTGACGCAACCCGGCGCGCGCGTATCGCTGAGGCTCTGGGCGAGTTCATGGATCCACATGCGCTGCCGGAGCTGTCTGATGCCGCGCTTGAGGATAAAAGCGCCGAAGTGCGAACGGCGGCAGTGCGCGCGCTGGCACGGTTGAATAGCGAAGCGGCCGGTGCGGTAATCGCCGATGTGCTGCGCGACACGTCGGCACCCGTGAAGCTAGCGGCCCTCGAGGGCTTGCTGAACGTGCGTTACTTTGCCGATCACGACGCATTGCTACCACTACTGGGTGATCGAGACCTTACGGTACGGCAGCGCGCCGCGCGGCTGTCGGGCGAGCTTCAGATCCGCGCCGCCGAGCCAGCCCTTATCGCGATGTTGAGGGGTGATGAGTCGGTGCAGGTGCGACAAGCGGCAGCCTGGTCCCTCGGTCGCCTCGGCGGCAGCGCTGGGCGCGAGGCGTTGATCAGCGCAAAAAAGGCGGAAAAGGAAGATGCTGTGCTCGACGCAATCGCCGTCGCGGAACGGATGTCCGCTCGGTTCTAGAGCACTGGTACACTCATCGTCGATGACGCGTGGTCCATTGATGCAGCGATCGCTCCGAGGTACTTGGCCAGTGTTGGCGCTTGTGCTGTGGAGCGCATGCGAGCAGAAACAGCCGCCTGAGTTTTCGTTTTACGACGACCGGATAGCGCCAGTGGTCGAGGTCGGGTGTGTCGCTCAGACCACCGGCTGTCACATCGCGCGTGCGGACCAAACTGCGGTCGGGAATCTCGACCTGTCCAGTTATGACTCGCTACTACGCCGCGAGGACGTGCTGTTACCGACCGGCCCCTATCCTGTAGGGCAGCTTTTACTCAAGGCCGGGGATGCAGTCGAAATCCCCGTGCAGACCTTCGACTCGCCCGATCCGAACAACAAAAATCAGCGTTTTGTCGCGATCAAGACCGACATCCGGCATGCCGCGGGGGCGCTGCTGCGCGAAGGCTCGGATGGTTACGCGGCCGTCAAAAGTTGGGCGCAGCAGGGCTATCGTCGTGGGGGCAAGGTCGAAGAGAGCGTTTCAATCAACATCGGCGCATGTCGACCGGGTGTGGGCAAGCATCGAGGCTTCGATCCCGATGCGGCGCCTGCCGACGCAAAAAGCTTCGCGCGCTTCCTGCGTGAGGTACAGCCGCTGCTGCTTGAGCGATGCGCAGGGTCGAGCTGTCACGGAACGCCGATCGCTGATCTGCATCTGAGCTGCGGCAAGAGCGACGCGGAAACACGTTGGAACTACTTCGTATCAGTCGCGCACGTAGACTCCTCGGTCTCCTTGTCCGAGCTTTTGCGACGGCCACTTTCGAGCTCGCGCGGCGGCACCTACCACGAGGGTGGCAACGTCTTTCCGGACACGGAAGATCCGGCATATAAAACGCTCCGCGCCTGGATTGAGGACCTCGTCGATCGCGCACCCAAGGCCGTCGATTACCAGCCCGAGGACGAAGGCTTAAGGTTCTTTGGCAACTACGTGGAACCTGTGCTCGTCAAAAAGGGCTGCATGTTTCAGAACTGCCATTCGGTTGCGATGTTTCACGATCTGCGTCTGCGCGGCGGCTCGCAGGGCTCGTTCTCGCGTATTGCTATCGACAAAAACTACGAGATGACGTCGCTGATGTTGTCGCTCGAATCAGCGGACCCGAACGACAGTCGCTTGATTGCCAAAAACCTCTTCCCGCCTGCGCGCAATGGTAAGGGGCTTGCGCATCGGGGTGGTGCGTTGTTTGAAGACTTCGGGGAGAACGCCAAGCCTTCGGACTGCGACGGCATCGATGTAACGACCATGCCCATCAACGAAGTGCCTGCCTATTGTGTGATGGTGCAGTGGCACAAGCTCGAACGTGATCTCGCACTTGCGCGCGGGGAGCTTGCGCCTGGGCCGAGCTACGGATTGTTGTGGGTGTCGCGTCCGCTGGGTGTCGGCGATGTGCGCGACTTTGACACTTATCGACCGGGTGCGGATCTGCTGCGAGGCGAGGTTACCCTCGATGCAAGCGGGCGACCCGCCGTGTCCGCAGGAGCGAGTCTGACGGTTGGCTGCGGGCTGAAGGTGGCAAGTGCCGACATCCGTGGGCCGGCGGTGTCATGGGACGCCAAGACGATTTCGTTTGCTGCGCGCGACAGCGAAACTGCCCCCTTGCGTATCTACACGGCCAATGCCGATGGTAGTAAGTGCGCGCCTTTGGCTGAGATACAAACCGACAAGCCGAGCGACAACGGCATTCTGATTCACGATTTCGATCCCGCCTTTGCACCCGACGGGCGCTTGGTCTTCGCATCGACGCGCGGGAATTTGAACAGTAAGGGTTACGACTATTCGGGCCCTACTCGCACCCGCTCCACCTTGGCGCCCAACGCAAATCTGTACATCTACGCACGCAAGGCAGAGACCCTGCGTCAGCTTACCTTTCTGAACAATCAGGAGCTCATGCCTAGCTTCATGAGCGATGGACGCGTGATCTTCACGGCCGAGAAGCGCGAGCCTGAGTTCTTTCAGCTCGCAGGGCGCAGGCAGAACCTAGACGGTGGCGACTATCATCCGTTATTTGCGCAGCGCGACAGCGTGGGCTTCGAAATGGCGACCGAGCTGGTGGAGCTACCCAATCGTGATTTCGCGCTCGTGGCGGCCCCGTTTGGCGCCAAGGACGGCGCAGGTGCCATCGCTATCATCAATCGCTCCGTGGGCCCTGATCAGGATGATCGCGACCCGCGGGATCCGTTTTATCTGAGCTCCCTGAGTATTCCCGCGGCAAGCGCGCTCGATCGCGGTCGCGGGGCGTTTCGCTCGCCCTCTTCGCTACCCTCACGTTTTATGATCGTGTCGTGCGACCAAGATGCGACAGACCTCAAGCGCGGTGATTTCGATTTCGACTTGTGCAGCCTCGATCCAAGTACCGGCGACGTGACGCTGTTGGCTGGCGAGGCAGGTCGTGCGGAGGTCGAAGCCGTGGCGATCTATGCGCGTACGAACCACGGGGTGTTCGAGTCGCGCATCGACGAAGCCAACGGCACGACGCGCGTGGTGGCCTCCGCCACGGACGCCCAGGTTCACTACAGCGATTTTCCCATGCTGGCGACGCTCCTGTTTGAGAACACGCGCACTGGGCGTCCGATCGACGATGATATCCGTGGCTTTGACGTCCTTGAATCGTTCCCCCCGCCGGCCTCCGCCCAGCGCTTCGCGGATCTGGATGCCAAGAAGGTGATTGAGGACGACTTCGGCAGCGTGTTCGTCGATTACCGCGAGCTCGGTGCAGTCGGTCTGTTCGCAGATGGGTCGGCTGCGATCAGGATCCCTGGCGGCCATCCGGTGCTCCTGCGGCTCACGGACGATCGCGGAGAGGCCCTAGAGTTCGGCGCGGGCGACAGATTCACAGGCGCCCAAATTCAGCGCGAGGAGAGTCAATTTTATCCCGGCGAGCGGGTCAGTCAGGGCTTTCCGCGACGGCTGTTTAACGGCATGTGCGGGGGTTGTCATGGCTCGATCACCGGCTACGAGCTCGATGTCGCTGTCGATGTTGACGTGCTTACGAGTGCCTCGCGCGACACGGCGAGAGGCGAGCCGCCGGTCGAGCTCGGCCGCTAGCGCGCTAACTTCGCACAGCCCACGTGCTACAGTCGCGCCGACGGAAACGGGGCCGTCCTTGCCGCTTTTCACTCAACTCTTGCTGACCATCGCGACCGGGCTCGCGGCCGCATTGGCTGCGCGCGCGGACCTACGAGTCAGCCCCAAGCCCGCAGCATTCTCTCGCGCCTTCGTAGCGTACCTGCTTTTCGCCGCGCTCGTGCTCGTGCCCTCGTCGGTTTACTTCTACGTGTTCCATGGTGATTGGTACCTGCTCTATCTCGTGGATACCGGACGCGTGCCGAGCGCTGTGGCCCTTGTTGGCTGCCTGATCGAGCTTTCGCTGGGCGCAGGCGGTTTTCTGCTGGGTGCCTCGCTGATTCGAACCCAACGGGATCCTTGGTTGGGGGCGTCGATCGGCGCGACCGCAGCTTTGGGGTTGGCGATCATTCCGCTGACGCGAGAGCGCTTGGCCGTGGTCGGTAGTTATGCCCAGTATCAGGGAGACTTCGGCCTCGCGGCCTATGGCGGCGCGCTCCTGCAGGGCACGCTGTGGATGTCGCTCTGGGTGGCGCTGGGGCTCGGCTATCTGCTGTACCGCCTTGGGCCAGGCTCCCGACGTGCGTGACGGAGCTGGCTGCGAAGTTACCGCCGCGCACCTGAGGGAGCACGCAGGGTGTGCGATGGCGTCTCACCGCTGTTGACGCATACCGCCCTTGTTGTTAGCGTCCGCCCCGCTTGACGGGTCGTTTTCGCGGGTTTGCAGGGAGTGATGCAGTGATCGAGCTTCGATCGCGAGCGGCCCGTGTCGGGTCGATGGGGAAGCGCTCGCCGCGCCATGCGGTTTCGTGCATCTGCCGGCTCGCGTGCCTTACTCTGAGTGTTTGGGTCTTCAGTCTCGCGGGCTGCGGTGCTGCTGCTTATTCGTACAACATCGTGCGCGCTGCCCGCAGCGTAGAGCAGGCCAAGCAGGTCGACGCCGAGAAGCTCTCGCCCTTTGAAATGACGCTGGCGAAGGCCTATTTGGCCAAGTCGCGCGAAGAATCTGCCGAAGCTTCGTATCAAGACGCGGTTCGCTTTGCCAAGCTCTCGCGCGCAAGTGCGGATAAGGCTGCCGCTCGCTCCCGCGGGGCCAAGAAGACGGCAGCTAGCGGAGCCGGACGCTGATGCGGATGCGCGACCGTACCGCCCGGCTCTTGGCATTCGTTGGAACACTGGCGCTCGGTGCCTGCACCCAAGCTCACGTGATCCAAGGGCGCATTGATGGTTTGAAGCAGATCGCCGAGGGGGCGCGTGAAAGCGGTGCTTATACCTGCGCGCCCCAGGAGCTTGCACTCGCCCTCGCTGAGATCGAGTTCGCGCAGAACGAGCTCGACCAGGGTGATCAAACGCGTGCGCTGCAGCATCTCACGCTCGCGGAGCCCAACGCGCGCGCCGCCGTGAAGCTCAGTCCGCACGGAGAGTGTGATGGCCAACCGAAGCCGGGCGATAGCGACGGTGATGGATTGCTCGACCCGAGCGACAAGTGTCCAAACGTTGCCGAAGATCGAGACGGCGTGGAGGACGACGACGGCTGTCCGGAAGATCAAGACACCGACGGGGACGGCGTGGGCGATGCCCGCGACCTGTGCGTGGCGGACGCCGAAGATACCGATGGTTACCTCGATACAGATGGTTGTCCTGAGCCCGACAACGATGCCGATCGCATCCTAGATGCCGACGACAAGTGCGTAGATCAGCCGGAAGACTGGGACGGTTTCAATGACGAGGACGGCTGTCCCGACCTCGACAACGATGCTGACGGCGTACCGGACGTGGATGACGCCTGCCCGAACGAAACGGGCACTGTCAGCGAGGGCGGGTGTCCGTCGCGGTACAAGGACGTGATCGTCACAAACGACAAGGTCGTAATCACGCAGCAGGTCTTCTTCGAGACCAACAAAGCGAAGATTCGTGCCCAGTCCTTTGAGCTGCTGAACACCGTGGCGCAGGTGCTCAAGGATTTTCCGGACATTCGCGTCGAAGTGCAGGGGCACACGGACGACCGTGGTGCCGATAAGCCAAACCTCAAGCTCTCCCAGGATCGCGCCGACTCCGTGCGTGTCTATTTGATTGCGAGGGGCATTGAGCCCTATCGCACGACGGCGCGCGGCTATGGCGAGAGCATGCCGATCGAGTCCAATAAAACCTCCACCGGCAGAGCGGTCAATCGGCGTGTTGAGTTTGTCCGCACCGACGATGCTGCCTTGCGCTCACTCAACAAGAGCGGATCACCGCCTAGCTCGTCTTCTTCTTCATCTATGGGCTCACCGAGCTCGTTGGGACCCGCTTCCGCCACCCCAAGGTGAGCGGACGCAACGCAACGCGCGTCACGATGCGCCAGGGAGTAACGCCATTATGCAGCGATTAACCGCGCCATTCTTCTTACGGACTGTCTCAGCCTTCCTGATTGTGAGCGTGCTCGGCATTCTGCCCGACCTGACTCTCGATCGAGCATCCGCACAGTCCAACCCGCAGCAGCTGGCAGAGGCCAATCGCGCGGCGATGGACGCCTACAACAACCTAGATATAGAAGCGGCTAAAAAGACGCTCGAAGACGCGGCAAAGGGCGCAGAGAAGAACGGCGTCAACGGACCGCCGCTGGCGCGTACTTACGCGAATCTTGGCGTTGTGTACGTCGGAGGCCTGAGCGACAACGCCGCGGGCCTCGACGCATTCACCAAGGCGCTCGCCCAAGATCCCACCGTGGAGCCCGATCCACTGGTGAGCACGCCTGAGATTCTGCAGGTCTATCAGCTGGCAAAGCGTAAGGTGACCGGAGGCGGCGGTGCTGCCCCTGCGACTACGAGCACGGCCACTCCCGCACGCGCGCAAGGCCCAATTGAAGGCAACCTTAAGCACCTCCCCGTGCCGGAGCAGCTTTCGCAGACAGGCGTGCCGGTTTACGTCGAAGCGCCTGAGCTCGAGGTTGCAACGATGGAAGTCTTCTATCGCAGCTTGGGCATGCCGCGTCCCAAGAACGCCCCCATGGTCGAGAT
>JBBSJC010000315.1:0-9241 GCA_038257655.1 Polyangiales bacterium | reverse complement strand
GGTCAGCGTGCCGTCTTCACGAACGGACTGGGCGAGCGCGAGCGAAGGATCATTCGAGGGCAGCGAAGGATTCACAAGGCCTCGACGATATCACGGGGCGCACAACGCCATCGTGAGCACTCGCAGGCGAATGGCCGCTTGACTGCCTGGTCGAGTTTGGCAGAGCTAGACGCGTGTCCGTCTCAGGCTTGTTGCGACCCCTGTTTCTATGCGTTTGGCTTGCGAGCTGTGGACAAGATCCGGGCGAGCTTGCACCGGACGCGGCCTTGACCGAGTTTCTCTCGGCGGTTGAAGGCAGCACCCATCAGCCCTCCCTGCGCAAGATCGCCTACGAGTGGCTCGACATGTCCAGTCGCGCAGCGCTGCAACAGCGAGCCGCGCGCACGGCCTCACTCGCAGGGCGCAAGCTCGAGCCCTGGGAGATGATCGTGCCCGGCCGTCTCAGCTTTGCTGGGCTCAGCCGCTCTGGGGTGCGCATGAACGTGCGCATCAATGGCGACAAGGCGCGAGTCAAAATCCCGATCGAAAAACGCGCACCGGCCGAAGTCGACATGGTGCGCGAAGAAGGCCGCTGGCGCGTCGTGCTCGGAGTTCAACCGCAATAGTTGCCCGCGCACCTCAGCTGCAGAGAAACATGGCGATCCGCCTTGACCATCCGCGCCGATCGGCTGCAATTGACGTCGAAAAGAACACAGCGCACAGACACGGCGCGAGGAGACAGACCATGGATATCATTTTGGCACCCGACGTATTCGTGAACGCATCGGTGGCGCCCGGTACGCATCCCGACCGTGTCGTGCAACGGGTGCTCGGCAAGCACAAAGGCGAGAGTAAGGTGACCGAATGGACCCTGTCCCGCGTGCAGGCGATTTTGGAAGCGATCCCGGACTTCAAACATGAGGCTGTCAAAGGTCAGCTCGACTTGATCCGATCGTTTGTGCAGGTACTGCCCGGCGAATCGGGCTTTGAGCCTGATGCTTGGGAGAAGGCACTAGTGGCCGCCGCCAAAGCGGCCGGGGCGACACGCGTGGTGACGGACCACCCAGATTTGCTGCGCGCCGAGCAGTCAGAGGGCATCGAGTTCGTATCGACCGAAGCGTGGCTGTTCGAAGTGACGACGCCGCCGCCCGTTCCCGGCACCTGAGCCGCGCGTCTAGTTCTTCGCGCGTAAGCTGAGGGGCGCTAAGCGCGGGTAAGAGTAAGGCGTGTGATCTCGGGCGCTGAGCCGACACGGGCGGGCGGGCCCGCTGTGCCGAAGCCACGATTGACGTAGATCTGACTCTCGCCGTTGCGGTACAGCCCGCGAATGTAGCCATGCTGCAGCACCAGCTCGGCCGGATTGATGAAAAGCGTGATCTGTCCACCGTGGGTATGGCCGCTCAGCACCAAGTCCGCTGCGTGTTTCGCGGTTGGGAAGTACGAGGGGTTATGGCTGAGCAGCACGCGCGCCAGATCGGGCGTGGCGCCTGCAAACGCCTGCACGAGATCGGGCCCTTGACCTCGGTAACGCGCAGCGGTCACGTCATCTACCCCCGCGAGCACAAAAGCATCCTGCGCCTGGCCAATGCGTACGTGGCGATTGTGTAAGACCTCCGCACCGGCTTCGCGCAGGTGTTGATAGACGGCCTGCACGCCGGTGTAATGGTCGTGGTTACCGGCGATCGCATAGACGCCGTGACGTGCGACGCCTTCGAGCTTGCGCGTGAAGCGAGCGAGCAGTGCCGCGTAGCGAATATCGTTATCGACCAAATCGCCGGTCATCACGATCGCGTCGGGACGGGCGTCTCGGATAAGTGTTAGTGCGCGCGATAACTCGAACTCACCGACGTATAAGCCGACGTGAATGTCCGAGATTTGCACGATGCGAAAGCCATCGAGCGTACGCGGCAGCTTGGCGAGGGCGACGGGCACATCCTCGATGGCGTAGTCGTGACGACCGATGAGCGTTCCGTACAGAGCCGAGCCTGCGCCGAGCGACACCGCACCACCGACCGCGGCTTGCTGCAGAAACTCACGGCGTGCCGGCGTCCCGGGGGCGTGTCGCTGCGCGTCTGCTGAAACCGCTGCCGCGGCTAAGGAATCGGGCCCGGGCCGAGCGGATTGATACCCGGAACCCACGTGACGTACGACGGCCGAAAGCCCGCGCAAGCCGCGCCAAATTTCGTAGGGCCAAAGCAGCACGCTACTGAGGATGATCGCGAGACTGACGCCGCCGCCGAACGTTCCTAGCGCGCGCGCTGCAGCGGGAGAATACGTACTGAGAAGCCGACTACCAAAGCTTGCCGCGACGCCGGCCACAAGCAGCGTAATCAAGAACAGGCGAACCCTGCGCGAAAGCACAAAGGTGGATCCCAGACGACGAACAACGTGGGTGCCCAGCAGCGCGAGCATCAGACCCAGCGTCGCCAGGAACAGCACGAGGCGCGGTGTCAGCATGTCGCGAGGATAGTCTGTTCGCAGGCGATATGCGTTACGCGACCGAACGGCAGCGTTGCGCGGCGTGTCGCTATGCCACCTGCGATCGCGCGTTTGGGGTGCGACGAGCGCTTACGCGCCGCGCGCGCTCACGCAGCGATGCGAATGACATGCTGACTCAAAGCAGCTCGCAGCTCGGTCATGTTACCAAAACGCATGCTCGGATTGGGCTCTAGGCACTGCGCCACGATGTCCGCAAGCTGTGGCAGGCGGCTCCAGACGCCGCGCTCGCTGCTTGCGCTGAGAGGGCCACCCTGACGTTGACACAGGAGCACGCGCACGGCGGAGTCGTGATCAAACGCGGGCCGCCCTGCGATCAACTCATAGAGAAGCAGACCGATTCCGTAGACATCCGTAGCCGGAGTGACCCGCTCGCCGCTCAGGCGTTCGGGTGCGGCGTAGCGAACGTGTCGCGGTTGCCACGGCAACAGCTGGGCGGTTCCGCGTAGGGTCGGATCGCCGAAACCCACGACCTTGATGCCCTCGAGCCCACGGTTTGTGAGCCACACCAAATGGGGCGAAAGATGGGCGTGAACGACGCCTTGAGCGTGGGCTTCCTGCAGGGACGCACACACGCGCTCGCACACTTGGCCGGCCAGGGCCGGTGCGAGAGCACCGCGTGCCGAGATGATGCGCGCTAGCGGTGTGCCCTCGACGTACTCCATCGCTAGAAAAAATGCGTCCTGTTCGGTGCGTCCGTAGTCCAGCACACGCAGGGTATGTTTATGGGAGAGCGCGAGCCTGCGTGCGCCTTCGCTGAAGAAGCGCGCGCTGAAGTGATTGACGTCGCAAACCAAACGCCGGTCGATCACGCGTACGGCGATGCGTGCTTGCGTGGCTACGTTCCTGGCTTCGTAGACCTCGCCCAGCCGCCCGCCGCCAAGCGCGCGAATCAGTTGATAACGGCCGTTGAGGACGTGTCCAGGAGCTAGGGCAGAGGTGGTCATGGGGAATGACATAGGCAGCCGATGGGCGCGTGACGGGGATTAGAGTGAACCGGCGCCTGACTATCAGGGCAAGCGTCACGCTCTTCAGTGTAGGGGAGTTTGCGGGCCTTAAAGGGTCAATAGTGCCGCGGAAAGCGCGCACTTTGGTCGGGGCTTGTAGGTGGGTGTAGCGGGATCTCAGGGCAGGGCCGCCATCGCACCATCGCTCCCGCCATCAGCTCTTCAATAGCTTGGCGAAGGGGCTATTGGAAAACTTGTTCGCATCCTGTGCTGGCTTCTGCGGACCGCGGCCTCCGCCATCGCGCGGCGGTCTGCCACCGCCACCGCCACCGCCACCGCCACCACCACCACCACCAGCTCCACCGCCGGCTCCACCGCCATCGCGGCGCGGCGCGGCGCCTTGGCTTTGCTGTTGCGGGCGATTGCCAGCTTGGGCGCCTTCGCTGCGCGCGGTGAGCGCGATGCGCTTGCGAGCGAGGTCGACCTCGACGACGCGAACGCGAATTTTGTCACCCACCTTGACTACTTCGTTCGGATCCTTGACGAATCGATCGGCCAGCTGCGAGACGTGCACCAAGCCGTCTTGGTGTACCCCGACGTCGACGAAGGCTCCGAAGGCGGTGACGTTGGTGACGACACCCTCGAGCGACATGCCAGGGGTGAGGTCTTCCATTTTCTCGACGTCGTCGCGGAACTTGGGCGGCTCGAAATCAGCGCGCGGATCGCGACCTGGCTTTTTTAACTCGGCTAAAATATCGCGCAGGGTCGGCTCGCCCACGCCTTCGCCCACGTACTTCTCCACCGAAATGTGATCGATGGCAGCGTGATTGCCGACGAGCTCGGGAACCGTCAGACCGAGATCGCGCGCGATCTGTTCGACCAGCTTGTAGCGCTCGGGATGGACGGCAGAGCTGTCGAGGGTGTGTGCGCCCTGGGCAACGCGCAAAAAACCAGCCGCTTGTTCAAACGCGCGCGGTCCAAGACCGGGCACTTCGAGCAGGGCCGCGCGGCTTGCAAAGCGGCCATTGTCTTCACGAAACTTGACGATCTTTTTCGCCAGGGACGGGCCGATGCCGCTGACCCGTGACAGTAAGGGTGCGCTCGCCGTGTTGAGCTCGACGCCGACGCCGTTCACGCAGCTCTCGACGACTTCGTCAAGCTTCTTGGCCAACATCGGCTGATGCACGTCGTGCTGATACTGTCCGACGCCGATCGCCTTGGGATCGATTTTTACGAGCTCAGCCAGCGGATCTTGGAGCCTGCGTGCGATCGAAATCGCGCCGCGCACCGTGATGTCGAGGTCAGGATGCTCTTCGCGCGCCACGTCAGATGCGCTGTACACGCTCGCGCCAGCTTCGTTGACCTGCACCACGAGCAAATCCGTGATGCCGGCCTCTTTCAAGGCCGCTTTGGCGAAGCGCTCGGCCTCGCGGCCCCCGGTGCCGTTACCGATAGCGATCGCAAATGGCGTGTGACGGCGCACGAGCTCAAGCAGCGTGACCTTGGCGGCTCCTTCGCTGTGCGAGCCCTTCGAGAGATGCAACACCGTCTCGGTGAGGAACTTGCCGGTGGCATCGATCACCACCGTCTTACAGCCGGTGCGCAGACCGGGGTCGATGCCGAGGATGGCTTTGGTGCCAAGTGGTGCAGCCATCAACAGGTTGCGCAAGTTGTCGGCGAAGATGTCGACCGCGCCGCGATCGGAACGCATCTTGAGCTCGACGCGCAAATCGTTTTCGACGCTGGGACACAGCAGGCGCTTGTAGCCGTCTTCGACCGCGGTGTGCATCTCACCTGCAAACGGGCTGTCGCGCTTTTCGCCCATCAAGCCGCTCAACACAGATAGTAATGGCCCGGGGTCGAGCTCGATGTGCGCGCGCAGTACGTTTTCGCGCTCGCCGCGCCTGATCGCAAGGAAGCGGTGCGAAGGGATGGTCTTCACCGCTTCGCGAAAGTCGTAGTACTGCTCGAACTTGGTGGGCGCGTCGGTTAGACCCGCGGCCTTTTCCGAAATCAAAATGCCGCGGTCCGCCAAGGAATCGCGCACGCGGGCACGCGCGTCGGCTTGCTCGGACAGCACTTCGGCGACGATATCGCGGGCGCCTTGCAATGCTGCCGCGACATCTGGAACGTCCTTGTCGGGCGAAACGAACGCGGCCGCCTCGGCTTGCGGGTCACCCACCGTAGGCTGCTCGAGGATGCGCAGCGCAAGCGGCTCGAGCCCGCGCTCCTTGGCGATCGTCGCGCGGGTGCGGCGCTTGGGCTTGTAAGGAAGATACAAGTCTTCGAGCGCTGCTTTGGTCTGGCAGGCCATGATCTTCGCCTTGAGCTCGGGCGTCAGCTTGCCCTGGGACGCTATCGATTCGAGGATCGTTTTGCGTCGATCGTCGAGCTCGAGCAGGTAGGCGCGGCGCTCTTCGATGTTGCGAATCTGGACTTCGTCTAGCTCACCCGTGGCTTCCTTACGGTAGCGGGCGATGAACGGTACGGTGGAGCCTTCGCCGAGCAGCTTCACGACGGCGGCGACGCCGAAGATCGGCAGCGACAGCTCCGCTGCGATCAGCGGGACGGGATCGAAGCCCGTGATCTTAGTGTCGCTCACAGGAACAGCAGCCATGCTAAAAAGGCTGCGAATAGCGCAGCGCCAAGCGCGGGCACCCAAGCTGGGCTGTCGCCGGCTTCGTCGGTGACTACGGGGATGATCGGCGGCGTATGGGAGTGTTCGTGTTCATTTTGCATGGCGCGCGCGGCGAAGTTGGCAGACCTAGAACGCGGATTCAAGGTTCTTCGCCGCACACCACGCGAAGCAATGCCTGATGCACGTGGCCATTGGATGCCAGTGCACCAGGTCCGTAGATCGTAGGCGTTCCATCCAGTGCCGTGAATGTGCCGCCCGCTTCGCGCACGAGCACGCAGGCGGCCGCCACGTCGTAGGGTTGCACGCCCGGATCGACTACGGCATCGGCTTGGCCGAGTAACAACGCGCGATAGCTCGCAAAGTCGGACACGCCGCGTTGCGTATACGTGCTGCGCGAAAGGCGTCCAAGCAGGTCTTCGCGTCCGTCGTCGGTGAACTGCGCAAGACCGCCGTGACATACGAGCGAGTCTGCGAGGTGCTCGGTGTGCGACAGGCGCGCCGGTCGTCCGTTGACGTAGGCGCCATGGCCCTGAATGGCGGTAAATAGATCATGGGCGGCGGGCATATAAGCGACGCCTGCCACCGGCTCTCCGCCGTATTCGATACCGACTAAGACCGACCAGGTGGGCATGCCGCGCATGAACGCGCGTGTGCCATCGATCGGATCGACGACAAAGCGTAAGCCTTGGGTGGTGTCGTCTCCGCCACCGGTTTCTTCGCCAAAAAACTTCGCGCTTGGAAAGCGCTTGGCGATGAATTCCGACAGATGCAGCTCGACTGCGCGATCAGCTTCGGTGACAGGACTGCGGTCGGGTTTTTTGACGGCGCGCTCGCCGGCACCACCGCGAAACAGCGTGAGTGCAAGCTCGCCGCCCTGCAGCACGGCGTCGATCAAATCTTCGAAGGCTGCGCGTCCGCCAAGCCGAGCCAAATCAAACATAGTCGCACCATACCCGTGTCCGTAGCGAGGCGCGAAGACCCTTGCGCGCGCGTCGTAGCTCAGGTCGTGAAGCGGCGGCCAGGCAGAAATACGTCGAGCAAACGATCGGGGCCCTCCACGCCGGCGCTGGCGAGCCAAATTCGCGCATCACGTTCTGCGCGCTCTGCATCGGGTAGGGTGCCCAGGCGACCGCGGCGCAGGCGCGCAAGCTGCGCGAGCAGGGCGCGACCATCGTTTTTCAGTTGGGCTTCGGCGCCGCGCCACGCGGGCTCGACGGTGTTCGGATCGCCCGTGAGCTCGGTCAGTCCGGCGCGCAGCGTGAGCGAGATACCAAGGGCGCCGCCCATCTCGCTCGCTTCGATCAGAGCGGCGTCCCGCAACACATCGGCTTCGCTCACACTGGTGTCTCCGGCTGCGATGCAAGCGATCAGCACTCGCGCGCGCAGCCAGTAGGCTTCGACGTAGACGGATCGCACTTCGAGTAGGGACGCCTGCCTGAGTATCTTGAACAGCCCTGGCAGGCGCGCGTGAGCGGCCAAAGGTTTCTGGTCGAACAAGTCGCACTCGCTCAGCGACAAGGCGCGCCAATAGTCTTGGATCTGCAGCACACGCATGCCTGCATTCTCGACTGGCGCCGCGGCGTAGGCGCGTGCTGCTGCGGGATGCCCCGAAATGAGCGCTACGGAGGGAAGAATGCGTGCGCGCAAGTTAGCCGCGGCATGTAGATCGCCGCGCGCGACAGCATCGTCGTACCACTCCGTGGATAGGCGGAGGATCGTCGCGATATCGCCGGCTGCCAGGTGACAGAGTAGCGAAAAGAAGTGGGTCGTACCGAGCTCCCAGGTCGCACCGCGGCAGTTCTCTTGCAGCACGCGCTCAGCCTGCTCGAACGCAACACCTGCCGCTTCGAGATCGCCGGTGTGAAACGCACGCAGACCCGTGTTCATCAGGCATAAACCGAGCAGATGCGGATTAGGATGGCGCAGCGCGATCGCTTCGGCGCGCTCGGCGAGCTCCTGCGCGCGCACAGCAGTACCCCGGCGCATCATTCCAGTGTAAGTGCTGAGCATGGAGAGCCCGCGGCCCACCCGATAGGGCTCGCCCGCTCTGAGCGCGAGCTGCAAGTGTAAGGTGAGCGGATCGGCGACGCGCAGGGGCTCGAGCGCCGCAAAGCCGACGAACATCGACCAGCAGGCATCGATGCGCAGCAGATCCCGGGCTGCGATCTCGCTCGTATCGCGCTCACGGTAACCAAGACCGCGAATTTCGAGCAGGGTCAACCGACACAGGGCCTTGAGCCGCGATACGTGGGGGCTCTCATTGAACGACAAGTCAAGTTGGTTGACGACCTGTCGGGCCGCTTCCAGCCCCTCGCTCGCGTGGCCACATGCCATCAGTTGCTCGGCAGCACGGCGCTTGAGCTCAAGCGCTTCAATCCCCGACTTGGCGGCGGCGGCTGCAAGATAGGCGCGGGCTCCTTCGGGGCCGCGGCCTGCGCTGACCAGGGCATCGCCATGTCGTTCGTGGAGCGCAGCATCAACGGCCTCGCCGCTTAACTCGACTGCGTCGCGGTAGAGTAGCGCCGCTCGGTCAAAGGCGAGCGCGGAAAGCGCCTCATCCGCTGCGCGCGCAGCGTACTCTGCTGCGCGATCGGGCATCGCCGCGGCGCGCCAGTGGCGGCTCAACGCCTCGTAGTCTTCCGACCGCACCGCTTCGTGAGCGAGTGCCAAGGCGCGATGCTGCAGCGCGTGACCGCTGCCGGGCACTTGTGCGAGCACGGCTTCACGAATTCTATCGTGGTAGATTTCGATCCGCTCTTTACCGCGCACGCCCACGGCCCTTATCAGGCGCGACAAGCGTAGGCGCGTGAGCTCTGCCGACAGCTCCTGGGCGGACAAGCCAGTCGCATGCCTGAGCACCTCCTGCGAAATGGGCGCGGCTGAGATAGCGAGCAGCGCGACGAGATTGAGAGCTGCGTGCTCAAGCTCCTCGGTCCGCACACGCACCGCTTGATCGACCGACACACGCTCGCGCGGCAGGGCATGCGTTTTGAGGTGATTCACCAGCTCTTCGATCATGCGCGGGTGGCCCTCGGCCTCGCGCGCGATAACTTCGCACGCTGGCGCGTTGGCTGGCGGATCGAGCTCGACCAAGTGTTGAGCCAGTTGAACTGCCGCAGCCTCGTCAAGGCCAGAGAGCTCGATCACATCGAGTGCGATCGGTAAGGCACTCTTGAGCTCT
>JBBSJC010000314.1:0-9244 GCA_038257655.1 Polyangiales bacterium | reverse complement strand
GCCGAGGACTGCGCGATCGCCTGCGCGTACGCCGCCTACATACTGATCAACCGTCAGATCGCGGCGGCGCGGCAGATGTCGAGCTTCGGGCGTACCCACCGCTTCATCATGCGGATCGCCGGCCGGTTCATCGGGCGAATCGCTACTTGCTGGCATATCCGAGACGCTGATTGAGCTCACGCAACAGCTCGGAGGCGGCCTTACTGATCACCGTGCCCGGCCCGAAGACGGCGCTTGCCCCTTCGCGGTACAGCTCTTCGTAATCCTGCGGCGGGATCACACCACCGACGACGATCATGATGTCCTCGCGGCCGAGCTTGGTCAGGGCACCCTTGAGCGCGGGTACGAGCGTAAGGTGTCCGGCTGCGAGCGAGCTTGCGCCGATGATGTGTACGTCGTTTTCGACAGCTTGACGCGCGGTCTCCTCGGGCGTCTGAAACAGCGGGCCCACGTCGACGTCGAAACCCAAATCGGCAAAGGCGGTCGCTATCACCTTGGCGCCGCGGTCGTGGCCGTCTTGGCCCATCTTCGCGACCAGGATGCGCGGACGGCGGCCTTCGTTTTTCTCGAAGTCGTCCGCCAGCTTTTGCACTTCCTTCAGATCGCTGGAGTCGTCGCCCACGGTCTCTTTATACACGCCCTTGATCGAATGGATGGTGGCCACGTGCCGGCCCCATACTTTTTCGAGAGCGTAACTTATCTCGCCCACGCTTGCGCGCTTGCGGCCGGCATCGACCGCGAGCTCGAGCAGGTTGGCTTCAATTTCGCCACTTGCAGCCTTGGTCAATACATCGAGGGCAGCCTGGGTTTCGACTTCGTTGCGACCGCGCTTGAGCTCCTTGAGGCGCGTGATCTGAGCTTCGCGCACACGCTGGTTGTCAACCTTCAGCACATCGAGCGGTTGCTCTTGCGCGAGCTTGAAGCGGTTGACGCCAACGATTACTTGCTTGCCGGAATCGATGCGCGCCTGGGTGCGTGCCGCTGCTTCTTCGATGCGCATCTTGGGCAAACCGGTGGCGATCGCCTTGGCCATACCGCCGAGCTCTTCGACTTCCTGGATGTGTTGATAGGCGCGCATCGCCAGGTCGTGCGTCAGACGCTCGACGTAGTAGCTGCCGCCCCAGGGATCGATCACGCGCGTGGTGCCGCTTTCCTGCTGCAAAAAAAGCTGAGTGTTGCGGGCGATGCGGGCGCTGAAATCCGTCGGTAGCGCGAGCGCCTCATCGAGTGCATTGGTGTGCAAGCTCTGCGTGTGCCCCTGGGTGGCTGCCATGGCTTCGACGCAGGTGCGCGCCACGTTGTTGAAGGGATCCTGGGCGGTAAGACTCCAGCCTGAGGTCTGACTGTGTGTGCGCAAGGATAGGCTGCGTGCGTCTTTGGGATCAAAGGGCTTGATAAGCTTTGACCACAACAGGCGCGCTGCGCGCATCTTGGCGACTTCCATGAAGAAGTTCATGCCGATAGCCCAAAAGAACGACAGGCGCGGGGCGAACTTGTCGATGGTAAGGCCAGACCGTAAGCCGGTGCGCACGTACTCGACGCCGTCGGCTAACGTGTATCCAAGCTCGATGTCCGCGGTCGCGCCAGCCTCCTGCATGTGGTAGCCGCTGATCGAGATGCTGTTGAACTTGGGCATATTCTTCGCGGTGTACGCGAAGATGTCGCCGATGATGCGCATGGAAGCGTCAGGCGGATAGATGTACGTGTTGCGCACCATGAACTCTTTGAGGATGTCGTTCTGGATGGTGCCCGTGAGCTGCGCGGGTTTCACGCCCTGTTCCTCGGCTGCAAGAATATAGAGCGCCATGATCGGCAGCACGGCGCCGTTCATCGTCATCGAGACGCTCATCTGATCGAGCGGAATGCCGTCGAATAAGATGCGCATGTCCGCGATCGAATCGATGGCAACGCCCGCCATACCGACGTCGCCGAGCACGCGCGGATGATCGGAGTCGTAGCCACGGTGGGTCGCCAAATCGAAGGCGATCGACAAGCCCTTTTGACCTGCCGCGAGGTTGCGGCGATAAAAGGCATTGGACTCTTCGGCCGTGGAAAAGCCCGCGTATTGGCGCACGGTCCAGGGCTTTTGCGCATACATAGTAGGGTAAGGCCCGCGCACGAAGGGGGCGATGCCGGGCATCGTGTTCACATGATCACAGGCGTCCAAATCGGCCGCCGTGTAGAGCGGCTTGACGGGAATCTGCTCCGGCGTCTGCCATGCCAATGAATCTGCGCCGCGTCCAGTCTGAGCTTCGACCTGGGCGCGCCAGGCATTCACGGATGGCGTAGCGTGGCCCGTGGCGAGGTCAGGGGCAGCTGCAGGCGCCTCGAGGGGAACGTCGGCAAAGCTTGGAATCTTGGACATCAGACAGCTCCCGCGCGCTCGAGCAGGGAGCGCAATGATTCGACGACGTTCATGCCCATGTAGATGAAATCGTTGATGCCAGCGGCGCGATAGCGGGCCTCGTTTTCGCCCGGATTGCCCGCGAGCAAGAGCGCTTTGGCGCCTTTTTCTTGGATGGCTTGGGCAGCCTCCGTGGCCCAGCTTGCGTAAACCTCGTCGCTCGAGCACAGGGCGCAGACCTCGGCGCCACTTGCGGCAAACGCCTCGGCTGCGGCCTCGGGCGTCTGAAAGCCGTCGTTGCTCAACGCTTCGAAACCGCCGGCTTCGACGAAGTTTTGCGCGAATTGTGCGCGCGCTTTGTGCTCGGGAATCGGGCCAAGGTTGGCGAGAAATACCCGCGGACGAACGCCTCTGCTCGCAAGCGCGCGATCGGATGCGTCGCGTAGCGCTTCGTAAGGTTCGGCCAAGCGCGCACGCTTGAGCGCTTGCGCGCGCGCGGGCTTGTGATCAGCATCCGCACCAGCACTACGCTCACTACGTTTGGCTTGCCAGGTCGCGCTGATGTCGAGGAACGCGGCATCGAGGGCCACGGCATGGATCGCTGCCTTGATGTCTGCCTTGGCTTCGAGTGCAGTCAGCGCAGCCTTACTCTTTGCTCGTATGTCGGCTGAGCGCTCGGCTAGATGAAGCGTGTCAGGTGTGCTGCGCGAAAGCTTTGCCTCGCGTACGTTTGGAAACTCATTGACGCCGGTAAGCGCAATTTTGCGGGTTTCGACGGCCTTTTGCTCAGCTTCTAGCGCTTGTAGAAGCTCGCGCTGGATGGTGCCTTCGAGCAGCGACTGCGCAAAAGACCCGCCCTTTTCGATCGTCTGCAGCTTGCTCCACGCCTTTTTCGCCAGGGCGTCAGTCAGTGACTCGAGGTAGAAGCTGCCGCCTGCGGGGTCGACTACGCGATGCAAGTGCGCTTCATGGCGCAACAGATGCTGCGTGTTGCGCGCCAGATGGCGAGCGAACTCGTCCGAGGGGCCGACCGTCTCGTCAAAGCTACCGGTGCTGATGATGTCTGCGCCGCCGACTGCCGCCGAAAAGCTCTCCGTGGTCGCGCGCAGTAGATTGACCCACGGGTCCCGTGCGGTCTTGGTGCGCTGCGAGGTGCTCGCGTGAATCAGCATCGCCTGCGCAGACGCATCGCCACCGCTGGCTGAGACGACGCGCGTCCAGCACAGGCGCGCCGCGCGCAGCTTTGCGATCTCGAGAAAGAAGTCGCGGCCGATGCTAAAGCGAAAGAGCAGCTGAGAAGCCGCATCGCTGACGTGCATGCCCCCGTCCGTCAGCGCGCGTAAGTAGGCAAGGCCGGTCGCAAGGGCTATCGCGATTTCCTGCGCCGCGTCAGCGCCAGCATCGTGGTAGGGCGCGGTGTTGACTGCGATGCTGCGCACGCCGGGCGTGTTGGCCTGTGTGTACGATGCAAGCTCGACCAGCTCGTGCATGGCGCTGTCGACCGAGGTCGGTAGCGCGCCGAACATCGCGAGTGTGCCCAAGGGATCGGCGCCAAAGCAGCCGCTGAGCGCGCGCAGATCGACCCCGCGCTTTTTCGCGAGCGCGATCAAGCCCGCTGCGACCGGTAGGGTGGTCGCGCCTGCGTCGAGGGCAACCGGCGTCTTGTCCAATGCGATTGCGCCGAGCAACAGCTCAAGCTCTGGCAGATTCGTGCAGACGATACCGTCCTGACCTACGCCGCGGTCACTGGCAGCGGAACCCGCACGCGTGGCTTCGTCAAAGCGCAGCAACACGGAGCTGGTCTCGCCCAGCAGCTCCTCGCTGACCGCCTGGGCTGCCACGGTAAGATCGGGATGGGCGATGGGCTGGCGCACGTCCCAGCCGCCTTCGACGCTGCCCAGGGCTTGGCTGCCGCGCGTGAAAGGCGCAAAACCTGGCAAGCCAGCGTCTGTAGTGCGTGCGCGCTCGGCCAGCGTGTACAGCGGAGACACCTCGATACCGGCCACGCGTTTGACGAGCTTCTTGTCGAAGGGCGCGCCCTTGAGATCCCGTTCCACGAGCTTGAGCCAGTCCTCGTAGGCGGCGGGCTCAAACTCATTCAGCTTCTGCTCACGCTCATGCTCAGCCATGGCGCCGGAATAGCTGCGTCGCTTCGCTAGGGCAAGCGAGCTAGCGAACCTGTCAGCGCGTTCAACGTCACCACGCGGTGCGCTGCATCAGGATCTCTGCGTCGGCAGCATCGAGATACTGAGCGTTCGCTAAAGCGATGGCCGAGCCCATGGACGATTGGCCGAAGTAAGCTTCGCGCGTGCCGTCTCCGAACAGGCCCACGAGTCGTGTGCGCACGCCATGCCGATCGAGCAATACGTTGAAGGCGCGCACCATGTCGCGCACGCTCACGGTGACAAGCCCCTGATGAATCCTGTCGTCTTCGAGGCCGCACACTTCGTCGCCGGCCCGTAGGATCAGAGCGCCTTCCTCACCGCCGATGCGTTCGAGTCGTGCTGCACTGAGCTCGGGCGCCGAAGCGAGCAGACGCTGGACGAGCGTGCTCGAGGTGAGCCCGTCTTCGATGCTGTAGACAAACCAGCGATCGGTCGCGTGGCGACGCTGGCTGAGGATTGGATCGCCGGCCGCGCCGTAATACGCCTCGAGCAGGTCGATGCGCCGGGCAGGGCCAGGTTCCGCGTGGGCCAGGCGTGCGGCGCGCGTGAGCTCTGCGCCATCGAGCTCAAGGGCTACGCCGGCTTCGTGCAGCGCGGTGACGAAATCGCAGTCAGCAATGCTCAGACTCGATCCCTCCGTGGCCACGGGCTTGGGCGCGCGGGGGGACGCAGTCGGTGCAAAGGCCGACACGGGGCGGCTCGGACTCGACCTCCTACGGGGTCGTGAGTCTTCCACCCCGGCGCTGAGGTCAGGATTGGCGACCAGCGCCTGCGGGAGCGGTGTCTCGGACATGCCCAGAATCCTTGTTACCATGATCGCGGCGTTTCTGACCAGGAACGCGGTGGCTCCGCGGTGAAACGGGTTACAAAGCAAGGGGATACGGTAGGCCAGCCGACGTTTCCCACCGTGTTAAACTCCACTCGGCCGCATGCTGGCCCGGTGAGGCAAGCCTTGGGCGCCCGTTTGAATCCAGGTGACGAGGCTCTCCGCCGCCGCGATCGCTGAGTCGCGCTGAAACTGACGCCAGTCGGCGCGTCCCGCCGAGCCAACCACGTTGGTGACCCCAAGAATCGCAGCAAACGGCACCTCTGCGGCGCGGCAGGCGAGGGCGACGGGGAAGAGCTCTAGGTTTTCGGCTTCGAAGCCTGTGGCAGGGTGGACGGCCCGCGCGACCGCGTCGTCCGTGGTGATCGCCAGGGTGGTTGCAATCGGGGCATGGCGGCCACGGGGACCTGCGCTGGCGACCAGGCCCGCGCTCAACATGGGATGGGCATCGAGCACCGTCTGCATCGGGTCCGGAAACTCCGACTTGCCGGCGGCCACGGACGGATCGAACAAGTGGCAGCCACTCGCCACTACGATATCCAGGGGACGATACTCGTGGGGCCCCGGGTAAACGCCGCAGCTTCCGATCAGAATGACTGCACGCGGGTTGAGCTGATGAATGCGATTGGCGGTGCCCGCTCCGGACACGGCCATACCGACCCCAATCGTCTTGGCGACCACGTACAAGCCGCGCAGAAAGCCGTTGAGCTGGTCGCCGATATGGGGACGCAAGCCGACGAACTCGGGCGGATGGGCGGCGAGCAGCAGAATATCGACGGGCAGTTGGGGCAAGGGTTGAGAGGGGTGCATCGCGGTAGCTGAAGTGTACTCAAGAAGTGTAGATGGGAGGAAATGGATGCACAGCCCGCTCCCGGGTCCGAGGCCTAGGTCGAAAGCGACAAAGCCTTGTCCCGCGTGACCCAGCCTGGGTCCGGAGCGACTCAACCCCGACCCGCGCGCGGGCAGAGTGCGTCCGGGGCATTCACGAAGCGCCGGCGCTGTTTGGGGCGCGCAATGTACGGCGCTGCGGCGCTGGGGCGGGATTGCGGGCCCTTGGACCGCTAGCTCGGGACTTGGCCCGTAAGCTGCATAGTCCCACGACATGACCCGCTACCCTTCGCCACCCATCGCATCGCTTCGCTGGCTGCGCCGGAATCTTGTTGCAGGCGACGGGCTTCCAAGGAAGGGGCGGCGCACTCGCAAGCGCGCCGTCGCCTATGGTCGAGCTTGCACATGAGCTCGCACCGCTAGGATGTGAGCTGCGCGCGGGGATGCGCTCGTTGGATTACGGTCTATCAGTCATGAACGCGCGGGTGTTGATCTGAGGATCAATGCGCGTGGTGCCGTGCAATGCACGATCACCTGCGTCCGCAGCTCCAGTCTGCCGTCTATGCAATCGAAGCTGCGCATTCCACGCGGCCGTGACTCGCTTAGCCTAGGGCCGATCGGCGTATCAATCTACGCGCTCAATCGTGCTCTCGTCGTGCTCCTGCACTGTTCCTGACCATCACGCGGTTTCTTATAAATGCACGCTTTTGCGTGTCATTTAGGCTCAGAAGTTCATCGTGGTCACGAGCACGGCAAGCTGCTCGCCCGCTTGATTCGTGACGACTGCCGACGCGGTATCGATCATCGGGTTCACGGTGCCGACGCAAGAAGCAGTCGGGATCCTGTCGTTGCTGATGTCGCAGGTGGCGACCACGCGGGTGCTCACGGCAAGGCTTGCGCTCGTGCCCGCAGGCGTCTCAGCGGAAGCGAGCGAGGCACAGCTCCACACGAGCACCGATGCCAGCAGAGCGCTGAAGCGTCGCGCGCTCAAGGACTTGCTGGAGGATGCTGTCGAGGTAGCCATGATAGCCCTTAGAGCAATGGGCGTGCCGTTGCGCCTGCGCGGTGCGCGCGGTCGTTTTTGGCCGCGCTCAACGCTCGCGTCGAGTGCCCAAGGCACGGGAGGCCCGTGATATCCTCGCGCCATGGTGATCGACCAGCTGTCGCCGCAGGCTTTGGCGGACTGCTTGCTCGCGGTGTGGGCGCGCTTCAGCCCCGAGTCTTTGAGCGTCGAGCCCGCCTCGGAGACGACCCATACGATGAGCATCGAGCTCGCCGAACGCGCGCTCTTACACCTTGAGATTCCGTCCGCCTTGGGCGATGGGCTGATCGCTCGGCTGGCCGTAATAGCGTCCCTCGATTTCACGTCGAGTGATGCGCGCTCTGGCGACTTCCTCGCGCGGGTCGCCGGCGTTGACGTTGCGTTGAATCTCATGGTTCGTCCCACGCGCGGGCACCTGAGCGGCCACTTGCGCGCGACGATCGCGTCCGGTGCGATCATCGATGATGAAGTAGGCGACGTGCCGAGCATGATCGGCGAGTACGTCATCCTCCATGAGATGGGACGAGGGGGCCTGGGCGTCGTTTATCGCGCTGAGCATCGGCTCTTGCACAAGCCGGCCGCGATCAAGTTGCTGACGGCTGGCGCGCGCGTCGCGCTGTCCAATGCCGCGCTGTTGCGTGAGGCTCGCGCAGCTGCCCGCACCCGTCACCCGGGTGTCGTCGAAGTCTACGACATCATCAAACTGATTGACGGTCGCTACGCGCTGGTGATGGAGCTTATCGAAGGTGAGGCGCTCTCCGCGCGGCTTGCCCGCACGGGTGCGCTGCAGCCGATGGCGGCCGTGAGCGTGATGCGCATGATCGCCGAGATTCTCGATTCGATGCATGCGGTCGGCATCGTTCACCGGGATCTGAAGCCGGAAAATGTCTTTCTACTGCCGGATGGCCGCGTCAAGCTGCTGGATTTCGGCGCCGCGCGTCCGGTGGCAACCGATGGCGGCACAGTGCCCGACAGCACCTTCGGAACGCCCTGGTACATGGCGCCTGAACAGGCCTGCGGTCTAGAAGTGGACCGACGCTCAGATGTGTATTCGCTGGGCTGTATGTTGTACGAGCTACTTAGCGGGGACATCCCGTTCAACGGGCAAGACGCGCGTAAGGTGCTCACCAGGCATATCCACGACGAAGTGCCAGCGCTTGTGAGTCCCCATGGTCCGCTGCCTGTGCCCCTAGAAAGTATGGTGATGCGCGCGCTCGCAAAGAAGCCAGAAGCCCGTCAACAGGATATGGCGGAGCTCGTGCGCGAGATAGATGCGATCTCCGGTGTGCTGTCTCGGGTCGGCTGGAGAAAGTGGCTGGTGCGATGACAACACGCGAGAAAACCGTGTTGGTGGTCGACGATGACCTGGAGATCGCGCAGGCCCTCGTTCGTGCGCTGCGTCAGCATGGGTACACGACCTTGGTGGCGAACGACGGCCTCGAAGCACTCGAGCTTATCCACGACAATCAGATCGACGTGCTGCTGTCGGACATCGACATGCCCGGCATGGATGGCGTTACCTTGGCCATGCGCGTACGCGAGGCGAAACCCCACGTTGTTCGCATTCTTTTGACGGGCAATGCGCGTTTGGACACGGCGCTCCTCGCGATCAATCGCGGCGAAGTGCATCGCTACCTGACGAAGCCTTGGGTGCCAGCAGAGCTCGTGCGCACGATTGACGACGCGTTCGCGCGGCTAGCGGAGCTTTCGCGTTTGGGGGAAGTCGATCAATCTGTGTTGCGTCTGCGCGCTGCACGCGATGAGCTTGAAGCGGAGTACCCGGGCATCTTGCAGCGCAACATGCGACTAGGTGTCTATATCGTCGACCATGCGACGCTTGGCCAGCTCAGCGAGGCGCTGCACGCGACGCCGCTCGGACCGCTTCTCAAGACGACCGTCTGAGCGCCCGCCGCGACACAATCAGGTCGCCTCGACGCCGACGCATCCCCGTCGCCGGCGCTGAAAATTCTTCAGATACAGCGAGTATCCTTGCGAATTTTCCTCACCGTCGACGGGGCGCCTCGACGCCGATCCGACCT
>JBBSJC010000313.1:0-9245 GCA_038257655.1 Polyangiales bacterium | reverse complement strand
TTTGGACGGTGCGAGGGCACTCAGGTCGGCTTCACGCAGTGCCGGCCTGGCTGGCACCGAGCCAGCTGGCCAAGCACGCCAGACCGTGATCAGCAAAATCCCCAGCGAGCATGCCAGTAACCATCTGCTTTGCAGCGCACTGGTGCGCGGCGGCCTGCTGGAGTGCACCCGGGTGAAGGGTACTTCGTCCTCGTCGACCCGCGCACCGGCGGCCTCGGTCAATGCCTCGGCGGCGGCGCCAGCCCGTAGCGCGCCCCAAGACACGGCCTCCTTTTCCTGCATCAACCTGCGCAGCGCCTCACCTACCTCGCGCGCGCTTTCGGGCCGCCCGAGTGCCGAGTATGAGAGTAGCCGTGCCATCAGCTGCTCAAGCTCATAGGGTACACCCTGGGCGCGCAACTCGCGGCAGCGCTCCGGTGCGCTCATCTGCAGGCGCAACAGGTCAGGCAGCCCACTAACGGGAAACAGACGCTGTCCACTAATGAGCTCCCACAGCACGACACCGAGCGCGTACAAGTCGCTGCGATGGGTCACCTGCTCGCCCAGGTATTGCTCAGGAGCCATATAGCCCGGTGTACCCACGATCACACCAAACGGAGTGAGCTGCGAAGGGGCCCGGCCCTGCGTGTTTCGTACATCCGGCTCGAGCTTTGCGATGCCAAAGTCAAGCAACTTGACGAGCGGCTCGCGGCCTCGTCCGACGGGCTCAAGCACGATGTTCGCGGGCTTGATGTCGCGATGGATAATGCCGTGCACCCGTGCTGCTGCCAAGGCATCGCAAAGCTGGCTGACGATCGCCGCAGCCGCCGCCCAAGGGAGCGGCTCATCGGAGGCCATCACCTGGCGAAGATCCGTTCCCTTGACCAACTGCATGACTAGAAAGGGAACGCGACCTTCCAATAAGCCATAGTCCACAATCGATACGACGTTGGGATGATTGATGCGCGAAATTAGGTGCGCCTCGCGACGAAAGCGCGCCACCGCATCATCGTTGGTCACAAGCCGTGGGTGGATGACCTTGAGTGCTACCGCCATGTTGAGCCCCACGTGCTCGGCGAGAAACACGGTGCCCATCGCGCCCTGACCCAAGACATGCTGCACGCGATAGCGACCCACCAGGGCGTTGTTCACCCATTCCATCGGCACGTTGGAGACGGGGGCTGCCGGCGCCATGTCGGAGTCAAGGCTTGGCCGCGGGCCATTCGGTGCCCACTCAGCCTTCGCCATCTCGTCAGAAATGGTCATGGATCACTCGCGGGCTCCCTCGGAGGGTAATGGAGACAAGCCTATGTAAATCTAACCCGGAGTGGGTTGTTTGCCGACATGAATTACATCGCTCGGCCCGCTCGGGGCTCTGGGGCGGCCGCGCTACCTACTTAGCGGCCGGAGTTGTCGGATACCTTACGGTAGTGGTCTGACAACGCCGCAGCGCTGTGCAGGCCAGGTCTACAACCGGGATTACAACGCGCAGACTAAGGCCCTAAGCTGGACCGGCGCGACCGGATACGTCGAAAACCAAGTAAGAGCGTGCCTTGGCGCACCTTGGCGCCGCTATCAACGGAGCTGGGCAAGGAGCGCAGCCCAGGCTGGTACGCTGACCAGCCCAAGCACGATGCCCCAGCCGACAAAAGCCGCCGCCAAGTCCGGCGCGAGACCGGCCGCCATGGCGAGGGCGCCCGCGGTGATCATCGGCGGCATGGCAGTTTCGAGCACTGTCACGGTGAGCACCTCGTGGGACGCGCCGACTAAGATGGTAAACCCGAGAGCCAGAAGCGGCATCATCACAAGCTTCAGCCCCAGCCCGACGAGTAGGGCGCGCGCGTTGTCGGGGGGCGTGATACGCGTGCGTAGTCCCACCGCAAACATGGCCGTGGGGACGAGCGCCGCGCCGATCTTAGTAAGGGCTTCATCAAGCCAGGCCGGGTGCGGTAAAGGTAATAGCGCTAAGACGAGCGCGATGAACGGTGGAAACGCTACGATGCGACGCACTGTGGCGCGTAAGGTCGGCGTGTCGCCCCCCGTAGCACGCGCAATCGCGATCACACCGACGGTGCTCAGGAGCATGAAAGAGCCGAGCTGATCGTATACCGCCGCCAGCGGGATCGATTGTTCACCCAGTAAGGCCGCGCACAGTGGAAAGCCAAGAAACGAAGTGTTGCCCAGGCCGAGGCATAAAAACAGCGTGGTGCGCGCGCCACGATCGAGACCGAGTGGCTTTGCAAGCACACGGCTGAGCACGTAGGCGACCCCGGCGATGAGCCAAGGCACGACGGCGAGTAAGCTGTGCTCTGCGCGTAGGGTAAGCCCCGGAACGAGCCGTAGGATCGCCGCGGGCACGCACACGTCGATCACGAAACGGTTGAGCACGTCGGCTGCGCTGTCTGGAAAGCGCGCCAACCTGCGCGCGACATAGCCCGCGAGCAACAGCAGAAAGAACAACGCCAAAGTGGATGCCATGAAAACCGGACGCAGCTTGGGCTGTCCGCATGCGCTTGTCGATCGGCAGGTAAAGGTAGAGGGGGCGCTCACCCTGCGCATGATGCAGGCTGCCTGCCAGCTCTCGGCACGATTCGAGACTAACCGTCAGAGACCCAGTAGCGTCAATCACCACCAGCGCCATCGACGGGCGGCTGCTCGACCAGAAATAGATCCGTATGCTGGTAAGCGCTTATCGCACGCGCGATGAAAATCTTGGCCACTGCGGCCGCCGGCAGAGCCAACAAAACGCCCATGAAGCCGAAGACCTCTCCGCCTACGAACAGCGCGAACAAGACCCATACGTCGCGCAGTCCCACCGTCTTTCCCACGATGCGCGGCGTGATCACAAAGCCTTCGAGCGATTGGATCACCGCATAGGCGACCGCAACACCGAGCAGCTGAGCTGCGCTGCCACCGCCGATCAGACTCATAATCAGACCCGCGGCCAACGCAAACGCGCTGCCGAGATACGGCACGAAGTTGAGCATGCCGGCGACGATCCCGATCGGGATGGCGAGCCGCACGCCGAGCGCCATGTACGCGCCGCCGTACAGGACGGCCAAGATCAGCATGATGATCAGCTGGCCGCGAATGAACTGCCCGAGTACGGAATCGATCTCACGCGCATAACTGGTCAGCGTCGGGCGAAAGCGGATCGGTGTCAGATCACGCACTCCGCTCGTGATGCGGTCGAAGTCGTACAACAGATAGACGGCAAATACCGGCACGATTAGTCCGGCCCCAATCACGCCGAATACGGAAAGGGCGCCACCTACAAACCACTGCAAGATGCCGCCCACCGGCTCCACGAGCGAGCTTGCAATGTTGTTGGCTTCGCCTTGCAGACGCTGCAGCCATTCCATCGTCGTGCCGGGTAGCTCTATTCCATAGCGAGCCAAGACCGGCCTGAGCTCTGCGAGCCATAGGGTTACCTGGGAAGGCAGCGCGACGATGACAGCCATGGTTTCGGCCACAATGCGCGGCAGGACCAAAATCAGCATGAGCGTCGTCAACGCCGCAAAGACGAGCAACACGATCGCAACGCCTAAGCCCCGTGGGACGCGAAAGGCTTCCAGGCGGTCGACCAGTGGGTCGAGCACATAGGCGATGGCATAGGCGACAAACAGCGGCGTCAACACGCCGCCTAGGCTGTAAAGCACGTACAGGACCACCCCCAAAGCCACTGCCCGGTACAGTCCTGGTGGCAACACGATTTCCCGTCGTGGAGCCTGCACAGGCTCCCCGCTCGCCAGCGTCAGCACGTCCGCCCGATCCCGTGCGGTCACGGGTTCTGTCACGGTGCCGGCGGGCGCAATCAGCTCCAACTGTTCGGGCTCGGGAAGCGGTGGTTTTTGCTCAGTGACCATGGGTTCCCACGTCGCACGCGGCCCGGAAGTCGGCAACTGGCCGGTGGTCCGGTGTCGTTTACTTCGAGGGGACCAAACGGAGCCGCTTTAACCCTGCTGCGAATCGCGCTTCAACAGGCCGAGGGCTGATGCGCGCACCTCCGGGTCCGGGTCATTCTTTGCAGCATGCTGCAAAGCGAGTGCGGTCTCTGCCAGGGGCAGCATGCCCAGCACGCTCAGGGCTTCCAGCCGCACGGCGGCCTCTTGTTCCGCCTCCAGGCTGCGCAGGGCGATTTGCAGCGTGCCGGGCATGGGGCGCGCGGCAAGTGCTGCGATCACCTGTGCTCGAACCTGAGGGTCTTCGTCGCCTAAGGCACCCCTCGCCATCGCTGAAAGTGCTGCCTCCGAGCCGACCAGGCGGAGCGCGCGATAAGCCGATGCGCGCACGACGGCGGAGGGGGACGAAAGCCAGGGAGCCAGGTCTTCAACGAGCCTTGCAGCACCGCTGTTCCCTAGCGCGCCCAAAAGCTGTACCTGGGTTCGCTCGTCGCTCGCTTCGCGCAGCCGCTCGATGAGTTGGCTTACGATGTCGTCCGCACGTTCGGGGCTGGAGGTGCGCATCAGGTCTGCGACGTTGCCGAGCGCGAGGGTCGCGGTGCCGGCCTGAGGGTCCTTGGGGTCGAGACTTGCCCGCTCCAGGCGGCCGACCGTTTCCTCATCTGCGTCCTTGGTGAATCCGAGCATTGCGGTGGCCGTTTCGCGCACCGGATCGGGAAGCTTGGGATCCTTGCTAATGCCGCGGAGCGATTCGGTCGCTTCCGGCGTTTCCGCATTGGACAGTGCGCTGATGATCATCGTTTGCTCGGCTTCGTTTGCTTGCCCGATGCGAGCGGCCAAACGCGAAGCATCAGAAGGGGTAAGGTTCAGATCGGCTTCAAAGCGCTGAAGCAACGTGCGCCGGCCGACCTCGTCCTCAGGGTCGAGGCTTGCAAGACTCTTAGTTAGGTCGTCGAAGCTATGGTTACCCAAGACTTCGCGGTAGCGATCCTGCGCTGGGCGCTCGCGTACTTCGGGCAGCGACAACGCCGAGACCGAGGGCAGGCTGTGCAGTAGCGCACGCAGTTGCTCTACGCCCTCAGGGCTGTGACCCGCTTTGCGCACGATCTGAACCTCCGCGTCGTTGGCGATCGTCGCTTGGTCGATGCGTAAGGACGAGTGCTCCTCGAGGGAGGCGAGCTTGATCGATGCTCCTTCGAGCTCGAGGGTGCCTTTGCCCTCGACCGTACGACCTGACTGCTGCGCTGCATCCGCGACAAGCCCCGCCTCGGTGAGCAGCTTGGTATATACGCTCTTTGTCTTGCGCCATGCGCTGCCAGCGCCTTCATAGGTCACTTGGGCTTCACCGGCGGTGTCTACTTCGCCCACGGTCCAGCGGTTGCTGATCTTACCATCTTCGGGAAGGACGCGTTGCGTCGCGACGGCGATAAGCCTCAGGAAGCCTTGCGCAAACGAGCTTGCCGTTCGCGAAAAGCGATACTCCACAATCTGACCGCGGGCGTTGCGACCCGCAAAAAATCCCTGCGCGAGCTCGCTCTCGAGCATCGTTCGCTGCTCGGGAGTCAGGCCCGAGTGTAGGTTGCCATCTGCTGCAAACTGCAGGTCTTCTGGGTGAAGATAGAGCCACGAGAGCGTGTCTGTGCGCTCGACCTCGCCCATGGTGAGCTTCCCCTCGAATCCTAACAGCATGCCCACCGCAGCCGGATCAGACGAGTCCTGTCGAAAGTCGTTGTGCACCTGCACGGTGTACTGGTGCAGCGGCTCAGCGGGCAACACGCTCTTGCTGTCGAGGCCTGTCAAAGTAAGGGTGGGTGAAACTTGGCTGCGCTCGCTGCCTTCGCTGGAGGCGTCCGCGTTTCCGATCACTGCGAGCTTGTCTGCTGCTGTGTCGTAAGAGGCGGCTGTGAAGGCCGCGACCGCGCCAACAACGACAAATCCTAGCGCAGCCCATCGGTTCTTATGTTTCATCTTAGTCTCCTTATGGCTCTCACTTAAAGCAGTGATGCGGCGGACCCGCGTGGGACCGCCGCATCACTTGGCTACTCTGAGAGCCTCATGTACTGACGCGAATGCGCAGTTCAGCGCATGACCAGACCGGGCGTGATGATCCCGACGCTCGGGCCACCCATGTTGATCGAGCCGCTCGGGCCGCCGAAGTTGCGCGAGAAGCAGTAGCCGTCCCAGTCTAGAATAGTCTTTTCGCCGGAGAATCCGAAAGCCTGACCCCAGATCACAAGATCGCCCTGGAGGGTACAGAGCGTGCCCGTGAGCGTCGTGTCGTAGTAAATTGTGTTGCTGTAGCGCTCGGACTTCGCGTTCTTTACCGCTCTGACCTCTACGAACTCGACGTTGCCGCGAATGCCACCCGCTGCGAGCCAGATATCAGCGCCGGCGCTCATCGCGCCATAGACTTCCGCGAAGGAGGTGCCGGTGAACGTTGCACCGCTGCGCGTCGCGCTCGTCCGATAGGCCTTTGAGATCACGTTGACGCCGATGCGCCCCTTGACCTCACCTTTTACTTTGAGGCCGATAGGCCCAAGGCCGTAGGTCTTCGAAGCGGAAAAGATGGTCTTGTCGAAGGGAACCTTATTGACGCCTACCTGGGTGGTCGAGAAAAGCTCGGTGCTGCTCTTCGAGTCACCAAAAATCTCTTTGTTAGCGACCGTGACGTTGAGCCGTGAGGAGCGCGAATCATTGCGAGGGTTCCAGGTGCCCGTGCTCAGCTCAAAAGCGGTATACTCGGTGTTGAAGAGCCGCGCTTTGGCATTGACTACTAAGTTCACGGACTGAAACGACAGTGACGGGGCGCGAACGTTTTCGTAGTAGCGATAGCCGCCGCCCCAGTAGCTGTTGCCATACCAACGGTCATGGTTGACTTTGAACTCGAGGGGGGCGTTGTTATCTACGCCCGCTTCCAAGCTCGGGAAGGTAGACGGGTGCTGTTCTCCAGGCTTGGGGCTTGCAAACTCGTCGTTGGGGAGGGTGTCCGCTGCGGCCACGCCGCCGAGCAGGGCTTGCGCGACAACGGCTACGGAGAGTAGTTGCTTGAGCTTGAAAGGGTACATATATAGGCTCCTGTTGGGCTTGACTAAGGTCACGCCGGGCTTAGTAAGAACGGCTGAAGACGCATGGTTTTGGCTGCGTTCCCCGCCGTGCTTTCTCGGTCACGGTCTGATGTTCGCGGTGCTCCCAGCATTCCTGACACGCGGCCGTACGATTCTTTTCTACCTTCGCCCTGCGCGCAGCTTTGCGGCCTTTGCGCCCTTTGCGGCAGTTGGACTCCGGCCAGGAGCGGGAAAGGAGCGCGGCATGTCAGATCCGCACGCGGTCGCTCGAAGACCTAGCCATCGGTCGCGCATCTAGGCGCGTCCAGCAGGACACTCCATGCTCATCCATGTTCCCTTACCCAAGGGCTGCGCACGCCGGCCCAGATGGCCGAAAGCTCAGCTGGCACGCTGGTTACTGGGCGTATGCCTTGGCATAACCGCTGTAGCTTCAGCGCCAGCGGGCGTAGAGGCTCAGGCGCGACTCGGGCGTATCGAGCCCGTGCGCGCCCGGCTCTTGCCAAGCCCGTGCCCGGGCTCGGGCGACTTTCAACATGTTCTCGACTACGACGGGAGCCTGGGCCAGACACGTGCCTTTGTGGACCAGCACAAGGGCCCGGTGGGCCGTATCGCCTCCAACCAGCTCTGCACAGGCACCTTGATCTCGCGCGACCTGTTTCTGACGGCAGGGCACTGCATCGACGCCATCACTGTGGGCTCAAGCAAAGTCGACTTCAATTACGAGAAGCTCCCGGGGTCAAACGAAATAGCTGTCACGACCAGCGTTCGCATTACGAGCGTCGTGGAGGATGGCCGCAGTCCGCACAACCTCGACTATGCGATCTTTCAGCTCGAAGGTACTCCAGGAAGTCGCTTCGGGTCGGCCACGATCGAGGAGTTTCCGCCCGCTGCAGCGCACCTCATCACGATCATTCAGCATCCTCAAGGTCAGCTGAAGCAGGTCGAAGTCGGTCACATCCAATCGTTGACCGAGGACGCGATTCTTTACGATGACCTCGACACCGAGCATGGCAGCTCAGGCTCCGGCATCCTCGATGACGCGGGTCAGCTTGTTGGCGTGCACAGCGGTGGAGACTGTGCTTCAGGCGGGCCGAACGTGGGCATACGAATGGACAGGATCATCGCGGCGTCGCCCACCGTCCGGGGTCTGTTGCCCGGCACCCTGCTAGCGCGAAAGGCTAAGATTAGTCGCCTGCAGGTGCAGGACGTTGGCGCCCCCCCAGAATCTGCGGACGAAGCTGGTGCTGGCGAAGCTATCGATGCCGAAGCTATCGTGTGGCTACAGGGGTTTGGCGACCAGCGCTTTGCCTTTAATCTCCGCACTGGAACAGACGCAAGCACGCACCAGGGCATGTTCGACCAGCTGCGCAGTGCGTACCGAAGCAACCTGCCGATTCGCATCGAGTATTACCGCGAGGGGCATCGTGCCAATCGCATTCTGCGCGTGATCCAGACGGACCATACGCCATTTTTTATTCCTCGTCCGCCCTCTAATATTAGGTGAATATCATGTTCAAGCAGCTCATTCTCTGCATATCGCTCGCGCTCGGTCTATTCTCGGTCACCTTTGCAATACCCACGGCTGCCGACGCCGCCTACGTGCAGAAGTCCGGAGCGCTCAGTCTGCTGAGGGTTCACGACGTGGGCACGGGCTACGGGCCCAACAGCGATTTCATCGATGTCGAAGTTGTGATCGCGTTCAGAAACGAGCCAGGCAAAGCTTACGGTTTTCGAATGCGTAATGATGGCAACGCGCTAAGCCACCAGGCCATGCTCGACCTGCTCCGCGACGCCTTCCAAAATAACTGGAACGTCGTGATCAACGTGGAGATTCCAACAGGCAAGAACAACGGTGTGCTGAATCGGATCTGGGTGACCCGCTGACAGTCAGGCGAGCATAGTGCATGCAGCGCAGTTGGCCGCGCTGCGCACGGCGTGCGCGATCCAGCGCTAGAATCAGCAGCGCGTCTCGCGTAGCGCTAGAACAAGGTGGGTAGGTCATGGCGAGGGAGTCTAGGGGATATTAGAACCCGACGCCCAGCACGACTCGCCCGGAGCTCTGCACACCCAGTTGCAGCGCGCGCGTCTGGTTGCGATGGGCCTGGTACCACATGATGCCTGCGCCCAGGGCGGCTGCGCCGGCGGCGATGAACAGCGCATTAGCGGTATAGTCGAGCCGCTCAATCACCTTACCTTCCGCTTTCGAGCAGCCCACCTTCGGACAGTCGTCGACTCTCTTTCCAGCCTGCAGGTAGGTGACGGCGCCCGCCCCCGTAAGAACCAGCGCCGCGCCGCCGAG
>JBBSJC010000312.1:0-9255 GCA_038257655.1 Polyangiales bacterium | reverse complement strand
GAACAAGTCCTTCATCAGCTGGCTGTGTAGCTTCACCTGCTCACGAAACTCGGCCACGTCATATAGGACCGAGAGCGAGTGATGGTAAGTTTCGCCCAAGAACTCGACGGCGCCCGTCTTCGCCAGACGCTGAAAGCTTTCTATCACCTCGGGCGCGTAGAGTTGCATCTGCTCAAGCGCCACGCCCGTGATCGAATAGGCGATGCGAAAGCGTCCGTTGTAGCGTTCGATTAGCCGCAGCATCGCTGCATTGGCAGGCAGGTAGCACTTGGCGGCCACCTTGCGCATCACCTCGCGGTTGAGCTTGTCGTCGAAGTACTCGTGGTTCTTCCCCACTTGGAACACGTCATAGGCGCGCACTCGGTACGGCTGGTGGACTTCGAAGTAAAAACATACTGAAGACATCTTACAACCGCCTTTCTTGGGCCGCGTGGGCGGGCCTTTCCCGCGCCACCCTGTCGTAAACCAGCCTTACCTTTTGTGCTGCCGCCTCCCAGTGCACCCGTCGCACTTCTTGGCGTGCCATCTCTACGATGCTGCTGCGAAGCTCCGGGTAGGTGAGCACTGCGACGATTTGTGCGGCCAGCTTATGGATGTCCCAAAAATCGATTTTGAGTGCGTGGCGCAGCACTTCGGAGGCGCCCGATTGGCGCGATAGGATAACCGGCGTCTCGTAACTCATCGCTTCAAGCGCCGAGATGCCAAAGGGCTCCGACACGCTGGGCATCACATACACGTCTGCGATCGAAAACAGATGCTCGACGTCGGCACCGCGCACGAAACCCGGGAACTGAAACGCGTGTTGAATACCAAGCTCGCGTACCCGTGCCTGCAGACGCGGCAGCATGTCGCCCGAGCCTGCCATAATGAACTTGGTGTCCGGCAGCTTCTGCAGCACCTTGTCGGCGGCTTCTACGAAGTAGTCAGGCCCTTTCTGAAAGGTGATGCGGCCAAGGAACAACACGACCGGCCCGGGCTGCGGCTCTTCGTTGCGATCGATATCGACCTTACGCTTTGCGTAGACCCCGTTGTGGACGACATCGATGCGATCCATCGAGATGCCATGAATGTCGTGGATGAGCTTGGCCGTGTAGTGGCTGACGGCAATGATGCGATCGGCTGACTTGAGCCCCGCGCCTTCGATAGCGACGATGGCGGGATTGGCGCCCCCGCCACTGCGGTCCTGCTCAAGGCTGTGCACGTGCGCGACAAAGGGCACGTTGAACATGCGTGCGGCGCGCGTGCCCGCAGGGAACGTCATCCAATCGTGGGCGTGCACGACGTCAGGTCGCTTGGAGCGCGCTGCCCACTGGCCGACACGCCCCGCGTAACGCGCCACTTCGGCAAACAGATCGCGACCGTAGTGTCCTGACTGCTTATCGCCCTGCGGCGGTAGCTCGGGCAACCCAGGATACCGTTGCAGGAGCTCTGGCCAGCTCTCGGTGCTGGTCTGCGACGTCTCCTGGCCGTCCAGTGCGCTCACCCAGGTCTCGTATTCGTCCGCCGTAAGGTAGGGCGAGAGCATACCGGGAATTCTTACGGTCTTGATCACGCTGCTGCCCGCGCTCGTGGACGTGGTGATCGTTGACGTACTTGAGCCCGCCACCCGCGTCACGCGCTCGATGTCGGGCCCCATCACGACGCCCTCATCGACGTAGAGCACCTCATCGAGCTCGCTCTCGTCGCTGACTTGATCGGGATCGATCAACCGCATGTGCACGGCGCGCTCGACGCCATACAGGGCAGGCAACACGAAATCGATCTGTACGCCGAGCGGCGCGAGAGCGGTGGTGAGACCTTCGCAAGCAGTGCCCAGCCCTCCGCTGATATGGGGTGGGTACTCCCAACCAAGCATGAGCACTTTGGAAGTTTTGCGCGTGTTCATGGGCCTTTCGAAGCTCTCTGCGTATACCACGCGTAACCACGCGTATACCATGCAAGGGGGACAAGTACGTAGTGACGAGGACGTGCTTACGAGCTCTTCGGTGCGCTGTGGAGCAAGCGCCAGATTCGGTAGACCTCGGTTACGCTCCAAGCCTGTGCGGGCGCCCCAGCCGGGCCATGGGGAGCATCGCCATCGAACAACTCATTGATTTGCCCGATGCAGCCGGTGGCGCTTAAGTGTTGCGCCATGAACGAAAGACAAGGCGCAAGCGCACGTTCCAGCGCCTCTCGGCCTTGCGTTTTAACGACGGCATCCGCGTAGATACCCAACAGCCAAGGCCATACCGTTCCTTGATGGTAAGCCCGGTCGCGCTCGGCCTGAGAGCCTGCGTAGCGTCCCCGATAATCGGGATGGCCTGGCGAGAGTGTGCGTAAGCCAGCCGGAACGAGCAGCTCGCGTGTGACGTGCTCGAGCGCGGAGGCACGCTGAGCGTCCGTCAGCGGCGAAAACGGTAAACCGATGGCCCATAACTGGTTGGGCCTCAAACTACCATCCGCGTGATGGCCGTTATGGGTATCAGCGAGATAGCCACGGCGATCATCCCAGTAACGATGTTGAAACCGCGCTTCTGCATCTTTGAGACGTATTTTGAGCCCGCGCGCCGCGGAGCTGCCCTGGGCGACTGCCCATTCATGGGCAAATCGCGCTGCGTTGTACGCCAGAGCGTCGATGTCCACGGCGTAACCATGGCGCGGCGTCACGGGCCTGCCGTCGACCATGGCGTCCATCCAGGTCATCGCGTAGGGGCCGGGCTCGGTCCACACGCCCACGCCATCGTCGAGACGCATGCGCGGGTCGCGCGCTTCGGCCAAGGCATCGAGCAAGGAGCACACCTCGGGCATGAACGATGCCACGCAGTCAGCGCCTTCGTATTCGGCAAGCCATTGTACCGCGCGCACAAATAGTAAGGTGGCATCGACGGATGCCGTGTTAGCGGGAAAGCCGGAAATGGCAGGGATGTTAGGAATGAGCCCATTCACCCGCGCATTGAGCATGTCGACTAACATGGCGCGCGTCAGCTCGAGATCAGCCAGGGCCAAGTGCAGGCCGGGCAGGGCGATCAGCGTATCGCGCCCCCAAGGACCGAACCACGGATAACCCGCTACCACGAACGAGTGGCCGCCGCTGCTCTTCATCACGAACTGGCGCGTAGCTCGACCCAGCGCTGCCCCGAAATTCGCGGGCGCGGTGTCGTGGTCATCGCGCTCTGGTGCGTAGGTGCGCTTTTTGCCGACGACGAAAGTGACTTCTGCGTCGCGGCTAAGCTCGATTTCGAAGGTACCAGGTGAAAAAAGGTCCTCGAGGTGATCGTAGCCTCGCTCTTGCTCCCAGGCGTAGCTCACGCGTCTGTTCCACAAACCTCGCACGTGCAGCGTTGCATCCGCGCCGAGCACCGTCATGCAGATGCGGGGCATGCCAGGGTAGGGCTCCATCACAAAGCCGCCGTCGTCGCGGGTGAGCGCGCCATTGAGCACAGCGTTTTCGAACGTCAGCTCATGCAAGGGGCGCGCGCGCAGCAGGGGTTCGATCAGAAACTTGGTGGGCTCTGTCACGCCGCTGAAGCGATAACGAAGCTCGACCTGATCGTGCTGCGAGGCGAGGCGCGTGCGCCTTTCGATCGAGAGCCCGTTGACGCTATATCGATGCGTGGCGTGCGGTGCGTGCTGAAAATCCACAAGCTCCGCTTCTTGCGCGGTGCAGCCGAGCGGGTCGGCCAGCATGAAGGTCTGATCCTCGACTTTCACCGTCTCGCGTACATCTGCGATAACGTTCCATGGATCACCGCGACCGGGCTCGCGCAGCGTGAAAAGCGCGTGATATTTCCGGCGCAAACGTCGATCTACACAACCGAGCGCAAAGCTTGCGTGGCGATTTGTTTCGAGCCACTCGCGCTGTGCCGCGTCGTGTAAGTCGCTCGTCGCGTTCATGTCCATGCCCCCGTGACGCCGCAACGTGGAGCCCGCCCCCCCGTCCAGCATCGCGGACTCAAGGTGCGCATATGAGCCCCACGCCGCAAGCCACTTATGCATGTCGGCTGTAGATATTTGGAAAGAGCAGGCCGAGGCGCGCCGAGCGCCCGCGCATTGACCCGTGTTCAGCGCTTATTCGCCTAGGAGGACCCAGACGGGTCTAGCTTGCTGGCACGCTCAGCGAGGCCCAGGCTCTGCTGAAATAGCGCCACTCCCATGCGCGCCGGTAAACCCGGCTCCTTCTGCGGCTCGAGCCATACGATGCGACCGGCAAGCTCGACGGAATGCCCATCCGACAACTCCAACTCGACCAGCACACGTCTACTACTGCCCAAGTCTTCTAAAGCGCTGAGTGAGAGCCCGCCGTCCGAGATATCGAGGGTGAGCGCATCGAAGATGCGAAACACGGCCGCTCCCGTACGAGGGTCGCGGTCAGGATCCACGGTCGCAACCCGCGCGGGGATGGCGATGCGCGTTCGTAGATGGCGGCGGGCGTCGGGGGTGGGCATGGGCTTCGGTGAGTGTCGTCCGTTTCGGACGTGTGGTCAGCCCTAGACCGCGGATTTAGTGCCATATTTACGCAAATTACGCCGTTTTGTGTGGGTCTGTACCCTGCGCTCTGAGGACGCTCAGGGTTCGCTTAGGGCGTCCACCTTTGAGCACAATCTCTGCCGCACAAGCCGATGAGCCGGCGGCGAGAGAGCGACAAACTTCGGGTCGGTTCGCGTAGACGCTGCACACGAACATGCCGGCTTCGACCACCAACGCTGCGCAATGGCCCTGCTCCATGCGCATGAAACAACGATTCCCTATGAAGTGACAGAGCCGGTCGGCGGCCTCACCCAAGCGCTCGTGGTCATCTCCCGAAACGCGCACGTAGGTGGGCAGCTCGGAATGACAACAGGTGCCGCAAGCGAGGCAGCTCAGCAAACGTGGACACGCATAGGTTGGTCATCATGCGCCCATGCATGGCCTTGTCCCCGTTAATCGTTGACACTGATCATGCGGCCAGTAATCTGGAGAGATCTCCACGCTAGAGAATTTCGTCGCATGTCTTCAGGAGGTCGCTCAAAATGGCTCAAACCGCACTAATCCAAGGGCATTTCCCGATCGCGATCGGCGGCATCCCGGGCCCGAGCGCCCCTGAGCCCGACCTGCGACAAGACCGGCCGGGGCTGGTTCGTACTGGGGTCGTGCAAGGCCGCAGGCCTCTATGGGAGCTGTTCAGTGAAGGCCTGTCGGTCGAGCTCTCCGGAACCACGCCCGGCAAGCTGAGCGTCGCTGCGCGCCTGGTCGCCCGGGCGATGCAAGCTGGAGAGCCCGTCATATGGATCACGCCGCGCGAGGCGCCGACCTTCTACCCGCCGGACCTGATCGAGCTTGGTATCGATCTCGATGCGCTGAGTGTGGTGCGCATGCCCGATAGCGCAGGCGCCCATGGGCTGGTGCGGGCTGCTGAGGTGGTGTTACGAGCGGGGGCCTTCGGACTGGTGGTTTTGGACCTGAGTCATGCGCCACTGCCCAAGGGCCAGCTCGCGTGGCAATCGCGGCTTTCGGGCCTGGTGCGCATGCATCAATCGCGTTTGTTGCTGATCACCGCCTCGGCGCGTGATGCGCCTTCGATAGGGCCGTTGGTCAGCTTGCGAGTCGAGCCTGCGCTTGCGGAAGTCGTGGCCTCGGGCCGGGCCTGTGGGCGTGCCGTGCTTCAACAGCGCGCGCTCAAGAGCAAGCTCGGCATGCCTATCGATCCCTCTCCTGACGTACGTCGCTATCCCGCCGGGGCTGTTGCGCGTTGAGCGCGCGCTGAAAAGAGCGGGATCCATGACATCTCTCAAGCGCATCGCCTGCATCGACCTGCCGGATTTACCCCTGCAGTTGTTGTTGCGCGCCCATCCGGATTTTCGCGGAGCGCCTGCGGCAGTGGTCGCCGAAGAGCGCCCCGAGGCGCCTCTGCTGCTCGTCAATCGCGCGGCCCGGGAGCTGCGTTTGCGTCCGGGCATTCGTTTCGGCGCGGCCAAGAGTCTCGTGCCGGATCTGCGCGCAGGAGCCATTTCCGCAGCCGTGGTCGAAGAGGCGGTGGCTGCGCTCGTGCGTGATCTGCAAACGTTTTCCCCCCACGTGGAGCGTGATCCGGTCAGCGCCGGCGTGTTTTATGTCGACCCATCGGGGCTCTCTCACCTCTACGGAGGCGAGCTTAGTTGGGCGCGTTGTGTGCATCGCTATCTGCAGGGGCGCAGTTTTTATGCGTCGGTGGTCGTAGGCTTTGGTCGCACGCTGTCCTATGCGCTTTCACGTGTGACCCGCGGCGTGCGCGCCATCGACAGCGTCGAAGAAACACTCAGGCTCGCCCACGAAGTTTCGCTCGAGCGCTTGCATATCACGCCCAAATTGCGCGATGCCCTGGAGAAGCTCGGCCTCACTCAGCTCGGAGACCTCGAAAGCTTTGCCGTCGATGCGCTCGGCACACGTTTTGGCAAAGAAGCTTCTGCTTGGTGTCGCGTTGCACGCGGTGAAGAGATCTTACCTTTATGCGCCGAGCCCCACCTCAGCACGCCACGCACCGAAATCGAGATCGAGCCTGCCGATTCCGACGTGGCGCGCCTGTGTTTTGCGATTAAACGCGGTCTCGATCCCTTGATCGAAGATGTGCGGCAGCGCGGGCAAAGTGTGCGCGCCCTGTGGATGCGTCTGAAGCTCGAGCGCTGCAACAAACACGAGCATGATAAACCGAGCGAAAGCGTGCAGCGCCTGGAGCCCTCGTCACCCACGCGTGATCCGGCACTCTTGCTCGAGCTGCTGCGCTTACGTCTAACTTCGCTCTGCTTGAGCTCGGCTGTGGAACGCGTGGTGCTTGAGGCCGAGATCACCGATGCTACGCCCGGTCAGCTCGGCATGTTCAGCCCCAAGCGCGATTTGGCCGCAGGCGAACGTGCCCTCGCGCGGCTCAAGGCCACCTACGGCAGCGAAGTGGTATGTCGCCTCTACCCAGAAGACGCGCATTTGCCCGAGGCTAAATTCCGTTGGGCCGAAGCAGGACGTCTGGCGTTCCCAAACAGCGAAGAACCCACCGAGTCTGTCGAGAGCGCGCCCCTCGTGCGCAAGCTGCTGCCACGCCCGCTGTTGCTAGACGCGACGCGTGATGCCGATGGCAGCTTGCGACATGGTGATGAGCACATGCCCATGCGCGGACCTTACCGTGTAAGCGGTGGTTGGTGGGTGCGCGAGGTCGCACGCGACTATTACTACGCAAGCACCGCGCACGGAGAATTGTGGTGGGTCTTTTACGATACCCCCCGCAGCGCTTGGTTTCTGCATGGCGTGGTGGACTAAGGGCCCGGGCCCTAAGGCGTGTCGTGACCGAGAGTGATTGGTAGGAATAGGCAGAAAAAAGAAGTGAGCTGGAATGGACCCTCGTGTTTACGTGCCGCTCTTCGTCAAGAGCAACCACAGCTTTCTCGAGGGCGCAAGTCACCCTGAGGAGCTGGTCGAGCGCGCCCATGCCCTTGGCTTATCCGCGCTGGCCCTGGTCGATCGCGATGGTGTCTACGGTTCGGTAAAAGCCCACGTCAGAGCCAAAGAGCTCGGCATCAAGCTGTTGGTAGGTTCTGAGATCACGCTCACCACGCACCTCGACAGCGACCTCAGGCAAACGCTGCTTTTGCTCGCCAAGAACCGTAAGGGCTACGGTGATCTATGTCGTTTGATCTCGCGGGGCAGAGAGCGCGAAGAAAAGGGCCGTTCACTTGTCACGTTGGATGAGGTGCGCGAGGCGGCTGGGGATCTTATCGCCCTGTGCCAGGAGCCTCAGCTCATGCCCTCGCTCAAGTCTGCTTATCGGCAGTCGCTGTATGCTTTGTGCACGCGTCACCTCGAAGTCGACGAGCTCGAGCGTGAACGGGCGCTCTGCGAGCGCGCGCGAAGTCTCGGTATCGAAATCGTCGGTGCAACCGAGGTGCTCTACCACGATGCCGCGCGCAGACCGCTGCAAGACGTGCTCACCTGCATTCGTCATGGTTGCACGCTGCGTGAGGCTGGCACGCGGATTCGCGCCAATGTCGAGCACGACTTGAAGTCCCAGGCGGTCATGCAAAGGCGCTTTGAGGACGAGCCCGCGTGGCTTGTGAGCTCCCTCAAAGTCGCCGATCAATGCACGTTTAGCTACGACGAGCTGCGTTATCGCTATCCCGGCGAGGCCTTGCCTAGCGGCAAGAGCGAGGCAAGTCACCTGCGAGATCTTACCTTTGAAGGTGCGCTCAGGCGGTTTCCCCATGGCGTGCCAGAAAACGTGCGCGATCAACTCGAGCGCGAGCTTTCGCTCATCTCCGATCTCGAATACGGCGGCTACTTCCTTACCATGTACGAAATCGTGCAGTTCTGCGCGCGGGCGAAAATACTCTGTCAAGGTCGCGGTAGCGCGGCCAATAGCGCGGTGTGTTACTGCCTTGGCGTCACGGCCATCGACCCGCTCGACATGGACCTATTATTTGAGCGCTTCTTGAGTCGCGAGCGTGCCGAGCCACCCGACATCGATCTCGATATCGAACATGAGCGACGCGAGGAAGTAATCCAGTGGGTCTACGAGCGCTACGGTCGCAGACACGCCGCGATGGTTGCAAACCTCGTTCGCTATCGACCACGTTCGGCCGTGCGCGACGTCGGTAAGGTGCTCGGCATGGCTGCAACAGAGCTCGACGGCATCTCTCGCTTACTCGGACACCATAGCGACGCCATCCATCCGCAGATGCTCACGGGCGCAGGGCTTGATCCGAGCAGTCCCTTGCTGACGCAACTGCTGACGTTATGTGCAGAGATTCAAGAGTTCCCCCGTCATCTCTCGGTGCATCCCGGCGGTTTTCTGCTCGGGCATGAGCCAGTCGACACCCTGGTGCCGATCGAGCCCGCCACGATGGAAGGTCGAACCGTGATCCAATGGGATAAGTACGACATCGAATCGCTCGGCTTGTTCAAAGTGGATTTGCTCGGCCTCGGTGCGCTTACGGCCATTCACCATTGCTTCAACTTACTGTCTAAACATAAACAGCTCGAGCTCGACATGGCTTGCATTCCCCACGGCGATGCAGCCACTTACTCCATGCTCAGGCGCGCAGATACTGTGGGCGTGTTTCAGATCGAGAGCCGCGCTCAGATGTCGATGTTGCCGCGGCTTGCACCCGAGCATTTTTACCATTTGGTGATCCAAGTGGCGATCGTCAGGCCTGGCCCCATTCAGGGCGATATGGTGCACCCTTACTTGCGCCGGCGTAACAACGAGGAGCCTGTCAGTTACCCGCATCCAAGCTTGGAGCGTGTGCTCGGCAAAACCCTGGGCATTCCTATTTT
>JBBSJC010000311.1:0-9267 GCA_038257655.1 Polyangiales bacterium | reverse complement strand
TGATCACGACGCTGCCGGGTGAGCTGTTGTGGCTGGCTGGCAATGGACTCGACCGCTACGGCGCAGCTTTCCTGACGCCGCTCGGTGCCTATGCGCGACGATCCCCAACGTTTTGCGACGTGCCGCGCGCGGCGTGTCTTGCGGACGAAGCCCTGCGCGAGCTTGCGGCCAACGGCGCCTCAGACCTCGCGCGGCTGGAACCGATGTATCTGCGTGCGAGCGACGCCAAGCTTCCCGCACAGAAATTGAGCTGAATTTGCAAACCATTCTTTGACTCTTGTCACCTATCCGTATGATTAGCGGAAGCGCTGCGCGCGCGGAAAGGCGAAATCACGATGGCCAAAGGACAAGAGAAGCCAAATGCGAGCAACAAGCCCAAGCTCTCGGTAAAAGAGAAGAAGGCTAAGAAGAAGGACAAGGCCAAGTAGCCTCGTCAGTCAAAAGCGTGCGCGCAGGGGAGCTAGCCGCGTGCGTGCGATAAGTGCCGGCCCAGCTCCGGGAGAATCGCCATCATGCCGTCCTTCGACATCGTCTCGCAGCTCGAGATGCACGAGATTGAGAACGTGGTGCAGCAGGCCCACAAGGAAGTCACCACCCGTTTCGATTTTCGCGATACCGACGCGAGCATCGAGCAAACGGAGGACGGCATCGTGCTTCGTGCGAGCAGCGAGGCGCGCGTCGACGCGGCGCTCACCGTGCTGCGTGAGAAGTGCGGAAAGCGAAAGGTAAGCCAGCGAGCCCTCGATCCGCAGAAGCCCGAGCCGGCGGCCAAGGGCGCCTTCAAGCAGCTTGTGAAACTGAAGGAAGGCATCTCGAAAGAGCACGCCAAGGACCTCATCCAATTCATCAAGGACGGCAAGTTCAAGGTGCAGTCGTCGATCCAGAGCGAACAGGTGCGCGTGACGGGCAAAAAGCGCGACGAGCTTCAGGAAGTGATCCAAGCCTTGCGGGCCAAGGATTTCGGCGTCGACCTGCAGTTTCAGAACTTCCGCGAATAGCGGCTCGCTGCCTGGGCGCCTTGCCGGATTTTAGGCGGCCTGAATCTCCGCGGCCCGTGCGTACACGTGTTCCGCTGCACGTGCTGCCCGCTCCCAGCTGTGATCAAGGCGCATCAAACGCGGGCGCAGATCTTCGAACAAGCGTCCGCGATTGAAGGCGGCCACCGCACGGCGCGCGCCGGCGAGCAACGCTTCGGCCGAGCGGTCGTCGTAGAGCACGCCGGTTCCGGTCGCGAGCCTCGCGTCAACGTCGACGATGGCCTCCGCTGAAATGGAATCGCGACGCGCGATTGGTAAGGTGCCGTAGCGTTGCGCTGCCATGGCCAGCACCGGACGGTCCGCCGCGATCAACAGCGCATCGGCCGAAGACACGATGCGATGCATGCGCAGCTGACTGTCGCCGATACGCACCTGCAACCGATGGGGCATGCGCTCGCTCAAGGCGATCAACTGGTCGATGCATTCGGCATCTTCGTCAAGGATCTGGACTACCATCTGCATGTCTGTCCGCACCAGATCGCGTGCGATGCGTTCGATGCGCTCGGCGCCGATTTCACCCTCGATAGCCCCCATCAGGGCGACGTCCGGATCGATGTCGAGCTTGAGCTCGTGCTGCAACATGGCCTTGTTACGTGCCTTGCCGGTGAGGTCGACGGGGGTGTAGCGCGCGACCAGATGCGGGCAGGTAAGCGGGTTCCAAATCGAGGCGTCAAGGCCGAAGGGTAAGCTGCTCAAATCGGCGCCGCGCGCCAACAACGCCGTTGCAACTACACTTTCGTCCGAGCCGTTTTGGGCACGTAGGGCCTTTGTGGGTGCATGCGTCGTCACGTGACGGGCGCAGGCTAGGGCGCTCAAAATCGGGCACAACGAACCGTCAGGTTGCAGCAACGCATCGAGGCCGAGCTGATGGGCCTGCTCGCGGCCGAAGCACAGCGGTTTGGCGAGCGAGTAAGCGCTGAACACCGTGGGCAGCCGGCGCTCGACAGCGATCAAGGCGCAGGCGAGCGCCGCTTCCTCGCCGTGTACGTGCACCGTGTCGTGGCTGTGATCGCGCGCAAGCAGAGCCACGGCGGTCTTGGCGAGCACGAGCTGTCCTACCAGTGCGGCGGGGCCGTCTTCGAACAAGTCCGCAAGCGAGGCATGCTCAAGCAGCAGCCATTCGACCCCACCCGAGGAGCGTCCGTCGTACACCTTCACCGCTTCCATCTGACCGCCGATGTCGACCATCACGGGATCGAGCCTGCGCGCCAGGTGCGTGAGCGCAGTGTCGTGTTCCTCAGGATGGGGAGCGAGGATGGTGACGCGATGTCCTTGGGCGCGCAGGGTCTTTGACAGCGCAGCACAAGCCTCCGCGGGTCCGGACTCAACATTGAAGGGCACCAAGCTCGGCGTGACGAAGAGAATATCCATGGCGGCGCGAGGATAGCAGAAGCGCGAGCCCGGGAGCGGCCCGCTGGTCCAAGCTGTTCGAGCTGCTACCCCGTAGGCATGCAGACGATCGCAATTACAGGGGCTTCGGGCTTCATCGGACGTGCGCTGACGCAGCATCTGACGCAGCAAGGCCTGCGCGTCCGTCCCCTTTTGCGACCCGGCAAGAACGCGCCGGATGGTATCCGCTGGGACCCGGAAAAGGGTGAGCTCGAACAAGACGCTCTGGCCGACGTGGATGTGCTCGTGCACTTGGCCGGCGAGAGCATCGCGGCGGGACGCTGGACCGCCGAAAAAAAGGCGGAGCTGATGCAAAGCCGCGTGCAGGGCACCTCGCTTTTGGCTCGCGCCCTGGCGAGCATGCCGAAACGACCCGCCGTTTGGCTGAGCGCATCCGCCATCGGCTACTACGGCGATCGCGGCGACGAGCCGATCGATGAGAGCGCCGGGCCGGGCCAAGATTTTCTAGCGGAGCTCGCGCAGCTCTGGGAGCAGGCCACCACACCCGCAGCCGACGCCGGGATGCGTGTGGTGCTTGCGCGCACGGGCGTCGTGCTCGACCCGAGCGGCGGCGCTCTATCCAAGATGCTGCTGCCGTTCAAGCTCGGCGTCGGTGGCAAGATCGGAAGTGGTCGTCAGTACATGAGCTGGATTGCGCTGCAAGATGAAGTGCGGGCGCTACAGCATCTGATGAACCACGGGGACCTGAGCGGCCCGGTCAACCTGACAGCGCCCACGCCGGTGACAAACGCAGAGCTCACCGATGCGCTCGCCCATGCTCTAAATCGCCCGGCCTTCATGCCCTTGCCCGCCTTTGCCGCGCGCTTGGCATTTGGCGAGATGGCAGATTCCGCCTTACTGAGTGGCGCGCGCGTCTTGCCGAAACGCTTGCTTGCTAGCGGCTTTCAGTTTGCCCAGCCGGAGCTGCGTGGGTTTCTTGCGCAAATACTCAGGTAGGATCATTTCCGTTTAGGCCGCCAGAGCAAGCGCATGGAATTGCGCCAGCCGTCCTTGGCAGAGTATGCCTGATCCCGGGGCAGCACCTCGGACAGCTCGTAGTGTTTCGCGATCGTGGCGAAGGGTTCCTCATTCTGGGGCGCGCCTATGCGCTCGGGCCAATTGTACTGAGTCACAATCAGGCCAAAGCGCTGCTGACGAATGGGATCGAGGACCTCGCGTGGGAAGGGCCGTCCGGCAGCCGTCCATTCGCCTGCACAAAATGAGGGGACGTAAGCGCGCTTTTGCGCTGCGACGTTGGCGTAAGCTTCGAGGGGGACCCACACCTCACCCGGCTCATTCGCGAGCGCCGCTACCAGTCGCTCGGCCGCTGCGCGATCCTGTGGACCGACTGCGTACGCCATCGGCCAGTTGAGCACGAGCAAGAGTAAGGGAAACAGCATGGCAGCGCGGCCTTGCAAGGGCGCTGCGAACGCGCCAGCCACAGGGATACAAAGTGCTGCGAGACCCGGCAACAAGGCATAGTCGCCACCGCGATCCTTACCCGCGGACATGCACCCCATGACCAGTCCGCCGAGTGCGAAGTCGATGCAGCTGTAGGCGATATCCTTAAGATTGGAAGCGAGCAGGCCCGGGTTGTCGCTTGTGATCGGGGCTTCGTGCTGCAGCCACAGCGCAGCGATCACGAAGTAGCCAGACAACATCGCGAGCACGATACCCACGGTCGCGAGTAACTGCTCCCAGAGAAACTTGTGGGAGCTTGGAATGACGACTGTCCACTCCCAGTACAGCGGCCAAGTGTCAACAGACCACAGGGTGAGCACGAGCACGAGCAGCCCGCAGCTAGACGCCGCATAAAACAGCTGTTTTCGCGCACGGAACAGGAAAAAGAGGAAGGTAGGCGCAACCACCGCGACGTGGCTCTGCTTCGTCATGAAGGCCAGCGCCCACAACGCGCCTCCGAGCGCGGGCCACAAGCTTGCGCGTAGTCCTTGCCCCTCGAGCGACGCGATCATGCATGCAAAACCCAACATCGACAGGCAGATGTGCAGCGCATCTTTGTTGGCGTTATCGATCCAGCCACTGAAACAAAAGGTGGCGAGGTATAACGGTACCCATAGCCAGGCACTGCGCAGCGCGCCCAAGCGCGACAGCACCCAGATTGCAGCCGCCGCACTGAGCAAGTTGCAAAACCAGGTCAGCCCACGCAGGCTTGGTAAGCTGAAGCCGAACGCGTCGCCCCAGACACGGCTCACGAAGTAATAGCCGGGGCTATAGATGTTGCCCGAACCGTCGATGGTGGGCGCTGAGTAGAGATCTCCGCCCTGCTGGGACCAAATATACGTGCAGGCGGCCTGCACACCTTCCAGATGCTCGGTGCTGAGCACGAACGTCGCCCGCGTCCAAAACATGGGCAGTAATACCAGCAGCGTGAAACCGCTGAGCACCACGGCCGTGCCCACGCGCGCGAAGCGTTCGAGCTGCGCCTTGCGCGGGCTTGATGCGCGCGTGTGAAGCCGCATCAGGCCGAGCAGCGAAAGCGCCAACAACAGGCGATAGGTATGGGCATCGAACGCGAGGCTCTTGAGCATCGCGGTGTCCCCCGGCCAGTTGATAAAGCGGTCGAATGCCCCGATGCGCGATCGCTCGCTGCGTATGGCTTTCGGGCTTTGCAGCGCGATCACGCCCTTACCGGTGTCTGTACGCGTCCAGGTGCTGCGTATCTCGTCACCCGAGACGACGAAGGATGCGTTGCCGATCTGAACCGTGGCGGCTTGCAACTGGGCCAGCGCAGCCTGGGGCATCGAAACCCTCAGGTGGCTGAACCAGATAGGTCCACTCGTCCAGGATAGCCTTTGCGGTAGCTGCGCAATGGCCTCGACCTTGCCCCGCGTGTTCACCCGTTGCACTTTGATGGCTGCATCGCTACTGGGGCCGCTGAGCATCACCGACACGGGCTCAGCAAAGCGACCTTCACGCACTGCTTGGATGCGGCTCTGTACCCATTGTCCTAACAGTAAGGTCGCAAGCAGCAGCAGAAAAGCCCACAGTGCGGCCGGTGAGCTCAAGCGCTGCAGCGTACGGTCGAGCGCGGCCGGCGCGTCAAACGTCACGGGCGTGCGCGAGGAAACAGGTTGTGGCGGATGAAATCTTTGATGAAGTGAGGCTGCCCACCGAGCTCCCTGCGCATCAAAAAGCGCCGGGTGCGAAAGGCGACGCTGCCGCCCAAGCACAGCACGTTCGAGGCCCACAGCCCGGAGTTACCGTGGTGCTTACGCCAGTAGCGCGCGCGGGAGTCGAACCAATAACCAGGGCGTCTGCGGTCGATGGTCACACCGGTGACGACGGAGCCGATGTGCGAGACCGTGGCTTCGCGCATGAACCACGTCTGGTAGCCAGCCCGATGCGCGCGTTGACAGAGATCGACTTCCTCGAAATACAAAAAGAACTCTTCATCAAACAGTCCGACGCGCTCGAGCACATCGCGGCGCAGGACCATGCTTGCGCCACTCACCCAATGCACCGGACCGCTTTCCGTCATCACTTCTGGCGAAAAACGTTGATCACGTAAGATGCGCGCTAGCGGTCCAAAAGACAGCGAGTTCTCAAGCTCGCCCAGCAGCGTGGGAAAGCAAAAGGCGGAGGCGTGGGGCACGCCTTCAGGATCTTGGATGGCCGTACCTGCGATCGCAGCGCGCGCTTCTCGGTCCATGAAGCTGACGAGTGCCTGCACGGCGCCAGGCTGCGGCGTCGCATCGGGGTTGAGCAAGTACAGGTAATCAGGCGGCGTCGGTAAAGCGAGCGCCTCGCGTATCGCAAGGTTGTTGCCGGCGCCAAAGCCCGCATTCCTGGCGGACTCGATCAGGCGCACGCTCTTGCCGTAGGCCCTCTGATCCAGCGCGCGCTTCAGCACGGCGAGCGAGTCATCAGGCGACTTGTTGTCGACGATCCAAACCGCGGAGTCGCCGACGGCCTCAAGCTGCGGCACCAGACTCTCGAGCGCGTTGAGCACGTGCGGCGCCGTGCAGTAATTCACGATGATCGTCAGCAGCTTCATGGCGCATTCCTCCCATGATCGAGGACAGTCAGCCTTAGCCTTTCGAGATCACACCGGCAAATCGGCGGGTGCTGCGACGAGGCATTGGACTGGACTCAGAGGACACACGACATGGCACTAACGGCGCTTGGTTGCGAACGGATCGTCGTAACGGGTGCGCTGCTCTGCCAGATCAGCCTCTAGCCGTGTTTTTACTTCAGGAAACTTGCGAGCCAACATGCGAGCCGCCAGATAGGCTGCGTTCTTTGCACCGTCGATGCCCACTGTCGCCACCGGAATGCCGGGCGGCATCTGCACCGTGGCAAGCAGCGCATCGAGCCCATCCAGGCTCGACTTCAGCGGAACGCCGATGACCGGTAGCAGCGTCTGCGCCGCGACGGCTCCGGCCAAGTGAGCCGCCATGCCAGCGCAGGCGATGATCACCTCGAGCCCGCGGCCCTCGGCCTCTTTCACGTAGCGCGCCGTCAGATCCGGCGTGCGGTGTGCCGACAACACGAACAGCTCGCATGGAATGCCCAAGCTGTGCAGCGTGTCTTCCGCCTTTTTGACGACCTCGAGGTCGCTCGGGCTGCCCGTCAGAATCCCGACCACGGGCTTGCCATTCTTGTTCAACTCGTTCGACTTCGGCTTACCCATCGCTAATTCCTCCATCGAGGCGAGTTCTGCATCGACTCTCCGCTCTCCGCAACGGGTACAATCGTCAGAATGAACAAGCGGCTTGTGATATGGGCCGGCGCGCTAGGTCTGCTCGTGATCGTGACCGGCGTCTGGGCTGCCTCGAACGAAGGGCGCGGGCCCACGGAGTCGATTGCGGCGGGCGCGATCTCGGCGCCAGACGGCGAAGCCACGAGCCCAGTTGCGCGCGAGTCCCAGAGTCTCTTGGCACCGACCTTGAAGAACGTCTACTTCGGCATGACGCAACCCCAGTTGCAATCCGCGCGGCCGCGCGCTGTCCGCAAGCCAAAAGCAGATGAGCCCAACTACCTACTGTTCGAGGAGAAGCTTTCGGGGAGCGAACGCATTCTGTACGCCATTGCAAATGGAGACCTCACGCTCAGCAAGGTTCAGATTACGGGCAAGCTGTCGCGGCTAGAAGACGTGCCTGACCGCATCGCGCTGATGCAGAGCCGCTACGGCATACCGACAGGCATCTGGGATTGCCCCGCCTTGCCCGGGCAGCTTCCGACACGACGCTTCGTGTTTCAGCGCAGCGCCCTCGGCGTGATGGACAGCTTTTTGATGATCGGCGATCAGATCGCCGTCACGCTCTATGTCGCCCCGATCGATATTCTGAAGCAGTCGCTAGCCATCGCGCGCTGCGCACCCACGCCGCAAGCCGCGATGACGCGTTTTCCTGCGGTTCCCTTGCCAAACAAGTGAGACGGTGAGCCGTCGCCGGTAAGTCGGCGCGATTTTGAGTGATTTGTGCAGCTGTTGTGCGCAAACGAACGAACAAACTGCGGCCTAAGTCACTCGCATGACGGGTCAGCGCGGATGTTATCGAGAAACAAACGCGATCCAGACGATGCCTCGGGCGAGCTCGCTGAAAGCATGATCGATCGATGATTTTTGGTAGGCGTGAAGCTGATGCAGACCGATGTCCAAACACCTGGCTCGGCGGGCGGCGTGACCGCGAGGGGTTCAGGCGAGAAGCAGGTGCTACTGCCCCCCAGCACTTCGAGCGACATATCGGTCGTCCTATTCGTGCTCGCTACGTCGATCATGAATGCGTAACGCTGCCCCGCCAACAGAGGCTCGCTCAAGGTCTGCGCCAATGTCGTGCCATCGGCTGACACGCTGATCAGCCCGTTCCCGTCCGTGGGAATAAGCGTATCTTCGGGTTTCGGAGTCCCGACAGGAAACTCGCGCAGGTCCCCCGTCGGGTACGCGCCCGGGCCATAGCCCGGAGGACTGCAGCTCAACCATGGGCTTGCTTGCACCTGCAGATACGACAGCATCCCCCCGTCCTTGGAGCCGCCGGTCATATCCAAGCTTCCGTTTCGGATCGTCGGAAAAACAGAGCCCGGTGTAACCACGCCAGCGTCGTCCGGTAAAGCGACTTGACCATCACGCGGCATCTCCGGGCTTGCCGCGTCCCCATCGGCACTTCCACTGCCACTTGGTGGCGTGGTCTCTCCCCCGTTCCCTTCGTTAGCGTCTCCGTTCGCCCGAGGGTTGCGGTCCAGGCACTCCCCACCGAAGGGGGGGCACTCGCTGCCAAGTGCGATCTTGTCCTCACAACCCGCGCATACGGCGAGTAGCAGGCAGACACTCAGGCCGATGCTTGAGCCGGGGGGCTTGCAGCGCATGACTCCAGCGTACGCTGAATGTATGCGGGACGGCAATGGCTCCAGTCAGGCCGCACCCCAACGGTGCGCCCGTCACTCGGGTCACTGTAGTCCGAGCGTCTCCCGGAAGCGATGCGCGTGAGGCGACCGCGGATGAGCTCTGACGAAACTCTTGGCGAGACTGCGCGCGGCATCGGTGTCACCCGCCCGCAGCAGAGCTTCGATCGCGATTGCGTCGCGCTCTTGAGCGAACACGCCGCGCGGATAGTGCTCGCGATGTTGCTCAGTCAACGAAAAAGCTTCGCGAGGTGTCCCAGCCAGCGCTGCACGGGCGCGTCGCAAGAGCTCGACCTCGCTCGGCACGCCGACCTTACCATTTACCTGAGCGTCGGCAGCTTTGTGATCGCGCTGATGGGCCTCCTGCACCGCCGTCGTTGACCTTGTGGTCGTGCCGGCTCGCCCATCGCTAGACCTTCTGGCCGCCGCTTGCCAGGCCCGCCGCACGGGCGTTCGCTTGGCAGGCGCAAACGTGCGCGTG
>JBBSJC010000310.1:0-9268 GCA_038257655.1 Polyangiales bacterium | reverse complement strand
TCAACACGGACGAAAAAAGTAGGCGGTTCGTACTCGAGCCACTCGCTGCGCTCACTTCCCATCGGCCGCTTGTCAACCTTACACTCGTTGCAAAAGCAGTCCTCAGCGCGCGGAGGTACTTCTGTCACGCGTCGCTCCAAATGTGCGGGAAGCGCAGCGCGGCCACGTGGTCCATTGCGTCGCTTGCGCTTGGGTGGTGGCTCTTCAGTGCCGCCATTCGGAGCAGTGCCATTCTGCGCGGTGCCCTCCTCCTTACTTTTTTCCGATTCATCCGCGCTGTCGGTCGCACCGTGCACGAGTGCGCTCAGCACGAGCTGCAACTGACTCGCCGATACTTTCTCACTGCTACGTCCGTAGAGCTTACGCAGCGCATCCTGCAGCCGGACGCTGGTCGCTGTGTGCGCGTCGCGTAGCTGCACCAACAGCTCGAGCAACATCTCGATCGCATTCTCGCCGCGTCCGTCGCCGAGCATCGACATGAGCTGAGTACGAATCGCGTCGACGTCTGCAAGCTGCTTGGGCGCAAGCTCTTCGGGCTCGGCGCTCAGCAAATCCTGCTCGTGGGACACCGTCAACATCTGACGGTCTCTCTACCTCCAATCGGATCGCACGCAAGATGCCGGCGCCTGCCCAAACGCCGCGTTGACGAGCGAGCTCAAGCCATTCGCTTGCTTGCGCATGTCCGCATGTTCCGTCGCCACGAAGATCTGCACGCTTTCAGGAAGCTTCAGCACCGCGCCGCCTCCTTCGCTGCGCGCAACGCAAGCACCAGCATCGATTCGTTTACCTCGCCGCGCATCCGGACCACGCAGCCTGCCACGTCGAACTCCAGCACTCCGTGAACCTTACTATCTGGCTTGGGAGTTGCATCGCACAGCGGGACATCTACAACCTGAACCGGTACAAACCTCGGCACCGCCGGCTTCTTTTTTGGCGCCATATTCAGCCGGATTCGCCAACGCCGGACGCGCTCGTAATTCAGCCCTCGCTCCCGACAGAAGTCCGTAAGGTTCTGACCGCTCTGTTCGGCCTCGCGCACAACTGCTGATGCTTTGGCCGGACTCCAACGCGCCCACGCTGCTCGCCGTATCGCTACTTCCTGCTCGCCATTCGCCACGCCTACCTCCTGCACGCGAGTCTGCAGCGGCGCCGCGATCACGCCACGACGGGTCCGACTGGGGGCTTACCAACATTCCGACCGCGACGGCGACTCGTTTCGAGTTCTCATGCCCTCAAAACACAGCTGGCAACGTGTGTGGCGTCCCGAAGCCTACCGTCGCCCACCAGTGCATGATGGTCGAGGTCGCTCCCGCTCCCAACGCGCAAACGGTCAAGATCAGCAACGCCACTGTGTTTAGAAATATGGTCTTTGACCACCTTTCCACCAAGCAGTGGCCTGCGCAAATCTCGATCAAAGGCCTACAAGCCAAGGCCGGCTTCGCCATGAACCGCGACGTCTACTTGCAGGTCATAACGCGTAACATGCCTGCTCTCGGGGACTGGCCATTCTTCTTGAACTCACAGTTCATGAACGCGCTTAAGCGAGCGCTCTTGGGCTTCGTCCAGGCTGTCAATTCCTTTGCGCTAAGCCTGTCTCTCGACGACCAAATGAAAGTCGTGTGGCCGACGTACGAGGTGCACGCCTACTATGATACGGGCCGCAGTACCATCATCGGAGGGAAGAGGCAGCCCATTCTGAGTCCCATGAATTCCTTCGGGTACTACCTCTCCCATGACGGAGTACTATTCGGATACAGTCACGCGATTGGTTCCGAAACGGACATTGGCCTAAAGACTCTATCGGCGAGCTCTCTGTATAAGGTGCGAGTCCCGAATGAAGGTTCGGTGCGCATCATGACCGGGGTTACGGCCGAGGAAGTGCCCAAGTCGTGGACGGGCTGGTGGTCATCGCGGGCGTGCCAGCTCTGGTCCTGGGCTTGCGAATGAGCTAGAAACTCGCTGTCCCATCTGGGATGCACGTCTGAGGTCAGAGCGACCAGTATGGGGAGGGATGATGCAACGTACAGTCCATAACCCGCGCAGATGGGGCCGGCTGGCACGAGTGAGCAGCTACCTCTTGTTGTTGGTCGCTACCTCGTGCGAGTCGGAGGCCACGACCAGCGGAAAGCAGCCCGTGGACGGCAGGGATAGTGGACCTGAACGGATACAGGATGCTTCCGCTGAAGGAGGTTCTGCGCCGACGGATGTACTGGACGCTGGTACCCAACCCGAAGAGCCGGGACCCATCCCGTGCGATGCAACTGCGGACGACGCGGACGGGGATGGATTCACCGTGGTGCAGGGCGATTGCGACGACTGCGATAAGCAGGTGAACCCCGGCGCCTACGATGTGGAAGGAAATGGGGTGGACGAGGATTGCAGTGGTGCGAAGGACGACGAGCCGACGGGTTGCGATATCGACTTGGCGCTGGATGCGATGAACCCCAAAGACGCAATCAAGGCGCTGGGGATCTGCCGCTCTCAAGCAGAGAACAGCTGGGGCGCGCTGAGCGCCGCTTGGGTGTTTCCTGATGGGACGACAGGGTCGACGCTTGAGGGCTGTCCGATTGGTGCCCCGCCGCATCCGCTTTCTCACGGCATTCTCCCTGCGTTTGGGGATCATGTACGCCCGCTAGAAGGACGTTCCATGGTCGCCATGTCGTCGGGGGTAGCACGTTCGGGAAGGTACGAGCTGGGCCAAGCGTGGGAGCCCGCTTACGGTACCTCGCCAACCGGAGGCTTGATGTGCACCGGCAGCAAGGCGCCTCCCGGCTTTCCACGCACATCCTCCTCGTGCGGATCTAATAGTGTGGCTCCCCAGCCTACCGTCTACAACGGTATGGCGCTGGAGCTCATCATCAAAGTTCCAACCAATGCGATGGCACTAAGTTTTGATTTCAGCTTCTTCGCGACCGAGTTCCCAGAATACGTCTGCAGGGATCCAGGGCAGCTCTGCCGAGCCAGGTCGGTGCACCGGCGGATGTGAACCAGGTCAGGCGCGCTGCGATCCATTGGGGGGGGCTCCGCAGCAATGCACGAGCGAGGGCAAGTGGTTCGCTGAACAGACGTGCAATCCGCTGACTCAGCTGTGTCGCGAGGGGCTGTGCGTTGCAAAGCCGTCCTACGAGATCGGTCACGCGAGCGACGTGGATGCCACTTGGACGAAGTTCACCATGCAACCCGATGAATTCTTCATGACTCGCGTCATCCCCCAGAAGGCAGTCTATGTGACCGGTCTGCGCGTTGCCGCCCGGGCAGCAGGTGGGCACTGTCAACTGGCGCTCTATGACAATGTGGTAGGGGTGTTCAACAACCGACCGGGGAAGCGTCTTGCCTTCGCGAACGACCTCGTCATAGCAGAGGGGATGAACGAAGGCGCACCCAACGTTCCAGTGATGCTTACCGCCGGGCAACTCTATTGGGTGGGGGGCTCTTGCAAGTTGGAGGACGGCGGTGCGTTCGACACTTTTTGGAAAGAGCCATACGGTTCGCAGGTGGCCGAGGAGGTTTGGCCGTTTACACAGCCACCGCCTGAGAGCTTTCCCGTCACGGCGGACGTGGTGGCTGGGCAAGCTTATAGTTTTGCGTTGGGCGTACTAGACGTTCCCGACTCTCAAGCGCCCTGACGTGGAGCCGTACGGGCTCTAAGGTTTCGTGCGGAGGTCCGGGGGTGCGACGATGCCAGACGAATGCACAATGGTTAGTTGGCACCTGGGACGCAGGAGACCCCGTACTCGACACAACGACATTGCTCGATCACTTCCAGTGGATGCGCTGTCCTTTGCACCGTCTCGTGCTAGCGACTCCTGGCATCGGTGATTGAGCCCTTCGCTTACAACACCTATCGTCATATGATGACTTTCTCGCGAGGAGGAGGACGCATCCTGCGCGAGTACGTCGACTACGATCATCGGTCGCGAACCCATCTCTCGTTAGACAAGGACGCGCCTGAGCCGCGAGAGCGTGAGTCCGCTGACAGAGGTAAGGTTGTCGCATTGCCCAGCGCGCGGTGGACTGCATGAAATTACGCCCTGCATTCTCCGTGGCGCCCTTTGAGCGTGATGGGACCGATGCGTCGCCCGCTAGCCAAACTCGATGTGCCCGCTGCGAAAGACCTGGGTAGCGATCTTTAGCGCATGCGAGGGCGAACGAGTCAGGCGCGCTTGGAGCTCCATGTGCAGGGTCAACGTGTTGGTCGAGACTCTGGTGGCGCGCACTACGACTCCGGTTAGCCGCGGCTCGTAGCGTGTGATGGCTTGCTTGACTGCTTGCTCCAAGGAGCGCGCCCCGGCCGGAAAGTCGTGCAGGAGAGCGGTAAAGTCGGGCACGCCGTAGTTGGGATCCAGTTTGCTGCTTCCTTGGCGCGTGTTGAGCAGAGCTTGTAGGTGGCCGAGAATAAGCTGCTCTTCGCTGGGTGCAGGCTCGGCACGGGCAAGTGCTATCACCCGCTGTAGAAATCCGCCTGGCATGACTATACCTTGTCTGAGTGTTTGAGCTGATGGCGCTGGTCCATCGCGCTCTCTGGCTGTTTGCACGCGCGAAAGCGACGAGTCGAGCATGCCATGAAATCGCAGCCTTAGACGAGCCCAGGCGCGCTGCGCGGTCATCGTCGTCCTCAGGCAGGGTCTTTAGCAGATGGTCCGGGTGAACCCGCCTTGTCCCCTGGACCTAGGGCAAGTAGCCTGGCGGCGTTCGGCTCGAGAGCCGTGCACAGGAGGAGCTGTTGCGCAGGAAATTCGGATTGCTCGTCGTCAGCGCGTTTTCGGTTCTGACACTCGTATCGAGCGCAAGCGTCGAGGCACAGGGCGCGCAAACGGACATCCCGTGGCTTGAAGAAGTGGCGGAAGCCAAGCCCGATGCGACGCAGCCAGCCGCTCCGGGCACCGCGACCCCTTCGGACAACAAAGCGCTGAAATTCCGTCCCGGCGCGTCGTTGTTCAGTCGCTACGAGCTGCGCCGCAACTACGCGGGCCTCGAGCCCATCGACGAGCGCATTCGAGACTTCGACGCGGTGGCTTACCGGGCGCGCATCATCTTGCGCACCGAGCCCATCCAGCTCGCCAAGGGCTTTGCGTTGGAGCTGGCGGTCGTGCCCCAGTCGAGCGGCTTCTGGGCCCCCTCAGGTGCCAACACCGATGCGACGATCGCGCTACACGAAGGCTACATTCGTCCCTGGTTTGGCGATCGCGCATGGCTGCAAGCGGGCCGCTTCGAGATGAGCTACGGCGACGAGTGGCTGATCGGTGCCAACGGCTGGCACGAGACCGGGCGCTCTTTCGATGGCTTGCGCTTCCACGTCGGCGCAGCGAAGTCTGCCGCTTTCTTCGATGCTTTTGTGTCGCTGTTGCGCGAGGGTCGCGCAGGCGTGGCAAACACGAGCGATGATCGCGTGAGTTCGGGCGACGAGATGCTTTTCGGCCTGTACGGTGACCTCGGTCCGCTGCTCTCGGACAAACTGCACCTGGACCCGTACGCGCTGTTGATCATGGCGCCGCGCAGTAACCGCTACTACGCCGAGGGGGCTACCGCGCCAGTCAAACGCGAGGCCGCATACGAAGCCACCGTGGGGCTGCGCGTCGCGGGGGGCTACGGCCTCGTGGACTACCGCGTCGAGGGTGGCATCCAGTTTGGTGAGCGCACCAACGACGCAGCCGTACAAGACGCGCTAGCGGGTGCGGTGGACGCGGAGCTGGGGTTCAATCTTCCTGCCACCATTCGTGTTGGAGTGGGGGGTAGCTTCGCCTCCGGCGACGATCCCACCACCGGCAACAAGAACGAAGGCTGGGCCGATCGCTTTTCGCAGCCGCACAAGTGGCTCGGGCTGTCGGATGTCTTCCGCTCGCGTTCCAACGTACTGGGGCCGATGGCGGTGCTCTCCGCGTCCCCCTTGCCCGGCCTCGACTTCGGCGTGCAGGGGCACTTCCTGTTCAAGCATCGCGTGCTCGATCCGAACGTCGCGCTCGGAGCCAAGCCCGAAGCCAACACCGAGTTTGCCGGCATCGAAGTCGACCCGTACATCGGTTTCGCTTTTGCAAAGGGCCTTGTGCTGCGCAGCGAGTACGGCGTGTTCATCGCGAGCGAGGATGCTTACGGCGATCACAAGGCTGCCCACTACTTCGGTTTGCAGTTCGGCTACCACAATCCAGGTTGAGTCATCTTACTTTCCGCTCTGCGTCGCGCCCTCTTGCGGCGGACGGTGCACCGGGTTTCCGATCGCGATGCCGGTCAGCACATCCATGGCGCGCATCACGCCTTCAGACGCGCGGATTTCGAAGTGCAGATGCGGCCGCGACTCCTTGATGCCGCTCGTGCCCACGCGACCTACCTGCTCACCGCGCTTGACCACCCGGTCTTGCACTACGGTCGCCGCCTCGAGGTGCATGTAGCAACTGACGAGCTTTTCCTGCTCCGCGCTTTCGCCATGGTCGATGCAGACATAAAGCCCACCCGCTCCCATCTCCTCGGGATCGGCTTGGCGTTGGGCCCAAATCGGGACCTTGGAGGCGGAACCGCGGCCTGGTAAGTCGACCCCTGCAAACACGACCTTACCATCTGCAATTGCGCGCACCGGCTCGCCCATGGTGGATTCGAAGTCGTTGCCCGCATGGGCGCGCGCGCCGTTAGCACGAGAATCACCTAAGGTACTGATCACCAGTCGCGGGCAGCCGTCTAGCGGGCAACCGAGCTCGAATCCCCGCCAGCGGATCGCTGCGCGCGGCACGATCGCACCATAATATTCGAGTAGCCTGCGACGTTCGGCCAAGATCCAGTCTTCATGGCGATGCCCCTGCACCAGATCTCCCCAAATGTAGTGCGATACGTAGTGCCGGTATTCGCTGCGCTGTACGAATGCGGCGCGCAAGCCTCGCGCCTGTTGCTCCCAGGCGTGCAGAAACGCCGCGGCGAAATAGAGATTCGATTCAGGACTGTGCAGGAAGTCATTCTCGAAGGGAAACCTTTCGAGGGCTAAGGTCTGCTCCAGCCACTTACCATCCGCGAGCTCGCGATAGTGGTAACTACGACCGCGCAGGTCCCGTCGATAGAGCGCGGGATCGATGCCAGCGAGGCCGATGCGTTCATGACGACTGCGTTTGGAACAACCACTTTCACGAAACATCAGTGCGCCAAGTAGAAAAGGGTCGCTGCCGAATTCCTTGCTCGACCGTAAGATCCAAGGGGCGTACCAGGGGCGCACTTCACGGTCCGCGTGCGGGCCGCAAAGCAGCACGAGCGCTTCTGCGTAGCGTGTGTCATCGATGAGCTTCGGCGCCTCGGGTTCGCGTGGCCAGTCGTAGACCGAGGTGAGTGCGGGATACACGGTGGTAGCCACGCCGGGCCTGCGCGCGTCTGCGGGGCGGTTCGCGCGCGTGCCTGCGGTGCCTGCGGTGCCTGCGGTGCCTTCTTTGGCACCGGCATCTGCGTCCAGATCGTGGAAGGTGGGCACCTCGACCTTAGGGGGTGCGAGGGCACCAGAAAACATCCAGACGAGCGCGGCCACGCCCAAACCCGCTCCGGCCAGGGCGCCTGCAATCATGGCAACGAGGTTCGCCCGACTACCCTTGGGCCGCGTCCTGGCCTTGGCCTTCACAGCGGCTGATCACCAGGGGCCTCTGGCAGCTCCGTGGATCCATCTTCGATGCGTATTGCATTCCACAAGCTTTGGCCCTCACTGAGTAGCTCGCCGCCCTCGAGGCTTACCTTGAGCTGAGCCTGTGCCTCCCGAAACAGCTTGGGTGGCAGCGAGGGCTGCTCCAGATCGCGGTCGTTGACCGTCACATGCTCGTCGATGGTGACGTGATCCCCTTCAAACGCCAGGGCGAGACTGCGCGTCAGCACACGTTTCCAGCGGGTACTGATCTGACTCTCGATGGTCTCGACCTGCGGAAACCAAGCCGGCCCCAAGCAGTTGCGCACCGTGGCCGATCGCAGCGGGCGCACCCGAAAGCGCTGACGATCGAGCCACATCAGGCGCGTCGCTCGCTGGCATTCACCGGGCTTGGTGCAGTGCTCGCCTTCAGCCACCAGCACAAAGTGTTCGCCGAGCTTGCGCACTTCGAGTCGAGCGCGCCCCACGTAAGTGCGCAGGTTACCGAGCGCACGCGCCTCCAGGTTACCCTTGTGCAAACGCGCCACGGCGAGTGGACCTTCGCCCATCCCGTTGTCAAAGCGACGGTAGGGAGCCCAGCCAAACCAGTACTCTCCTCCCGCATGCCGCACGATGAGGTCCTCGGGCACGAGCGCCTTGCGTGGAAGCTCTGGGGGGTTAGGTTCCTTCTCGATGCAGGCTTCCGGCAGCGGCGTCCATTCCACAGGCTCGCCCGAGCAGTCGACGGGATCGGCGCCTATTCCGTCGCGATAGCCTTTGAACAGAAGCTGAAACCAAGCGCGAGGCGGCAGAGTGTCTGGATTGATGTGCTGCAGATACTCAGGCAAGTGCAGGACACAGACAGCGGGCTGGGCTTCGGGCTCTTCTGCCCCCTTGCAGGCAGAAGCAACCAGGAGCAAAAGCGCGAGCGAAGATAGTAAGGTCAGGCGAATCATAGGGGTCCTGTACGTTCTCGGCTCGGAGGCTCGGCCGCGCCCATCGAGCTTTGGCCCATGGCTGCAGCATACGCACGCGCAAACATGCGCCCGAGCACCAGGCTCGACAGCGCCTTTTCCTCTTGAAGGTCTTCGAATCGGCGTCGCAGCGCCGACCAGCGCGCATCTCGTCCGAAGAGCCGCATGATAAAGCCGACCGGACCGCGAGCGACGCTGACGGTGAGCACTTCTGGCGAAAGCTCAGACAGGACCTCGCGTGCCCCGGCCAGGATGCCATTGAGCAGCGCCACTTGGTGCATCATCATGTCGGCATAGGCGCGGCTCAGCTCATCCACTCGGCCGGAGGGTGCGTTGATGTCGAGCAGATATCTGACAAGCCCGGGCGCGTCCTCGAGCTTGCTCAATGGATCTTCGGCAGCGATTGGAATGGACAGGTCGGAGACGAATTGGCGCTGACCCCTCCGTAGCTCGAGGAAAGCTTGCGCGAATCTCTCGATGACGTGGGACATGCGATCCAGCACTGCGCTTTCAAGCTCGCTTGGTACAGCCGCCCCCACGGCTCTCGCCAGTGCGCTGAGTGGGGCGACGGGCCGGTGCGATTCGCCCGTGGCCGGTCGATCCGTACCTAGCCAACGTCGAAACTCCGCCTCTTGCGTGAGCTCGGGAAAACGTACGAGCAGCTCGTCGGCCAGCGCTTGCTTGTCTGCGCTGGCAGGTACGCGCTGCT
>JBBSJC010000309.1:0-9268 GCA_038257655.1 Polyangiales bacterium | reverse complement strand
CGAAAACGCCACAAAGACGCAGATTGCCCAGGCGATCAGCCACTGCTGGACCTTCCTCACGGGCTGGGCCAACAAAGCGAACAGGGTGCGCGAGTGACGAAGGGAGTGGAGCAAAATGCGCTGCATGGCTGAGCTTTAGCCTCGTCGCTTCAGCACTGCGAAGCAATCGTGTTCGATACTTGCGGCGGTGACGGGGACGCGCATCCTTCGGCGCCGCACCCTGCCATCTCAGTCAAGGGGCTTGACTGCTCCCATGTATAGCAAGAGGAGCGCGTCGCGCACCGGCTGCTCAGGATCCTCGCCGTTGGCGATGACCAGCACGAGCTCAGCGGCTGTACGCGGTTTGTCGAGCACGCTCAAGATGCGCTTGAGACGCTGAGGTAAGGATGCCCGGATCTGACTGAGGCGCGGCCCGGACACCGGCACGAGCCCGCGCGACCGTAGCTGTCCGATCCGGCGGTCTTCTAGGCCCATATCGATGCGGCGGCGCAAGCCTTCGTCGAGCACGTCCCAGGCATCGATGTTGAGGGGAAAACCGCTCGGGGGCGGCGCCACGCCATGATAGTAAGTACAACTGCCCGTCTTCCAGAGGAACAGGTCGAGCAGCTTGTCGCGTACTTGCTCTCCGATGTGTCGAAACAACACGACAGGCTCGACCAGCCCAAGGCCAGACAGCGTATCGCCGAGGCGGCCTTCAAAGCGCGGCATCACAGCCAATGCCATGTCTAGCTCGCCGCGCGTGATCACACCTTTTGTGAGCAAGTACTCGCCCAGCAACTCGCTTGAGAGATTGGACGTGACGAACGCGGGTACGCCGTCCTTGAGGTAAACTTCTTTGCGGATTTCCCCTAGCTCGCAGAGCAGCAGCGCGGTGACGCGCTCCACGGCCGCGCGCGCCAGCGCTACGACGATACCGCCGTCTTCGAGGGGCATAAACTCGCCCGAGAATCGGACGTGGCCGGCATCGGTCGAGATGCTGTTGGTCGTGGTCGTCGAGGAGGGTAAGTGACGGGCGAGCTCCGGAAGATCGCCGAGCGGGCGCATGGGAGCGCCGGCGACACTGACGCGATCGAGCGGTCCAAGCTGCGAAGTCGAGACTGACTGTACGATCTGCGCAAACGTCCATGGACCGTGCCGCTTGCCGGCAGAGGTTTTTACTTCGTACAGCGGGCCGGCGGGTGTGGGCGTCAGCTCGAACGATGATAGGGGCGCGCCCTCTAAGCGCAAAGGGGTGAGGTCATCACTGCCGGCCAGCAACGCAGCCGGGTTGGAGACGGTGCGCGTCGGAGTGAGCTGCATCGGCAACTTCGTGGGGCCATTTTCCATCGCGGCGCGCACGAGGCTGGCGATCGCGTCGCGCAGCTGCTCTGACGGCTGGTCTTGAAACGCGAGTAAGCGTGCGGAAAAATGTTCGGCTGTGGGATGACGACGCGCCGGCTTTTGCGCGAGCGCTTCGACCACCGCCTCGCCGAGTCCGGAGGGTAATGAGGCTGCAAACTCGAGGAATGGATGAATCTTCGAATCGCGAATCGCCAGCAACACGGCAAGCTCGCTGCCGCCTGCAAATAGCGGCCGACCCATCAGCATCTCGGCTATCACCACGCCCGCGGAGAAGACGTCCGCCCGCCGGTCCGACTCGCCGCCGCGCACCTGTTCTGGCGCGAGATAGCCGAGCTTACCCTTGGCGCGCTCGCTCATGGTCGTGCTCGGAAAGCGCTCGCGCAGGTGAGTGCGTGCGATGCCCAGGTCGCCGAGCTTGATCTCACCGTGCACGGACAACAATACGTTCGACGGACTCACGTCCCGGTGCACGACCCCCAGGCGCACCCCGTTGTCGTCGACCGATTCATGCACAGCGTGCAGACCCGTCAGCATTTCGCGCGCGATAAACATGGCCTGCGGCACCGAGAGCGACTGACCCGTGCGCGTTAAAAAGCGCATCAGCCGCCACAGGTCGACCCCCTGCACGAACTCGAGGGCTAGGAAAGGGCTGTCGTTCTCTTCGCCGTACTCGATTACCTGCACGACGTTGGGATGCCGGATATGACTCCCGAGACGTGCCTCCTCTGCAAACATGTTGCGTGCGCTCGGATCGCTCGCGATGCGCGGCAACATGCGTTTGACCACGACAATGCGCTCGGCCCCTGCCATCTGTGGCAGACCCGCGCGATAGACCTCCGCCATCCCGCCGACAGCGATGCGGTCCATCAACTTGTAGCGTCCTACAGAAGACGGGACAGGCGGGTCGGACGGTAGCGTCACCGCTCTATCCTACCTGGCAATCGGGAGCGAGAGCGAAAGTGTGGTAGGGCCCAGGTGGAGGTTTTTGCTATGGCCGACCCAAACTCGCGTACCGGAACACGTTATGCGACACCGGAGCTATTCGATTACGTGGGCCGTGTGCACGCCGCCCACGATGTCGGACTCGCGGCCGCCTTTGATGCGCCTGGGGTCCATGACATGCCGGCCATTCAAGTCGGCCCCAGTGAGGGCAAACTGCTCACGCTGCTGCTACGTCTCGCAGGTGCCAAGAAGGTGGTGGAGGTAGGGACGCTCGCCGGTTACTCAGCTTTGTGCATGGTGCGAGCCCTGCCCAAAGACGGCGAGATCTGGACGCTCGAGAGCGATCCCAAGCACCATCAGGTCGCAAGCGAACGCATTGCCGCTGCCGGCTTCGCTTCGCAGGTGCACTGTATATTGGGCAAGGCACTTGACCATCTCGACGAGCTCGGCGCAAAGCATGGGCCTTTTGATGCGGTGTTCATCGACGCCGACAAGGGCAACTACGACAAGTACGGACGCTTCGCGGCGGCTCACCTGCGGCCCGGCGGGCTTTTGCTGGGAGACAACGCCTTTTACTTCGGCAAGCTGCTTGACGAACACCCGGATGCCGCTGCGATGCGCCGCTTTCATGAGGAGGCAGCGCTAGCGTTTGAGAGCGTGTGTATCCCGACGCCTGACGGCCTGCTGCTGGGCGTGAAGCGGTGAGCACAGCACAGTATGCCAAAGATTAGTCGCATTCCATCGTAGCTCTTGCTGCTGCGATGCGGGCTGTCCACTCTGGGTGTTCACGCGTGACGCTGCCAACCAGGGCGCGTCTACCACTGCAAAACATGCGCTTGTTGTCAAGAGCGAGGTCTGCCGCGAATGCGCGCTCGAAGTCGCCACGTGAGAGGCTGACAGCGAACACGTCGTATAACACGAACGGATCATTTGGATGTTCGCGGTGAAGGTTCGCGAGCACGCTGAGCGCCTCATCTGCCCGTCCCATACGACCGAGCACCGTGACGAGCTGACTGGCGAGAGGAGGCGGCAGCTCAGTCCGCGGCATCCGCTCTAGCAGGGCCGTTGCCGTCTCATGCTCCTTGGCTTCCCACAGCCAGAGCGCTCCCGCCAAATAGCCCGTCGGGTCGTCAGGGCGTGTCTCAATCATCGCGGAAAAATGCGCCGCTTGGTTGGCATAGGAGCCTGCTGATAAGAACGTCGCGAGGGCGAATCCAAGCCCGGCAGCGGCCAGTGCCCCGCGAGCAAGGCTGGGACGCAGACGGGGCTCCCGTTCTTTGGGCAAGCATTCTGCGATGGCGAGGGCGAGGAGGATCGCTGGCATGTAGAGATAGCGATCTAAACCCTGCCAAAAACCGTGACTGACGACGAGCGTAGGAATGAGAGACACCGCGGCGCAGGCAACCAGCGCAACCGTCCGTACCTGCCGCTTCCAGGCAGCCGCGGCGAGCAACAAACAAGCGGCGGCGAGCAGCGTGATCGCGCCCGCGGTCAAAGGCTGAGAAAGCTCCCAAGCCAAGCTCTTCATCGTCCGCGGAGCGGGTATCACCAGCGTCTGAAGAGCGACCGCCCACAGGCGTGCCACGCGCGTCACCGGCTGGCTTTCGTAGGTCAAGAGCATCGCCCCAGCCCCGGCAGAGCTCAGCCCGACGGCTATGGCGCGCACGCCAACCGCGGCGGCCGCGCCTGCAACGCCTGCCACGACGGCGGGCCTGGCACGAACAAGTGTTTCGCGAAAGGTCGCCCCCCTCGAGGACAGGGCCTCGGCGATCAACATCCCGAGCACAGCCACGAACGCTGTTTCCTTGGATAGAACTGCCGCCAACGCCAACGAGAAACAAAGCGCGCGCATGCGCAGATTCGCCTGAGACCGCGCGGCGTAAGCGAGCCAGGCAAGACATGCGCCTGCGAGCACGTCAGAACGACCGTTGATCCAGCCGTAGGCTTCGATACCTACCGGATGCAGTGCGAAGAGAGCGCCTGCCGCAACTGCAATAGAGCGGTGGGTGCGCTGCTTCAGGGCGAAGACCCGCCCGGCGACACACAGCAGATGCAAGAGCACCGAGAGTAGATGGTGCCCAAGCGGGGCTTCCGCCGAGATCCCCTGCACGGCTATTAGTGACAGCATCGCTAGTGGACGATAGGTCGCCCCGGTGATCGCCTGATCTTGGCTTGTCTTTAGGTAGTCGACCGAGGTTCGCCCGAAAACGCGCAGGACGTCATCGAGACCGTCCATCAAGTCGTTGCCGCGCATGTGCCAGTCATCGTAAATCCAAGTACCGGTCCAGGCGGGAGCTGAGGCGATCACCACGGCTGCGCTGATCCAGGCTAGCGTGCGCCAGTCGCGTGGCAGCATCGAGGTCCTCATCGCGAGCCATCCTACACGGCTAAGGTGAATCCCTCAGCTCTTCCTGGCTTAGGGCCCGGGTCGAAACAACCAGATCGCCTCGACGCCGCTGCATCCCCGTGGCCAGCGCTGAAAATTCTCCAGATACAGAGAGTATTCTTGCGAATGTTCATCACCGCCGACGGGGCGCCTCGACGCCGATCTGACCTGATTGTTTCGCGGCGGGCCCTTATGATACCGTCGCTATTTTGAGCACGACTAGAGACTGATCGGTGGGATCACTGAGCGCGAATCGACGCATGGACGAAGTCCGCATCGACGAAGTCCGCATCGACGAAGTCCGCACGCGCTTCTCCTGGCGCAAGCTGGCCTTGGTGCTTGGGCTGGTGACGCTGGCGTGCCTGCCAAAGCTCGGCAACGCGTTCGTTTGGGACGACCTCGCGCTGATCATAGATAGCGACTTCATCCACGACAGTTCCAACATACTCCGCGCGTTCATGCACGACACGATGTACGCCGCAGACGCGGGCGCGTTTCAGGCGCAAGCGGGACTCGATACGTATCGACCCGTCACGTTGATGTCGTTCTTTGCGGATGCGGCGATATCCGGACGAAACCCGATAGCGTATCACTTGGACAACCTGATTGTTCATCTGCTGTGCACCACGCTCGTGATGCTGTTCGCGGCGCGATTTCTGTCAGATGCGTATCGCGGCGTCGCTCCTTGGGCGGCTCTCTGGTTTGGCCTTCATCCCGTGCTCGGCGAAGCTCATCTCTGGGTCAATGGGCGTAGTGATTTGTGGTCCACGCTGTTCGGCCTCTCCGCCTTGATGTGTTGGTGGCGCGATCCGACGCAGCCCGAGCAGCGTATGTCGCTCACGCGGCACGTAGGTGTCTATGCGCTCTGCCTGCTCGGACTGCTCAGCAAAGAGACGCTTGGACCCGCTCTACTCGTCGCCTTGGTTTGGGATGCTGGTTTCTTTCACCGCGACCTAATGAGCCTCCGTTTGTCTCGCACCTGGGTCTTGCGCAGCCTGCCGATCGCATTCGCTCTGGCAAGCTACTTAGCACTCAGGACTGCGGTCTTGCAGGGACTGCATGCTTCTGCCGGTGCGCCTCAGCTGCTCCGTGCACTAGGTCACCTACCGTTGCTCATCCAAGACGGTCTGATTGCGAGCGTTGCGCCCACGCGCCTGATGCCTCGCTATCTGCTCGAGGAATACACAACATCAAGTGGCTGGCAGCTATTCGCATCGGTGGTGGTAGTCGCGGTGCTCGTGGGCGCGATCTTGGGCTTGAGGAAACGCTGGCCCCAGGGCAGTTTCGGCCTTGCGTGGTTTGCGATAACGCTCGCTCCGGTCAGCCTGATCTCGACTCTCGCCTGGTATGGTTTCGGCAGGTATCTGTACTTACCGTTCGCGATCTTGCTGCCGGTGCTCTCGGAAGGGGCCGCGCGTGCGGTTCAATACGCGTCCAGTACTTCGCCGAGACTCGGTCGGGCCGGCAAGTGGATCGCTGTGTTCGCCATGGCCGTTTTCGCGATTCGACTTGCGCTGTCCGGCCCTCAATGGGACGGGCCGGAAGCTTTCTATAGGGCTATTGCGGCGGAGGACCCTTACGCTTCGCACGGTGTTGGTGGCATGGGTAAGCTACTGGTCGAGAGCGGCCAACCTGCCCAAGCCATTCCATTGCTAGAGTTGGCGGTGTTGCGCAACGGAAGCGATGATCGCTATCTGAACAATTTGGCCGTCTCGTACCTGCGAACAGCTAGCTATGAGCAGGCGTTGCGAGCTACTGCGCTGGGAGGCGAGCGTTTTCCGAGCCACGCCAAATTCCCCTACGTCAGGGCTTTGGCCCTCGTAAACGCGGGCTCGCCCCATCAGGTTGCTGTCGCCTTGGCCCAAGCCTTGGAAATCGATTTGCACTTCAAGCCCGCGCGCTCGCTCCTAGCGGAGCTCTGCACAGCACATCCAGCACGCGCTGACTATCGCCGCGCGCTTGAGCAGGTCATCGCGAGCAGACCCAAGCTGCGCAGCGCGCAACTGCTGCCCGAGTGAGCGTTGGAGGGGACGAACGTTTGTTCCGGAGGACGGACGCTGCGTGTCGGCGCTTGGCCTGTTTAGAGCGCAGCCCGCGACCCCTGGCCGTTCCCAGGCGCGCCCGACACCAACGGCATCGGCGACTCGCTGTAACGCTTTTTGCAAAGTCGCTTGACGCGCCGGGGTTTGGAAGGGATAAACCGCCCGCCTTTTTAGGACGTCCCATGCGGGCGTCTTTGCCCCCTTGACGGGGCGTAGCCAACGACCCTAACGCCCACACGCAAGATGGTCGCGGCTGCTTCCCGACCTGCTCGTCAGACGACTCAACTCACGCGGCTCCTCTTTGTTCCCAAAGCGGTCCGCGGATTCCTTCGGCTCAACCCACACCCGAGAAGAACGCGCAGATGCAAATCTTCCCTCGGTCGCTCAACTACCTGCCGCTACTCGGAGCCCTCGCGGCCACCGTTGGAGGAGCAGGTCTCACGTTTGCGATCTGGTATTACGGCTCGCCACTCAACACGCAGGTCGGCTATGCGCCGGTGCAGCCAGTTGCATACAGCCACAAGCTGCATGCGGGTGAGCTCGGCATCGACTGCCGCTACTGCCACGCCAATGTCGAGCGATCGCAGGAGGCCATGGTGCCTGCGACGCAGACCTGCATGGGCTGTCACGCGATGATCCAAACGGATTCGAGGAAGCTGACGAAGATCCGGGAGAGCTGGGACAGCGGCAAACCCGTCGAGTGGGTGCGCGTTCACAAGCTACCTGAGCACGCGTACTTCGATCACAGCGTGCATCTGGCGTCGGGCGTCGGTTGCACAAGCTGCCACGGCCGCGTTGATCAGATGGAAGTCGTTCGCCAGGTTGAGCCGCTCAGCATGAGCTGGTGCCTCGACTGTCACCGCGATCCCGGGCAGCACATCAGGCCCAAGAGCGAAATCACGAATATGGAGTGGGAGCCTTCGCAGGATGAAGCGGAGCTCGTAGCCCGTGCAGAGCTGGTCAATCCTCCAACACACTGCTCGGGGTGTCACCGATGAGCAAGCGTAAGCCGTATCAGTTCTCGAAGCCTGCAGCAGACGGTAAGGTCTTCTGGACCAGCCTCGAAGCCAAGGCGGACCCTGCCACGTTCCATGAACGTGCGGCCGCAGAATTCCCTGCCGGTGCAGATGGCTCGGACGGGTTCTCCGTCGATCGTCGCACGTTCATGGGTGTGGCCGGTGCAGCCGGTGCCGTGCTCGGCCTTGAGGGTTGCGTGCGTCGCCCCCAGGAAAAGATCCTGCCGTTCACGAAGCAGCCCGAGTACATCGTCCCTGGCGTCGCGCTGCACTACGCAAGCGTGGTTCGCACCGCTGGCGAACCCGCCGGTGTGCTCGTGACGACGCACGAAGGTCGCCCGACCAAAATCGAGGGCAACCCCCAGCATCCTGCCAGCCTCGGCGGCACCGATAGTTACACGCAGGCGTCAATCCTCGATCTCTATGATCCGGACAGGTCAGCGGGTCCTGCGCAGAGCCAGGATGGCCACTTTACGGAAGCCACCTTCGCGGCGTTTGATGCTGCGTATGCAGAGATCGCCAGCCAGGCAGCCACGGACCAGGGCGCAAAGCTGCGCCTGCTCGTGACTCCCACGCAGTCGCCCACATTCTTTCGCGTGAAGCAGGCGCTGCTCACCAAGTTCCCGCAGGCCAAGGTTTACACCTACGAGCCAGTCGGCCCGGCTAACCGCGCGCTCGGCGCCAAGCTCGCCTTTGGCGAAGCGATGGACGTGTCGTTCAACTATCGACGCGCACGCACGATCCTCTCCCTCGATTCGGACTTCCTCGGTACCGAAGCCGGCAGCGTTCGCGCCAATCGCGAATTCGCCGACGGTCGGCGTATGTCCTCGCCGAGCGACAGTATGAATCGGCTTTATGTCGTTGAGCCCGGTCATACGGTGACGGGCGCCAATGCTGACCACCGCTTGCGTTTGCCCGCGGGCGATGTGGGAGGCTTTCTCAAGGCGCTGGCGCGTCAGCTGGGGACGAAGCACGGCATCGACATCGGCGCGATCTCGGGCGCAGTGGGCAGCACGAAGCCGGCTGGCGTATCGGACAACTGGCTGAACGCAGTGGCTGCGGAGCTCGCAGAAGAGAAAAATCGCGGTCGATCTCTGATCGTTGTCGGTACGCGTCAGCCGCCCGCGGTGCACGCGCTCGCCTTTGCGCTCAACTTCGCGCTCGGTAACGTCGGCCCCACCTTGCAGCTTGTGCCCGCGCTCGACGCAGAGCCCACGTCGGCCGCTGACGGCATTGTGGCGCTCGCTAAAGAGCTTGCGGCCGGTAGCGTCGACACCCTGTTGATCCTCGGCGGCAACCCGGCCTACGACGCCCCCGCAGATCTCAAGTTCGCGCAGCTGATCGGCAAAGCGAAGACGAGCGTCCACCTTTCGAGTGATCGCAATGAGACCTCTGCGCTGACCGGTTGGCATGTGCCGAGAGCAGATGCGCTCGAGTCTTGGGGTGATCTGCGCGGCAGCGATGGCACCTACGCTATCCAACAGCCGATGATTGCGCCGCTGCATGGCGGTCGCACCGATGCGGAGTTGGTCGCCGCCTTG
>JBBSJC010000308.1:0-9320 GCA_038257655.1 Polyangiales bacterium | reverse complement strand
CGGCCCCACGGCTGGCCTGCAGCCCAATGCGCCGTGACCGATGCGGGGTGGCTGCCCGACGCACGCGGGACAAGCTCGATCTGATCGGCGTGCCCGCAGCAGCGAATACGGCTCGCTCACGAACGGACGGAACGGGGAGCGCGATACGTTCGGCGACGTTCGAGGTTCCGTGGCAGTCGCGGCTTATCGGCGGACGAATTAACATCGGGGGCACGGTACAGGGAGACGAGCGAATTCCCCTTGCCGGTGCCGAAGGTAGTCAGGTTACCTTGGTGGACGGGAGTCCTCTGTTACGCGGCAATCGATCTCGCGTGGTTTTGGTAGGTGGCCAGATCGCGAGCTTCGTCGATGAGAGCAAGCCCGCGCTCAAGCTCGTTCTTCTTCGCGCGACCGTTCAGCGTGGGAACCAAGCAAGCGCGACATGGATTGCTCCGGCCTCCGGGGAACTTCGACTGACCAAGTGTTTTGACTAAGGCCGTGAGCGTCTGGCGAGGTGGCCGCTCCGCACCGTCGGATGTTGTTTCAGTACCATTCGTCAATAGCAATCCGATCAAAGTTGTGCTGAAGCATCAATCCTTTCGGACGCCGAGGCTGATGTGGTCTTAGTAGTCGATCTCGAACCTTCGTGAGCTTAAGACCAGGTTTGCTGAAGAACCTTATCCAACAGATTTATAGGATACGTTATGCGAACCCCCGCTGGAGAGCGCCTGGGATAAGAAACACATCGACCCAGCGAGAGATGACCAATCCGAGTTGCATCGATCTAGACCCGAGCGCGGCGCACCGGTCCCTTCTTCTATGCGAGCGATTACAGAACTCCCATAGCGGACGTCCCGTCATGGACGAACATTTCGCGCGGAGCGCTAGCAACAAGTGCTTCCGCTGTAAAGGTAAGGTCTGTAGCTGCGCGGCACCCGCGCTCAGTCACCAAGCCATGCTCAACCTGCTCAGAGACGCCTTTGCGAACGGCTCGAACGTGGTGATCAACGCCGAGATCCCTACCGGCAAGAACAACGGAATCCTGAGTCGCGCCTGGTCACGGGCTGAAACGCGTCCTTTGAGCTGCAATCGGCACGCCGCGCTAGGAGCGGCGATCCAATTGTGATTACCATGACGCCGCCCTCGATAGACTTCTCGCCGGAGAGACGCCATTGCGACCCACAATCACTGATATCGGCACCGTGATCGGTGCAGCCCGTGACCTGCGCGGCACCGCGCGCGACATGGTCCGTGACCTGCGCGACACCTTTTCAGACCGCGACGAAGTCCTCGATCGCGCGGCGCTGCTCTCTCACAAGCTGCCGCAGATCGTCGAGGGGCTCAAGGTCATCGGCAAGTCGGACAAGAGCGAGTTATTCAGCATCGGCTCGTTCCTCGAGGCGAACGCGCGCGAGCGCGCCAACGAGCCGGCCATCTACTTCGAAGATCGCATGTACACCCACCACGAGCTCGACGAGCAAGCTACGCGTTGGGCGAACCTTCTTGCCAGTCGGGGCGTCAAGAAGGGCGATGCGGTCGCCATCCTCATGGAGAATCGTCCGGAGCTGTTGTTCGCGGTGGGCGGCGTGGTGAAGCTCGGTGCCATCGCCGGTGTCATCAACACCAATCAGCGCAAGGACGTGCTGCTACACAGCCTCAAGCTTTGCGAAAGCAAGGCCTTTGCGATCGGCGAAGAGCTCTTTCAAACCTTCACGGAAGTGAGGGCCGACCTCGAAAACGCTAGCAACAGCTGCGTGTTCTTCGTGCCCGATCGCGACGCCCGCGCCGACGACGAGCGCGGTGCGGCGAGCTGCCCTCCCGATGCCGTCTACGCGCCCCAGGCGCTGCGGGAGGCATCCACGTATAGCCCGCTCGAGCGCGCACGCGTGAGCCTGGGCGACCCGTGCTTCTACATCTTCACTTCCGGCACGACGGGGCTGCCCAAGGCGGCGGTAATGAGTCACATGCGCTGGGCCAAGGCGTCGGCAGCATTCGGTAAGGTCGCGATGCACATGCTGCCCGAGGATACCCTGTACGTGTCCTTGCCGCTCTACCACAACAACGCCCTCACGGTGGCGTGGAGCAGCGTCGCGGGCGCGGGTGCGGCGATGGCGATCCGCCGTAAGTTCAGCGCGAGTCAGTTCTGGGATGACGTGCGGCGCTACGGTTGCACTTCTTTCGTGTACATCGGTGAGCTCTGTCGGTACCTGATGAATCAGCCTCCGAAGCCTTACGACAAGATCAATCCGGTGACCAAGATCGTCGGCAACGGTCTTCGACCCGACATCTGGAAGGCATTCAAGGAGCGCTTCGACATCAATGAGGTGTACGAATTCTACGCGGCGTCCGAAGGCAACATCGCCTTCGTGAACCTGCTCAATGCGAACTGCACGGTCGGGTTGTGTCCCGCTCCCTACGCCATCGTCGAGTACGACATCGACAACGACGAGCCGGTGAGAGACCGCGATGGCTTCATGAAGCGTGTGCCTCGCGGAGGCACCGGACTATTGCTCGGAGAGGTCAGCAAGAAGTACGACTTCGACGGGTACACCGACAAGAGCGCCAGCGAAAAGAAGCTCTTTCGCAACGTCTTTCAGCAGGGCGACGTCTGGTTCAACTCCGGAGATCTGCTGCGCGACCAGGGCTTTCACCACGCCCAGTTCGTAGACCGCGTCGGCGACACCTTCCGCTGGAAGAGCGAGAATGTGTCGACCAACGAGGTCGCCGAGGTCATGAACCAGTTCGAGCAGATTGGAGAGAGCACGGTCGTCGGCGTCGAGGTTCCGAACTGCGAGGGGCGCGCTGGACTTTCCGCTTTCGTGCTCAATTTGCCAGCCGAGCACTTCGATCCGAGCGGCCTGGCAAGTTGGTTGAGGGACCGGTTGCCAGCCTACGCGATTCCGCTGTTCATTCGAATTCAGCCGTCCCTGGAGGTCACGGGCACCTTCAAGCAGAAGAAGGGCGACCTGCGCAAAGAGGGTTTCGACCTCGCCGTCGTCTCCGATCCGCTCTACGTGCTGCTCCCTCGGGCCAGCGAGTACGTCCGGCTGACCCCGGAGCTTCATCGGGAGATTCTCGACGGCAAGATCGCGTTCTAGAAGCGACGCGGCATCTCTTACTGATGCAGGGCGAGGCTTACCTAGTTTGCCAGGTGCTCGGCCTGCTTGACCGTGACGGGCGCGGCTGCGTCGTCGCTCGTCTCCTCGAAGGTGATGCCCGTCGCGCGCAGGCGTTCGAGGAGCACGTCGCCCATGGCCGCTGCTGTGGGCACGACGCCATAGCAGGCGGGCAGGCGGTCGCGATCGAACACCAACGCAAGGGCGGACTCGGCCAGCATCTTCGAGGTCTCGCCGTAGCCCGGGTCGCCGCCGCGTACTTCACAGCGCACCTTGTGTCGGCCCGCTTCGCCGAGCAGCGTGACCTTGAACCAGCTCTTTTCGCGCGTGGCCTGATCGGGGCCGTCGCCCTGGGCACGTAGCTTGAGCAAGAGCTTACGCGTCGGCCCTAGCTGCGCGAGCGCGAACATGCAGCCCACCCCTGCCAGTATGCCGAGCACCGTGGGCAACCGGCGGATGGCCATGTAGTGACCGTACTGAAAGTCGGGGCCGTAGGCCGGCAAGAGCCGCGCGGACCTGCGCACCACCAGCGGGTCGATGGTAGGCATCGGCACCGCCCAGGCACCTATCTCCTTCTGGAACGAGATGCGCGGTGGAACCTCGCGCACCTTACGCTCCTCTCCAACGATCGGCAGCTGCGAGCTGCGCTGCTTGCGCTCGTTCGTATAGGCGCGAAAGCGGCCCATGGCATTCACGGCTGAGTGCCAGGTACCGCCGGACATGCCGCCCCCAGCGCGCACAAAACCTTCGATCTTGATCGGCGTGCGCCCGCGCTCGAGGCTCGACATCCTTCGTTCGAGGGCCTTGACCGTGAAGTAGGCGCCGAGGTCGTGGGGAATCGAGTCAAAGCCGCAGGAGTTGACGATGCGAACCTTCTTCGCCTCGGCGTCGGCGTGGTAGCGCTCGAGCATGTTGTCGACGAATTCGGGCTCGCCAGTGAGGTCGACGTAGTCGGCCCCCATCTCGACACATGCCTTGAGCAGCGGCTCTCCGAACTGAAGGTAAGGGCCCACCGTCGTGATCACGACCTGCGCGCTCTTCGCCATAGCCTGCAGCGATACCTCGTCATTGACGTCGGCGATCACGAGATCAGGTGCACTCTGGGGCGAGATCAGTGACGCTCGCACCGACTCGAGCTTGTCGCGACTGCGACCTGCGAGGGCCCAGCGTAGGGGTCTCGGCACCCGCGCCGAAGCCAGGTACGAGGCCACCAGCGCACCGGTGAACCCGCTCGCGCCGAACAACACCACGTCATACTGTTTCTGATCAGGCATGTGCTTCCTCGTTGCTAAGATCTCGTCGAACCCCACCAGCTTGAAGCGCACGCCGGCCGCGCGCCAAGGCTACGCGACAGTATCCAAACGTGACGTCTCAAGATGCACCGGCACGCGCTCTCGAACCGCGTCCGCAAGCACGCAGCGTAGCAGGCCGCCGCCGACACCCGTGCGCTGCTGTCGCGCGCCCACGCCCCCGTCACACCCCTAAATGAGCACCACCGTCGGACATCCGTAGAGAATGTCAATCTTACCTTCTGTGACCTGCTTCGCGGCTTCGCAGGCGGGGCCAAACAGGCGGATCGTCTTACCGTCAGGAGTATAGTTCCAGCCGTTCATCTCGTTCGGATCGCGCTTGAGCGAGGTGGTGGCTGCACCGGTGGTCAGGCTTACGTTGACCTTGTTGGGATCGAAGTCGGAGGTCGTGGGCACGGCGAAGTCACAGGCGAGCACGCTGCCGCTGATCGCTGCCAACGTGCTGCTCAACAGGGCGCCAAAATCGACAGTGGCATCAGTAAGGTCGTAGTGACAGTAGTTGGGCCCGGTATGACTGCAGTTTTGTTCGCGCCCCGTGCCTCCGGCTTCGGCCACCTTGGACAGCTCGCTGCGGTAGGTTTGCGAACCCGGTACGCCGATGACGAAGGTGCGAATGCCGTCTGCATCCAAGGCGGCTTTCACATCGCTCACCAGCGCTTCGCTTTCGCTGGCCGGCACTTTGCCGGCGTTGGCACATCCTGCATTGCAGCCTAGACACACGGTCGCTGCGCCATCGGTTGCGAGCACCACGAAGCGGTTCTCTTCGTTGCGGGCTTTGGCCACCTTCAGCGCGTTTTGCACGGCGTCGCGCGTCGGGGTGATGTACTCAGGAATCAGCGACGCGAGTTGGCTACTTATGGCGCTACGCGACGTGCTGAGTGCATCGACGGCAACCAGCGGCATCGTTGGCGCGCAGCCCGTGTTCGGGTTCGGAAAGTGCATCAGACCTACGGCCAGGGTGTCCGGCAACTCGGTCAGCACGTCGTTCAGAGTCGCGCGAAACACATCCCATCGCGAGTCGTTTGGATCATTTGTGGGGTCATCGGCCAGGCAGCTGGCATTGGTGATCGGGCAGTTCATGCTGCCGCTGGTATCGATCTGAAAAACCAAGGCTGACGGTTTGAGATCGGCCTTGAACGTGTCGGCTGCGCAGGCGCCTCCGTCGGCATTCGCGCTGCCGTTGCTACCGCCGCTATCGTCGTTGTTACTGCCGCTACTGTCGCCAGCGGCGTTGCCCGTACTATCTCCATTACTGTTACCAGCACTCGAACCTGAGCCCGCGCCAGCACCGCCCGTCACGCTCGAACCCCCTGCAGCGCAGCCGTAGATCAAGCCCATCCCAAGCAAAACAGCTGATTTGTACGTCATGGGCGGAGTATCGAAGCCTGACGCCTGCGCCCACGTGACAGCTCTCACAAGCCGTGCGGTCACCTTACGAATGTTCGACAAATTCGTCGAAGCGCCGACGATTTCGTTCGATCGGGTGTTGGACAAGCGGCGCACAAAGACGGCAAACGGAACGACCGGCGCATCCAGCACGCGCAATTTACACAGCGGAAACACGATAGGTGCAGTCGGAAACAGGGCACGGTTGCTGCAGTGCCGAGAGCCGCGTGGCGCTGCCATGACGCAATCACGACTTGTTCTCGAGGGGCACGATGGAGATCCGAAATAAGGCCGTCCGCATCGATTTGTTGAGCTTTAACACGCCACAGATGCGCGCATTTCACCTCAGTTGGTTCGCGTTCTTTTTGTGTTTCTTTGGCTGGTTCGGCATTGCGCCACTGATGGTGGTGGTACGTGACGAGCTCGCTCTGACCAAGGCTCAGATCGGCAACACGATCATCGCCTCAGTCGCGATCACGGTGTTTGCACGACTCTTCATCGGCTGGCTCTGCGATCGGATCGGCCCGCGCAAGGCCTACGCGGGCTTACTGATGGTAGGTTCGATCCCGGTGGCGGCAGTAGGTTTCGCGGATTCGTACGAAACGTTTTTGCTCGCCCGCTTATGCATCGGTGTGGTCGGAGCAAGCTTCGTGATCACCCAGTACCATACGTCGATCATGTTCGCGCCCAACGTGGTGGGCACTGCCAACGCGACGAGTGCCGGTTGGGGTAACCTCGGCGGTGGGGTAACCCAGATGCTGATGCCCCTGGTGCTCGCAGGGCTCTTGTCGTTTGGGGTAGGGCATGCATTGGGTTGGCGACTTGCCATGGTGGTGCCAGGTATCGCCCTGCTAATCACGGGTTTTGTCTACCTTCGGCTCACCCAGGATGCGCCCGATGGCAACTTCTCCGAGCTGCGCGCTTCGGGCCAGCTCGCACCGGCGGAGAAGAAGAACGGTGCCTCATTTCTCGAGGCTGCCCGTGATTCACGAGTGTGGGCCTTGTTCGTCATCTACGGCGCATGCTTCGGCGTGGAGCTCACGATCAACAACGTGGCCGCGCTCTACTTCCACGACTACTTCAAGCTCGACGTCGCCACGGCAGGGCTGGTGGCCGGCCTGTTCGGGCTGATGAACCTCTTTGCGCGCACGCTCGGTGGCATGTTTGGAGACCGCGCTGGCATTCGCTACGGGCTGAAGGGACGGGTCGCGTTTTTGGGTGCCATGCTGCTCGCAGAGGGCATCGCGCTGATGGTCTTCTCGCGGATGAGCGCGCTGCCAATCGCGATTGCCATGCTGATCGTATTTAGTCTGTTTGTACAGATGGCAGAGGGGGCCACCTTCTCGGTCGTGCCGATGATCAATAAGCGCGCGCTTGGATCAGTCTCTGGCATCGTCGGCGCGGGCGGAAACGCAGGAGCCGTGGCAGCTGGCTTTCTGTTTCGAGCGGAGGGCATCGATACCCCAACGGCGCTGTTGTATCTCGGCGTCGCGGTCACAGCTTCCTCGGCGATGGCGTTGCTCGTGCGCTTCAGCCCCGCCCAGCATGCAGCAGCGGTAGCCGAGATGCGGGAGAGTCTCATGGCCCGCGCCGGTCGTGGGCAGGAGCCGCTCACCTCCGGCGCAGCCGTACCCGCGGAGTGATACCTCACTCTAATAAGGCATCGTGCGATGCCTTAGCTCGCTGCGAAAATATTGCGCGCGTCGCTTGCTGAAACCCTCAGACGCGAAAGCACACTATCATTCTCGCGCTCGCGGGGCGGGCTGGCTGCATTCTCAGCAAGCCGTACAAAGCTGCCCCGAGTAGGAGCCGATGGATCGTCCTGCGCGCGCTTGCCCTCGGACTCACGAAAGGTAGTGATAGATGGATGGTATGAGGAAGATGGTAATGCTTGCGAGCGCGTGTTGCCCGTCGAGTGCCTCGAGCTGGTCGTTGCAAATGCCGCTGCTGCTAGTGCCGTTGCTGCTATGGCCGTTGCCGCCGCAGCGCGCGCGGGCGCAGGCTCTCGAGCCGACTGTGGAGAGTGAGCTACCAGCCGCAGAGCCTACTCCGGAGGACGCTGTGCCTGCAGCGCCGGATACACCACCTACCCCAGCGCCAAGCATCGCGCCTAGTCCCGCCGCACCCGTCGTGGTGGTGGAAACACCTGTACCTACACCCGTTGCAGTCAGCGTCGCACCTCCCCCCGGGAGCGCTCCTGGATTGATACCGGTATTTACGGGCTCCTACTTCACGCGTTACGAGCTCCGGGACAACTACGATGACATGGGGGTCTCACGCACCCGCTTCCTCGAGGGCGACGCCACGTTCTATCGCGTGCGCTTTGGGATCGGCACGGGACTGATCGATGTCGGCAATGACCTGAAGGTTGCGCTGCAGTTTAGTCCGCAGGCGGCCGGCGTGTTCGGCGCGCTAGGACCGAACACTGTTGTGGACGCGACACTCGGTTTGCATGAGGGCTTCGCACGCGTGCAAGGCAAGTACGCACGCTTTGACGCGGGCCGCTTTGAGCTCAACTACGGCGACGCGCTGTTAATCGGCAACCTTGACTGGAATGAGACGGCCCGCAGCTTTGATGGCGTGCGCGCGCGCATCTCCGACTCGCCCAGCTCCGCCTGGCTCGACGTGTTTGTCACGATGATCGACGAGGGCCGCGATCCTGCGCCGGGCGCAGCAAAGAGTGGCTTTGGAAAAGGAGACATCTATTTTTATGGGCTTTATGCGGGTGTTGGCCCCGCGGTCATGCCTGGCCTCGATTTCGATCTGTACGCGCTGGGGCGCAGTTGGCTCTCGCAGCAGGGCCTTAGGGTTAGCGCAGATCCCGCGAGCCCCCTCTATGAACGCAAGGACGCCCACGAGCTTACGCTTGGAGCGCGCGCCAAGCAGAAGATCGCGTTTTTCGATTATCGTGCGGAGGCGGGTTACCAGCTGGGCAAGCGCCCCGGCGCAGCACCTACCCTTAACCAAATGACCATGATGGCGACGGGCAGCGCCCAGAAGGCTGTGGAGGTAAGCGCCTACCACGCAGACGTCGAGCTAGGAGGTTCGCTCGGTGACACGCTGCGCATCGGCGTCGAGGGCATCGTTGCGACGGGCGACGATCTGAGCACCAAGAACAAGAACGAAGGTTTCGACGAGCTGTACCCCACGGCGCACAAATGGCTCGGTCTTGCTGACGTCTTCAACCAGGCTGGGATCAAGCGCACCAACGTACTGAGCGCTGTGTTGCACGTGACTGCGAAGGCGACCAAGAGTCTGACTCTTCAAGCCGACGGGCACATGTTTTCGAGGCTCGAGAAGAACGGTGCAGGAAAGGATGGTTATGCCGCCTCGGAAATAGACGTCGGTGCGGTGTACACCTTGGCAAAGGGGCTCAAGGTGCGTGGTCTATACGCCGTCGTGCTGCCGGACAGCACGTTCTATCCGGTGGCGTCGGCAGGTGGGATGGGCGGGATGACTGCGGGCGGGGTGAATCCGATCCACTTCGCAGAAGTTGAGCTGCGTTACGATCTTGTGCCGTGACGGCGGG
>JBBSJC010000307.1:0-9327 GCA_038257655.1 Polyangiales bacterium | reverse complement strand
GGTTGCGACCTTGTGCACGTCGATGCCAATCTTTTCCATGGCCGGCCTCCACTATGCGGCGTTGACCGCGTTTTTCGTTTCCCGTGGGGCCTAGTTTGCCACCACCTCGTGGAGGCCGGCCGCTTCATCCCATCTAGGCTCCCGCACGGCTCCTTCGATGTAGGCCGTGTTGATGAACACCGAACGCGGCAACACGCCCGAGGTCCCACGGTCCTGATAGTCGGTCACTTTGAGGATCATGGGCATCGCGTAGCACTGGACTCGGGCTTGCGGCACGGTTTCTCAAATCGTGACCGGGGCCGCCCTTCTTTCAAAATGGTTGACAGCAGCGGTGTCTGGTTTAGATTGGTATGACCAAGGTGTGAACAGTATGAGCGTTCGAAAAGTTACGATCTCCGTGGACGAAGATCTGCTGAACCAAGTGGATGAACTTGCACAAAAGCAGGGGCAATCACGTAGCGAATGGCTAGCGGCATCGGCCGAGAAGCGAATCGCCTCTCTCAAGCTGCACAAGCTCATCCATCGAGGTCTTGCACGCACCGGAGGTCCGTCGACGGACGAAGAGCGGCGGCGTGCGTGTGAGGAGCTCGGGCTGCCTTACGTTGCGAATCATGTCGGCTAAGCGAAAAAAGAATCCGGGGTCTCTCAAGTCGCTGGTTTCAACTCGGGCCCCGGGCCTGACGCTCGACACGGGCGCGTTGATCGCTTTGGAGAACGACGACCGACGCGTTCAAACGCTCATCGACGCGAGCTTGGCGAACGGCCTTGCTGTACGTACGCCGGCTGCAGCGGTCACGGAGTTTTGGAATGGCTCTCACGACAAGGAGATCCGCGAGATGATCGAAGCCACATTTGTGGCGACCACGCTCGACGTCGCAAAGCGCGCGGGCGTTGCTCTCACCGCGCTCAATCCGCATCGTGCCCCATCGGGACCGGGCGTTGCAGACGCGCTCGTGGCAGCGTCTGCTTCCGTCCATGGAGACATCATTCTGTCTTCCGACGCGCCTGACATGTCGATGCTCGCGGAGCACTTTGGACGTCTGAGGGTGCTCAAAGCGTAGGCGGCGTGTCAGCGCACCCTCGGATTCGAGCATTGTGCTCACGCCGGATGGAGGGCGAGCCTCAGTTTGCGCTCAGCGCGCAGCACTTCTTGTATTTTTTGCCGGACCCACACAGGCACGGGTCGTTGCGTCCTGGTCTGGTGGGCGCCTGTGCGGGCTCCTCGTGACTGCGCATCTGCGCGGACACGTGCTTGGCGACCTTGCGTATCTTCACTCGGCGATCACGCAGCAGATCCCATCCGTACTTAGTTACCGCTGCGTCCCATATTGGGCGCAGTGCGATCGGCGCGTCGACGAGCAGTCGCTGCTTCAGGTCGGCGCGAATGATGCCTTCGTTTTGGCCAGCGACCCCCATGTTCATGACTTGAAACACGACCTCTTGGCAATCGCATTGAGGCTCCACGCAGTACTCGTCGCAGAGCCAGTAGCGGCGCCCGTTCACTTGGACGATGATGTCGAGCTCGCGCGGGTGGGCTTCGTGCAGCGCGATGAGATCGCCCCGGCGGTAGCGGCTCCAGTCGACCTCGCGATAGGCGTCCTCTGCGCGCTTGCGACGGCGCACGCGAGCGGCGATGAGTGACCCGAGGTCCCCTTGCAGTAGGCCTCGCAGCCACCTTTCCCGGCCGGTGAGCAGACCAGCAGGGTCTGAGTCTACAGTGATCTCGCGGGTGTCGATATCGAAGGCGACTTCGGCGTCTTCGTCGGCATGTTCGAGAGCGCTCGCTGAGCGGAGGAAGATCGTCGTGTCCAGGCACGGGCATTCGCGCAGAGGCGCGTCGCAGGCGCTGACGAAGAGGCCGAGTTCCAGCGTCGCGGCGTTGTCTTGTTCGGGCACGACCAACAAGAACGGATCGCCAGAGTCGGGGATGTGGTGAATGCGCTGCTGCATGATTGCACACTGCTATCGCCTTCGGCAGCCTGCCGCAAGGCGTGCGCTGTCCAGCAGTAAAGCCGCACACACGCTGCGGGCGGTCGGGCGCCGCTTGGCGGCCGTCTCGATTCTAGGGCCTGGTAAGGGGAAGTTATCGAGCCCCCACGTGCTGGACATGCTCTGCGACCAAAGTAAATCGAGGGCTCGATGGACAACGCCGCGTGCGAACGACACCCAGAGACAAGCGCCGCCGCCACCTGTTCACGATGTGGAAGCTATGCGTGCCACGACTGCTTGGCGCTGCTCCGCAACGTACCCTTGTGCGAAGTCTGCAACGCTGGGCTCGAGCGAGATGTCGAGGGCGTGACCAGGAGTGCGCGCGTCGTCCGGTATGTGGCGTACATTTTCGCGGCGAGCGCCGTCGTCACTGCAGGCGGGTCCCTCGTTGGCGATGGCCTTGGACCGGTCGCGCTCACGGGTGTAGCCATCTTCCTTCCCGCGCTTCCCGTTCTAGCGGTAGCGTTCGTCGTATGGTTTCGGCGTACGAATCGCGCGCTACGTCGACGCGGATTGTCGCTCGAACACGGACCGAACGCGTGGCTGTGGTTCCTCGTGCCGATGGCAAATCTGTACTTCCCGTAGTGTGCCGAAACTCGCCACGAAGGAGAACACTGGTTTTTTCAGGCCTGGAAGACACGACGCGAGCACAGATTCATCATGCTAGCCTCCACGCCCGTGGAAGCGACCGCCCTACACTTCTTGCTGCTTACCATCTCCGGCTGGGTGAATCGAAGGCAACTGACCGCGATCGAGTATCTCCGCGAGGAGAACCGTGTGCTGCTCGAACAGCTCGGAGGCAAATGCCCTCGTCTGACCGACTCGCAGCGCAAACGCCTCGCCATCAAGGGAAAGGCGCTCGGTCGACGCGGTCTGCAAGAGCTCGCCAGTATTGTCACCCCGGGAACCATCCTGGGCTGGTATCGCAAGCTCGTCGCGGCGAAGTATGACGGCAGCGCAAAGCGGGGCTGCGGGCGCCCGCGCACGGACGATGCCGTTCGCGAGCTCGTGTTGCGCTTCGCGCGCGAGAACCCGTCGTGGGGCTACACCCGCATCGTCGGCGCGATGGCCAACGTCGGACACGACTTGGGCCGAAACACGGTGAAGCGGATGCTTCTCGAAGCCGGACTGAATCCCGCTCCCCAGCGCGGCAAGTCGATGTCTTGGCGCACGTTTCTGCGAGCGCATTGGGGCGCCATCGCAGCGGCAGACTTCTTCACCGTCGAGGTGCTCACGCTTCGCGGCCTCGTTCGATACCACGTCTTCTTCGTCATCGACCTGAAAACGCGCATCGTCAAGATCGCCGGCATCGCACACGACCCGGGAGGTGCGTGGATGATGCAGGTGGGGCGCAACTTGCTCGATGAGTCGATCGGGTTTCTGGTGAAGCATCGCTACCTGATTCTCGATCGCGACCCGCTGTACACGGCGCAGTTTCGAAGACTGTTGAAGGACAGCGGTGTCGAGCCGCCGCGCCTTCCCGCGAAAAGCCCAAATCTGAATTCCTACGCCGAAAGGTTCGTGCGATCGGTGCGCCAGGAATGCCTGAGTCACATCATCCCGTTGGGTGAAGATCACCTGCGCGCCGTTCTTCGTGAATTCGAACAGCACTACAACGCCGAGCGCAATCACCAAGGGCTCGACAACGAGCTTCTCACACCGCTTTCGAAGGCCGCCAATGACAACTTCGAGGTTCAGCGGCGGACGCGTCTAGGCGGGATTCTCAGCTATTATCACCGGGAGGCGGCGTAGCGACGAGTAATGGCACACTACGACGTAGCGCGAGCGTGCTCTCTACCCAAGCCGCCCGAACACGCATGCGAATTGGTGGCGCGTTACTGCGTGATGCGGTAGCCGTAGAACTCTGAGCACTCCTGGGTCACGCCGCCTTTATCACCCGTGTCGACCGCCGTTTGGCACCGGCCCTTGATCTCTTCCTCGAGCTTCGCAAGCGGGGTCGAGCGGTTGCACGTGCGCATGATCTCGTCGAGATGGTCGACCGTCTTCTCCACCCAGTCCTTGTCCTCGCTTGGACTCGTGGCCACGAGCCACGCCTTGAGCTTGGCCAGCTTGTACGGACGCAGCCACGTGGCAATGCTGAGGCCCGTGTCGCACTCCCCAGTGCGCTCAATCCAGCTGGTCTCACGGAGCAGGACGATGCGCCAATAGTTGTTCATGAAGCGGTTCAGCAGCCGCTGCTGCGCGTCGTTGGTCGACTCGCTGGGCAGATCGGTGGGCATCAAATGCCCTAAGGTGTCGGGGGTGGAGGACCAGTTGCCGGGCACGATCCTCTTGAGTGGATAGTCGGGGTCCGCGAACTCGGCGTACGAGAGGTGGGTCAGCACCGCCAGGCGGTAGAACTGATGGATGGGCATCAGGAGGCCATCTCCCCCTTTGACTCCCTCTACGAAGGGTTCGCCGCGGCCAAAGTTCCCCCCGTAGTACTCCAAGTTGTCCGCGGCCGGGATGACCTGCGTCGTGCCGGACAGCATGGCCGACAGCTCCATCCACTGGAACTGGTGATGCACGTCATAGTCGATGGAGCCCGGACCGGTGCCCGGCGCAAAGGGCATGTCTTCGAGCACCGCGGGCGTGATGCCGGTCGTGAGAAGTCTTCCGTGCGGGGCGCCCCCGGCCGTCGAGCTCTGACCAACATCCCACATCGAAGCGACGCCGCGATTGCCCACGACCGCTTCGTACGACCTATCGGTGAGGGCTCGCTCGCCTTCCTGTTTCGTCAGGAGCTTGGGCAGCTCGTACGAGTTGTGCAGGAGCAGGTGATTTGCGAGCAGCACAGCGCGGTATTTGAAACTACTAAGGCGCGAAACGCCGTGGGTGGGCCAAATGCCTGGCTCCCATTTGTTGCTGTTGTCCCCGTAACCTCCCGACCAGACGCCATAGAACTTACCATTGTTGTCGCGCTGCAGCGGCGCGCAGGTCAGCCCGGGCACAAAGCTCGGATCGGGCACGGGCTTGCACGACATGTCGTCGCACGCGCAGTCTGAGACCTCGCAGCCGAGCAGCAACTTGGTCGGCAAGAATACGGGCTCGCATCCCTTTTTCTCGCGCTCGTCGTAGTAGGCGGGCTCGTTGTTCGTGCGCTCATCGAGCTGATCGGTGATGGCCCACAAATGCTTGCCCGTCGGCTCTTCGAGGTAGCGTTCGAAGAGTAAGTTCCACTCTTTCTCGTGCCCAGAAAGAGGCATGTGCGGATACGAGGGGATCCACTCGGCGCTCGAGAGCTGACTCTTGCCGAAGTAAGAGTCGCGCGTCCAGCGGTTCATGGGGTAGCCGACTCGAATGTTCATGAAGCCGGTGCTGCGCAGGGCGTCGAGTATACGCAGGGCATCGTCCTCGGTGTGCACCCACTCCGAAGAGACGGCGATGCCGTGTCGCTCGAATTCGTCGATCAGGGCCACGTCGCGCTCTTCGGGCGTGTCACCCTCGAGAATCGCGTGGCCAGGCTGCAAGAACGGTTTTCTCGGGTCGCAGAATCCAGGAGTCTCAAAGCCCGCGCGCATGGCGTGTACTCTGCCCACGATCTTAGTGCATACGTCACTCGCGTGAGCCTGTCCGACGCAGCGGCGCAAGATGTCACTGTCGCGGAACTTGATGCGCGCAAGGTCTGCCCCCATGGCATGGCAGCCCTGACAGCTTCCCTCGGTCCCCACGGTTTGAAAGGCCACCTGACCGTCCGCAAACGCCTGCTTCCGTGAAAGCTCGGACATCTCCGGCGCAAACTCCGGGCCGGCCTGCATGGTCCCCGCTCCCTGTCTTGCATCTGCGCCCCGGGCGAGCATGAGGGCATAGTCTGCCCGCAACGTGGTGTCGTCGACGGCGTCTGGTCCGAAGGCGGGCATGTACATGTTCTCGCTGTGGGCTCGACCCGCACGCACGACTTTCAAGAAGTCCGCCTCGCTGGTGGTCCGGCCTGGTAAGGCAGGAATACCTTTTTCCGCGTGGCCTTCTCCCCACGTGCCGTGGCAGCCCGCGCACGACATCTCGAACTCGGCCGAGAAGTAGCGCTTCATGTCGGTGCGGGACGACTCGATGCACACGCTGCCGAGCGCCGCAGTGGTCCCTCCGTTCGCTGGCCCACGCCCGCCTGCTCGCGGCCCGTCTACACCATTCGAATCCGACGAGTGTATCTCTCCGGCGCAGCCGTCTACGAGTGCGAGCGATGCGGTTAGCACCGATAACAAAGCGAGCCGTTTAACAGTCTTGATGCGCATGCTGATCTCCCGGGGGGTGCGCCGGAGCCGGGCCGGGGGTAGACGTCGCCAAATAGGGCGGCGTGCGACCTCTTGCTGCTTCGGGGATTGCTGGTCCGTGCGCCGAGCGCGTCAAATGGCTTAGAAAAAAAGCCCCGCGCCTCGTTTTTCTCCGGCTCACGTCGACGCGGCCAGCGCAGCGAAACCCGCTGTGTGACGCATAAGATGTGGTCCACAGCCAACAGTCGTGGTCTAGCGCCCCCTTACCTTCGCGAACGAACACGAGAGGGCACATTGGGCACGCGCGCGTGTAGAGAAGCACCACGCCCGCTCGTGCCTCGCTCGCCGTGGCACGCGCACTGCACCAAGCGAACCCGAACATGGAGAGGACGTGTATGTCGTACATGCTGCAAAAGAAGAGAGCCTGGGTTCGGGTGATTGTCCTGGTCTGCCTCGGGGCATGCACGGGAGACGTTCAGAGGAACGGCGGCGAGCAAGACGATGCGAGTGCTCCCGGCCCAAGCGACGCGACCCAAGTCGGAACAGACTCAGGTAGACCTCCCGGCATGGAAGCCTCCGATGGCGCGCCGACGCTCCCGCCGTCTGAACCAGGCTCGGCGCTGCCCCTCGAAAGCCTTGGAGAGCGCAATCCCATCCCAGAAGACCCGGCCCAGTATCCGAAGTACTTGTTCGCAGACGACCTGATCAACGAGACCGGCGAGCTCGGCCTCTGGATTCCGCCTGATGTCTCGCGCGTGCGCGGCATTCTGTTTTACGACGATGGGGTCTATGGGACGCTGGCGCCCAATCCGGGCGATCCACCGTTTCGGATCAACGCGCAGCAAAGGCGCGCGCTCGCCCAGCGACAACTTGCGTCGCTCTGGGATTTTGCACACCTCCACGGCCCGCTGTTTCGCGACGGCCTCGATGATGCGGGCAAGCTTGCGCTGGTCGAGCGTGCGCTCGAGCAGTACGCAAAGAACAGCGGCCACAAGGAGCTCACGGCTGCGCCCATCATCATTCTCGGCGCGTCGCGCTTCTCGGGTTTTACCTCATATCTGGCCGAACATTGGCCCGAGCGCACCATCGCTTACGTGCCTATTGTGGGCAGTGGCGGCAAGAGTAAGGTCGTGCCCGGCTTGCAGGTCGTCGGCGAGAACGACGGAGGAAAAGAGAAGCTGGCCTCCGGCTTTTATCCTGGCCGCGGCCAGGGAGCCCTGCTTGGCGCGGCCATGCAGTGGGCGACTGGACACGTCTTTCAAGCCGAGGACCTCGTATGGCCGTTTCTCGATCAGCTCGTGCGCACGCGCGTGGTCGACGCGCGCGAGTCAGGAAACAACGAAACCAGCGAAGGCGGCCCAGACCCTTTGGTGAGCTACAAGCAGGAAGACGGCTTTTTAGCCGACACCGACGCCTGGTCCGGCTTCGCACCGTTCTTCGAGTACGCGGGCGACCGTGCACGTGCCACCTGGCTGCCAAACCGTGCGGTCGCGTACGTGTGGGAGGCCTATGTCGTGAAGACGCCCGGCGCAAAGATCGAGAGCCCCGCCCAGCCGTACCATTGGGGCGGAGGCTTCGCCCAGAAGGCCTCCGAGACGCGCGCCGAAGCTCCGCTCGACTTCGTGGTGAGCGTCAGTGACGCCACGCTCGCTGAGCTCGAGCTGTTCGATTTTGACCTGCGACTCGGCGTGCTCGCGCGCGACCAAAGCGGAAAGCAGGCCACGCTCAAAGGGGTCAAGCTCGAAAAGGGCATGCACTCTTTCTCCGTGCGCTCAGCGGGGCGCGCCGTTTCCCGTCCCGCCGGCATCGTGCTCCTTCCCTAAGCGCCGCACGCGAAAGGCAAGCCATGCATGGACCGTCGGCGCGCACATGGATTACGCTCTAGGTGGCAATGCAGAACCTTCTCAGCTTGCTCGTGCTGACTCTGCTGGGCTGCTCTGCGTTCGACGACCGTTCGGACGAGCTCGTGGGCAGGGCCGGAGCAGATGCCTCGACGGCCGACGCCGGCACGAAGGACGCGTGCGGCACGCTGGGCTGCCCAGAGGTGGTCGCCTCCGGGCTGACCAAACCGTGGCGCGTGGCCCTCGCCCCCGATGGCATGATCTTTTGGACGGACACCATCGAGGGCACCGTCTCCTGGATGGCGCAGAGCGACACGCGGCCCAATGAAATCGAGCGCGGCGTCGTGGGGCTCGGCGGCATCGCCGCGGCGACAGGGATGGTGGCCTATTGTTCGCCCAGCATCGTCACAACATTCGCCACAACGACGGGTGAGCGCACGTCGTTCGGGGCACCTTCGACCGTGCAAGAGGTAGGCTGGGCGGGGGAGTTTCTCGCATGGTCAGGCCCCGACTTCGTGCAGGCGAGACGCCTTTCGGAGCCGCCGCGCAACATCGGAACGGTCGAGATGGAGGCGCATGGACTCGCCACGCTCGGCACCAAGCTGTACTGGACTGTCGGAGCCCAGCAGCTGACGGTCCGAACCACCGACCTGACGTCAGGCGCAGATCAGGCCAGCACGGTGTTCACGCGCGACGACGCTCACGCGCTGATGCTAGCCGTCGATGGCGAGTACGTTTACTGGCTCGACGATACCGCGAAAGAAGTTCGCCGCCGGCGACACATCATGGGCGATCGACCCGAAATCATCTCGCGCGAGTCGTCCGTGGAGGACGCGCAGCTCGCCGTCGACGAGCGCTTCGTATACTGGACCTTGCCGCAATCGGGCACAGTCAAGCGAGCGAACAAAGTGACGTCGGAGCTCGAAGTGCTCGCCATGAATCAGGACTATCCGACGAGCATCGCGGTGAGCGCCGATGTCATCGTTTGGGCCAACACTCGTGGCGGCGCGCTCATGCGCCTGCCCAAGCGCTGAACGAGCGGGCGGCAGCACCATGCGCCCCACAAGGCCTGTCAGACGACCGTCCCTCGCACTGCTGGTAATCGCAGTGGTCTCTTTGTGCGCTTCTTCCGCGCTCGGGCAGTTTGTCGTATTTCCGTCCGATCCCTCTGCAGAGGGCCTGCTCGAAGCGCTGACGATTCAGTTCGGGCCCCGCCAGGTGGTGCGGAGCGATTCCACGCTGAGCGTGCAGCCGGGCGAGCGCATTACTCAGGTCGCCGAGGAGCT
>JBBSJC010000306.1:0-9335 GCA_038257655.1 Polyangiales bacterium | reverse complement strand
TGTGGGACGGGCTGCGCGGCCAGCGAGCGCTGTAATCCAGCGCAGGGCTGCGTTCCTGTCGCATGTCGCACTGACAGCGACTGCAACGATGGCAGTGCCTGCAATGGGACCGAAGCCTGCACGCCGGGCGCGCAAGGCGCAGACGCCCAGACCGGTTGCGTACCCGGAACCGCTAAAAACTGCGACGACGGCATCACCTGCACCCTTGATTCCTGCGATCCCGTCATGGATTGCGTGCACGCGCCCAACGACAGCTTTTGCGACGACGGCATCGCGTGCACCAAAGACACCTGCCAGACGAGCGCCACGCCCGGCAGTGATGGTTGTACGCGCATTCCTGACGACTCGCGCTGCGACTACTGCTTCGCCGATGGCGTGTGCTCGCCTTCAGCAGGCGGCTGCACCGGTAAGTTGCCCACGAACTGCAGTGACGGTGATGCCTGCACCAGCGACACCTGCGACGACGCCCTGGGCATGTGCGTCAACGCTCCGCGCGATGACGACGGGGACGGTGTGGCGCCGATCTCCTGTGGCGGCGGAGACTGCAACGACAACAACGCGTCAGTTCATCCGGGGGCGCCTGAGATCTGCGACGGTGAGGACGACAACTGCAACCGTGTCGTCGACGAGGGTTGCGCGAAGCTGCCGGACAGGTGCGATTCGCGCCAGCTCGTCACGCTCGTTTCCGGTCATGCAGACGTGAGCGGTGTCCTTTCGGACTTCACTTCCAACTACGGAACGAGATGCGGACAAAGTGGCGGACTCGACGCCGTCTACGCGATTCCGGTCAGCGGCACCTCCGACATCGTGATCGATTCCGGAAGCAGCGATGCGCGCGTGGTACTCGCAGTCGCCGAGAATTGCGTCGATAACGGCTTCACGCTCGCTTGTGCGGGCAGTCTCAACAACAACAGCAGGCGCAGCCGCCTGATGCTGCACCGTTATGCACCCAGCACCGCAAACGGCGTGCTCTTCCTGTTAGTCGACGGCGCGAGCGCTGGTGAACGAGGCGTCTTCAACATCAGCATTGACGTCAAGCCAGCCGCCACCGACGTCTGCTCGCAGGACGTGTTTGACGCTGGTGAGGGTGGCACCGTGTTGGGCTTCGCATCCGGCATCGGCGGGCAGCAGAGTGGCTCTTGCCAGTCGCCGCTTGGCTTTGGCCAGTCTGAAGGCATCGTGCACGTGCGGGCCCCAGCGGACGGCACCCTGGAGCTATCCGTGGCCTCGGACGACTTCTTGCCCACGCTCTATGCGCGCGAGACCTGTGCCGCTAGTAACAGCGAGCTTGGCTGCGATGCGGGCGACAACGGCGGGCCTGGCTCGGGTCAAAGCGGGCGGGCCGCGCTCAGCTTAAAAGCCAAACCAACCGGTGACGTCTTCTTGTTCGTCGACGGCGTGGGGCTGAGCGGGGGACGCTACCTACTCAGGTGCGTGCCCTGAGGCGCAAGCCAGCCGAAAGCATCGGCGGCTCGCCTCGAGCACGACAAGCGAACACTCAGATTTCGAAGTCGCCCAGTTCGAGCAGCTCACTGATGCGATAGAGAAAGCCGTTGGCATGCACGCCATCGACCACGCGATGATCGTAAGACAGTGCCAGATACATCACCGGATGGATCGCCATGCTGTCTTCGCCATCCTTCTCGACGACAACCACGCGCTTTTTGATCTCGCCCACGCGCAGGATGCCTACGTTCGGCTGCGAGATGATCGCGCCTCCGTGTAGGTTGCCGCGCTTGCCCGGGTTTGAAACCGTGAACGTCTTGCCGGACAGATCGTCAGGCGTGAGCTTACCGTCGCGCGCCTTGACGGCCAGCTCGTCGATCGCACGCGCAATGCCGCGCACCTTGAGGTTGTCCGCGTTTTTGATCACGGGCACGACCAAACCCTCAGGTGTGTCGACTGCGACTCCGAGGTTGATCTCGCGCAGCAGCACGTGGGCATCGTCCAGCACGCGCGCGTTCAGCTCTCGGAACTCGAGCAGCGCACGCACAGTTGCAGCGCACACAAAGGCCAGATAGCTGATGCTCACGCCTTCCTTTTTGAGCTGCGCCTTACTGCGGTCGCGAAGCTTCGCCGTTTCGTTCAAGTCGCACTCGGCCACGGCCACCACGTGGGGCGACGTCAGCTTGGAGTACACCATGTGGTCGGCGATGATCCGCCGCCTGCGCGAAAACGGCACGACTTCGTCGCCCGGACGTTGCACGTACGGCGGCACCTGAAAGGCGCTCTTCTTGCCGCTTGGCCCCGCCGCGCTTGGCGCGCTCGCCGTCGCCGCGGGCTTCACCTGCGTCATCGCGCTCGGTCCCTTCGCGAGATCCTCACGCGTCAGGCGGGCACCCGCGAGCGCGTTGAGGTCGAGCCCCTGTTCACGAGCGAGCTTGCGCAGCGAAGGCGGCGCTGCGGCCGTGACCGTCTGATTGGTTGCCGGATGAACAGGTGCCGGCTGAATCGGGGTCGGTCCTGCGCTCGGCGTTCGGGACGCAGCCCCTCCTGCAGCAGCTGGCGCGGGGGCATTGGTTGAGCCCTGTGGAGCTGCTTGGGCCGGCGTGCTCGACGTTTTGGCGCCCGCTGCAGCGCTCGGTGCGGGCTCGCTCTTCGGGGCCGCGGAGGCCTTCTCCACCTGTTTGTTCGGCTTCGTTCCGACGGCTTCCGCATCGACGACGAACAGACCGGCACCGACCTTGACGATGTCATCTTCCTGCGCGAGAAAGCGCACAACAACGCCTGCGATTGGGGAGGGGATTTCGCTGTCGGCCTTGTCGGTCAAGATCTCAACAACCGGTTGGTCGCGGGCGACTTGGTCGCCTTCTTGTACGAGCCACTTGCCTATCGTTCCCTCGACCACGCTTTCGCCGAGCTGTGGCAACGTCACCGTCGTGGACATGTCTCTCCTCGCGCGAATCTCGCGGAAATCAGTACAGGTAAGGGTGCGCGGTTTTACCGTCCCGCTTTCAGGTACGCAACGCCGCGGATGCGGGTAGGGTATAGCATCCCCATGGCCGACCTCGAAGAACACGCATTCCGGCGCGATAAGCGCTTTGTCGTGCGGCTGGTGCTCATGCTGGCCGTGGCGGGCTTGGGCGGCGCCTTCATTTTCGCCAATCTGACCCGGGGCAGCGGCGAAGGCTGCACATTCAACGCAGAAGCTGCCGGCCCTTAAAAGCAGGAGCTACTGGCCCTTGCAATGGGTCGAGCCTGCTCACTTCATCAGCTGTTCGAAGAGTGCGTAGTTCTCGGCCTCGCCCGGCGCGATCTCTCCATCCGATGCGATGAGCTCACGCACGGTTTCCAAAAACAGCTGTCGATGCACGCGTGGCACGCTGTTCGGATCGACCTCTTCGGCCGGTGGCGGCACTTTGAGCCACTGTTCGACCTGCTTTTTCTCGTCGTCGCCGAGCTTCAGCTTTTTGACGAGCTTGTGCACCATGGTTCGTTCAGAAGAACGCACGTGCAGGTCGGCCCACGCAAACGAGCACACGAACTTCATCAACTGCAGGCGATCATCCTTGGAAAGATGCTTCATCGTGGATCTGAGTCTGCCGGTTTTCTGCAGTCGATGCTAGCTATACTCGCCCCGCATGGAGCGCCTCAAGATTGTCACTCTGAACATCTGGCATCGCGAAAACGCCTGGGATGCGCGCCGCGAAGTCATCCGTCGTGGCCTCACGGACCTAGCGCCCGATTTGGTCGGCTTGCAAGAAGTGCTTGCGCTGCACGGTGCGGACACATCCCGCGATCAGGCCGAAGAAATCGCGGACGGTCTTGGCTACACCCGTGTCTATGGCCGCGCGCAAACGCTCGGTCCCGGTCTCGAGTTTGGGAACGCCTTGTTGTCCAAACATCCGATCGTGTCTCACCAAGTATTTGCGCTACCGGGTGCGGAAACCGGAGAAACGCGCAGTCTGCTTTACGCGCGGGTGAAAACACCGTGGGCCGAGGTGCCGGTCTTTGTCACGCACCTGAACTGGAAGCTTCATCACGGTTCGGTGCGCATCGCGCAGCTGCGCGCGATCGTCGATTTGATCGACGCCCACGCACCGGTCGGCACAGGTTATCCGCCTATTTTAATGGGCGATCTCAACGCCGAGCCCGAGTCCGACGAGATCCGTTGGCTACGCGGCTTTGCCACACTCGAAGGACGCAGCATCTTCTTTGCCGATGCCTGGGCCTATGGCGGTGACGGTGGCGCAGGGTTCACTTTCGATCGCCGCAATCCCAACGCAGCGCGCTCCCACGAGCCCCCTCGGCGCATCGACTACATCTTCGTGCGCGGCCCCGACGCCAAGTACCTCGGGGAGCCATTGAGCACGCGCGTGATCTTCGACCAACCTGAGGGTTCTGTGTGGGCTAGCGATCACTTCGGTTTGTACAGCGAGATCAGCGCGAGCCAGTGAGCACAAACAGCACGCTTACCACGTGGTCGCCCGCGATCAGCTGCTCGCCGCGATAGCGTGTGCCTTGGCAAGCTAGGCCCGGCACATCGACGCACAGCGCAACTTCGAAGCTTGTGCCATCGAAAGTCAGCTCCACATCATGAAAGCCGACCCAGGCTCGGCTGATGCAGTACTGCGCTTTGTAAAAGGCCTCCTTGGCGCTGAACAAGCTCGTCGCACGTAGACGCGCAGCCTCTTCGTTCTCGGCCGCTTGAAACCAGGAGATCTCGCGTTCGCTTGCGATGTGCTTCCACAGCTTGTCCTGCACACGCGTCTTGAGCTCGGCATCGATGCCCACGCCGAGCGCCACCGTGAGCGGCGCGGCGACTGCGGCGACGTAGCCATCGGCGTGCGTGATGCTGCCAACGAAACCAACGGGCCAGGCCACGGATCTATCCGCGTTTTGCAGCAACGGCTGGGGCGCAACGCCCAGGCCCTGCAGGGCCTCGCGCGCACAGGTGCGACCCAGCGCGAACTCGATGCGGCGCTTGTCGACGGCCTTGGCGATACTTACAGTTTCTTCGGGAAAGAGCGGCTCGGCCTCGGCAGGTTGCAGGCGCTCGGCACCTTCGACACCGACAGGCAAAAGCGCGCGAATCTCGGGGCGCATCTCAACTGTAGCGATCGTTGCGCCAGGGATGGGCGGAGCTCGAGTAACCGCGTTCCTCCCAGAACCCTAAGCGGTCGCTTGTCATCAGCTCGATGCGATTGATCCACTTGGCGCCCTTCCAGGCGTAAAGCTGCGGCGTGATCATGCGTACCGGGCCTCCGTGTTCGGTGGGCAGCGGCTGACCATCGGCCGTATGCACGAGCAACACATCGGGTTTCATGCATTCCACGAGCGACACGTTGGTGGAGTAGTCGTCGTAGGCGTAACACATCACGTGCGTGGCACTCTCACGCGGCGCTGCCAGCGCCATCAGATCCGAAAAGCGCACGCCCACCCAGGCGATATTCAGCTTGGACCAGGTCGTCACGCAGTGAAAATCGCTGGTGTCTGACACCTGGTCGAGAGCGAGAAAGTCTTGCCAGGTCAGGCTCAGCGGATGCTCACAGGCGCCGTCGATCGTCAGGCGCCAGCCTGCAGTCGCGACACTTGGCTTGTAGCCGAGGTCGAGCACGGGCCATTTCTCAGTCAGATGCTGGCCAGGAGGCAGCTCGGGCATGCCATGCCGATTCGGTTTCCCACTGCCCAAGGGCTTGGGATCGCTCATCGCGGGCGTGCGTTGGGTTTCCGCTTCGAAGCGCGCTTTGAGCTTCATACGGGCGTCGACGATGCGCTGCAGCTTGGTTGAGTCGCTCACCCAGCCAGCATAGCAAGGCGCCTTCACTTCCGCTTTCGCGACCAAAAAGGGCGGCCGCCCTCGCTGCCCTGGGCCTACCGAGCACGATTCACTACAGCGGGGAGAGTCAGATGGTCAGCTGCTCCGCACGGAGCCGGTGATCGATATGCTGTGGCCGGCTCCTGCGACCACAACGTGCGAGCCCCTGGGAGCTTCGCCATCCCCATCAACGCCATCCGCATACAACAGCGTGGCGATTGTACACGCCAGCGACGGCGCACGTCACTCTGCAGGATGAACGCTCAGGCTACTTTTCTTACTCTTTTGTGCGATCGCACGCGCTTGTTCGAGCACCACGCCGACCAAAGCGACGTTCGCAGCAAAACTAGAACGTTTAGCCGTTTCTGAGTCAACGAAGCTCGCGCCTACCACAGCGCGGCTGATGTAATCCATCTTCTTTTCGATCGCTTGCTCGGGCCACCAAACGCCGGGCCGCACGCGGCCTTCCAGTACTTCGAGCGCTTGCATGGCGACACCCAAACCGGTGGCGACTACCGTGTCGGCATGGCGGTAGCTCATGCTGCGCGTCTTGCCGTCGTTGCCGCTCACCGCGATTTGCATCGCGAGATCCGCGCCCACAATTTGGTCAATCTTCTTGAGCATCGGCGTGATCAGCTTCACGTACCCCGAAACTTTAGCCGTGTCGCGCAAGAAGCCACGGGGCGCAAGTAGGGCCGTTGCGGAAGTGGCAAGATTCCAAAAGTCAGGCGAGGTGCCAAAGCGTGCCGCGACGTTGGGCACCTGGTACGTTTCGAAGATCGACGTGACCTCGGGCAGCTCGAAGAAGTAGCAAGCCTTGTCGCCCACGGGCGAAAGAAAATGGCCGATTTTTCGGCTCGAAAATGCGCGTCTCAGCACGGCCTTACTATTGACGTATTCAATCGCTGGCTCTGAGCAGATCAAGAATGTTGTCGACATCACGGTCGGCCCCGCACCCCCGGTGCCTGCCACGTGATAGCGAAAGTCCACGCGCTTGGCGCCGCCTCCGCGCTCGATCATCTCGCCTGCCATCACATTGGACAGGCCCGGAAACACGCCGCCGGTGGTGATCGCTGCGATGCCCTTTTCGAGCGCTTGCGCGTGCCTTTGCTTCGCGCGCTTTGAAAAACCGATATCATCGGCGACGTCCGCGTAGTGGACACCTGCTTCGATCGCGGCATCTAGCACGCGCGGTTCGGCCATTTGAAAGGGGCCAGCGGTGTTGATCACGAGGTCGGCGCCCGCCATCGCGCTCAGTAATGAAGCTCGGTCCTGCAAGTCCGCGGGCACGAAGCGAGCGCGTGCGCCCAAGGAGCGCGCAAAAGCTTCTCCCACCACCCGCCTGCGCCCGGCCACCAGCACTTCGACCTCTGTCGTGTGCTTGAGCAGGGAGGCCGCCACCGCCCCTCCTACACGTCCTGTCGCCCCCACAACTAAGACTTTTTTCATGCTGGTCTCCTCCGCCAAGTAGCTGACATCCATGGACGTTCTTCACGAGCTGGGCCGCTATCCGCGCGACCAGAAGCGTGTTGACTCGCAAGGTAAGCGATGCTTACATGAGTGGCAACGTAAATGCTGCGCAAGGCGTCCAGCCTCTGGTCGCCAGTCGGGGAACAAGACTGTTGACGCTGGCACCGAGGCGGGCCCAAGGTAGCCTGTAAACAGCGTTGACCGAGCGTGCGTGAAATCAGTCAGGTGCCGCGCGACACACCCGGAGTAACCCATGCAGCAGCCCGCCAGCGACCCAGCCCCCCGGACCTCCTCCGAAGCTAAAACGGAGGCCGACAGCACCCGAAAGACGCGTCTGCGTCTGTACAGTTTGGCCCGACACCTGACGGCAGATCAGGGCGCCAACTCGTACAGAGATCATCTGAAAATCGGCATCCAGAACTTCTTGGCGTCGTTTCTGATTATGGGTGCCACGCGCACGCGCCCTGCGGTTCCCACTCACTACAAGCCGCGCGGCGGCCAGTTTAAGATGATCCAGAAGGAGCTGTTCTCGGGCGTCGCCAAGGACCGCTTCGTTCACGTGCTGTTCGGGATGCCGCTGCAGGACACACCCAAGCTCGGCAAGATCGATTGGATGAAAGAGCTCGCCGCATTCAACGAGCTCGACTACCCGAACTACTACCTGCAGCCCTACCACAGCATGCCGGGCGGCTGGCTCAATCCATCCGCGGCCATGGGCGACCGAGCGGCGATGGAGTCGATCTATCGCAGCGCGCACCCCCGGAAAAGTCTCGGCATGCGCGAGGCGATCGCCGGCTTCTTCCCGGCAGATGCCAAGCTCATTTACGACCTGGGGGCCGGCACAGGCGACCAGTCGGCCGCGATAGCGAGGCTATCACCCGACTGCGAGGTCGTGTGCGTCGAGGCCTCGCCATTCATGATCATCGTCGGTCAACGCACGCAGAAGAACGTGCCAAATCTTCGTTATATCCACGCTATGGCCGAAGACGTCGAAGTGGCCGACCACAGTGTCGATGCCGTCAATATCAGCGTCGTGTTTCACGAAATTCCGAACTTTGCCAAGCACTCTCTGCTCGAGAAGGCGTTTCGGATGCTCAAGCCGGGCGGCACCATAGTGCTCAGCGACGTGCCCTCCATGGACCTCGATGGACACCGCGGCTTCTTTGAGCCGTACCGTCTCGAGTGGCAGAGCTACGATCCTGGTGCAGACTTGGCCTCGGTCGGCTTTCGTGATGTGCGCGTGCACCACGTCGTAGCTCCGCGCTGGATGTGGACGCGCACGGCGCGGAAGCCGAAATAAGACACTGAGATATTAGGAGGACACCGTGGCCACCGTACGTCCATTGAGCGACCGAGTGTTGGTGAAGCGCCTTGCAGCCGAAACCAAGACCAAGGGCGGCATCATCATCCCAGACACTGCCAAAGAGAAGCCCGTCGAAGGGCTGGTCATTGCCGTAGGCCCCGGCTTTCGACGCGACGACGGCTCGACGCGCGAGCCTGCGCTGAAGAAGGGCGATAAGGTCCTTTTCGGTAAGTACGACGGCACCGAGGTCAAAATCGACGGCGAAGAGCATCTACTCATCCGCGAAGGCGACGTGCTCGGCGTCATTTCGTGATCGTCAGGTAGGTTGATTACTTGGCAGGCACGCGACGCTGAAGCGTCGACTACACGCCCACTACGCAACTGCTGCTTCGTAGCCGTAACAGGCGGGACAGCGTGGTGTAAGTGGGCGATTCTCTTCCGTCGCGACCGGCTGAAGCGAGCTGCACGTTCATCGCAGTCCTAACATGACGCGCATGTTCGGAACGCCAGATCACTACAGGAACGGCGCAAGCGCGGGATCTCGCAGGCTGACGCGCTGCATTTGGATCTGGCTCAGCACGGTTCGGGCGATCCAAAAGCCGAGAGCCAATGCGCCAAAGAGCACGAACCAGTCGGTGCGCCCTGCCAACGAGAGAAAGGTCCACGCCCCGAACGGACACAGCAGTGCGCAGATACCCAGCAACCAGTGCGGTAGGGGGATGGTCGCCTGGCGCAGCAGCGCGTGCAAAAGCATCACCTTGAGCCCGAAGACAAGCAGCGCAAGCATCATCGAATCACTCAGCC
>JBBSJC010000305.1:0-9381 GCA_038257655.1 Polyangiales bacterium | reverse complement strand
CGCTACGCGCGCGTGACGCGGCGACTTCGAACAGCGTGCCCAGCCGCTTGCTCTTGCGCGCCATGGACATGGAATCGTCGATCACGATCGCAAGTGCTATCGGCCGCTCGCTCGCGTAGCTAGCGATCTGAGACAAAAACGGTCGTGCGAGCGCCAGGGCGGCAAGCGCGATCAAGGCCAAGCGTGCGTAGAGCAGCGGCCGATCACGAAAAGTAAGGGTGCGCTTCTTGCGCATGGCCGCACGGGACAAGAGGCCGATCGTGGGCAGCACCTGGTCGCGCAACAGACGGCGCCGCACGCGGTGCAAATACAACGGAATGCCGACGCCGAGCATCGCCAACAGTGCGAGTGGTAATGCTAGGCCCACTGTTGCTTCTCGTCGCCGGAGAGTGCTTCACGCAAGGTGTCGTGAAGTGGACGATCGGTGCGCGCGAGCACGTAACGCGCCCCAGCTTGAGCGCAGGCATCCTCGCAACGTTTACGAAAGGCGCCGAGCTCTTCGAAGTAGGCCTTGCGCAGGGCACGCGGGTCCGCTTCGAGAGGTGCTTCGCCCTCGGTGCCGAGAAAGCGCATCGGCTCGCGAAAGGGTAAGTCGAGCTCATCGCTGTGCATGACGTGGAGCACGATCACACGCTGTCCGCGCAAGGTCAGATGGCTGAGCCCCGAAAGCGCACCCTCGCTCAAGTCGAGTAGGTCGCTTGCGATCAACACCGCGCCTTGTTTGCCGGTGCGCTCGGTCACCTCGTTGAGCACGCGTTCGAGCGAGGTGGTTTGACCGACCTGTGCGGGCGTTGCGAGCACATCGAGCACGGCGCTGGCGTGGGCATGACCTCCGCGCGGTGAGATCCAGCGCGCCACGTGATCATGGGCAAGCGCCACGCCTGCTGCATCGCCCTGGCGCAAAAGCACGTGGGTGGCGGCGCCTAGCAGGGTGGCAGCGACGCCTAGCTTCGAGGCGATGAACGGCGGGCCCCCGTAGGCCATCGAACCGGACACATCGAGCACGAGCATCGCGCGCAACTGCGCTTCGTGCTCGAAATGCTTCACGCGATGATGATCGCTGCGCGCAAAAGCGCGCCAGTCGAGCGTGCGCGGATCGTCGCCTGGCCGATAGGCGCGATGCTCTGCAAACACGAGCCCGCCGCCGCGACGTCGACTTTTGTGTAGCCCCATGAACAGACCGTCTACTACGCCGCCCACAGCGAAACGCAGGTGCTCCAGCCGCTCCACGAAAGATGGATCGATCGGGGACGGCGCGAATTCGGTCACGGCGCGACGGATCTCGAGATGGCGCTGATGATGTCCGTGGGCTTGATGCCCTCGGCTTCGGCGCGGAAGCTGGCCACGAGCCTGTGGCGAAACACGGGCGCGCACAGCGCACGCACGTCTTCGATTTCGGCGCTAAAGCGACCGGCGAGCGCCGCGCGCGTTTTCGCCCCCAGGATCAAGGCCTGGCTTGCGCGCGGGCCGGCCCCAAAGCGCACGTAGCGCTTCACTTCGTCAGGTGCGGCGGGGTCGTCGGGACGCGACGCGCGGGCTAGGGCCACGGCGTGGCTGACCACATGGGGCGCCACGGGAATACGCGGGATCAATGCCTGTAGGTTCAAAATCTGTTCGCGCGTGAGCACCGGGACGGGCGCAGGCCCGAGCTCCGCGGTGGTGCGCAACACGATCTCTTCTTCCTCACTGCGCGTTGGGTAGCCCACATCGATTTGCACGAGGAAACGGTCGAGCTGCGCTTCGGGCAGCGGATAGGTGCCCTCCTGCTCGATCGGATTCTGCGTGGCGAACACGAGGTACGGCTTTTCAAGCTCGTACGTACGTCCGCCGGCGCTGACGCGACCCTCTCCCATCGACTCGAGCAGCGCCGCCTGAGTCTTAGGGGGCGTGCGATTGATCTCGTCGGCGAGCAAGATGTTCGTGAACACCGGCCCCGGCACGAAGCGAAAGCTGCGCTGGCCGGTCGCCCGCTCTTCGTCCAAGACGTCGGTGCCGGTGATGTCGCTCGGCATCAAGTCGGGCGTGAACTGGATGCGATTGCTACGCAGAGAAAGCGTCTGGGCAAGCGTCGTGATCAGAAGCGTCTTGGCCAAGCCCGGCACGCCCACGAACAAACCGTGACCGCGCGCAAACGTCGCGATCAACAGCAGCTCGACTACGCGATCCTGGCCCACGATGCGCTTTTGGATCTCACGCGTGATTTGGGTGCGCGCCCGCGCAAGCTCCGCCACGCGCTCTACGTCGCTGGCCGAGTGCGGAGCGGATGCGGAATCAGCCGCGTGACCATCATTAGAAGAAGTTGCGAACGCCATGCCCTCGTCTGAGCCTACCTTGTTCGGGAGCGACCGCCAACGCGTTCATCAGCGTGTGGGCGGGCCACCGAGTAAGACACACGAGCCGCGTTCGCGCGCTTGCTCGCTGCGGTCGCTGCTGCGTCGGGCAAGCTCGCAGTGGGGTGTCGGATCGAAGGGGTTGAGCCGCAACGTTTCCCGCAGCGCAGCCAGAGCGGGCTCTTGTTGGCCCAAGGCCAGCAGCGCTTCGCCCCGCAACGCGTGCAACGGCGCATGTGATGGATGATCGGCCAAAGCCGCGTCCAGGGCGGGAATCGCTTCGGACGGTTGGGCATTACTCAGGGCTGCGCGTGCGACGCGGGAGGCCAGGATCGGGTCACCCGGCGCAAAAGTACGGGCTTTTGTATACTCGGTGCCCGCCGCGCGCTTGCGGCCCCGGCCCCACAACAGGTCGCCGATGCGCAGGTGCTTGCGGGCGCGATCGACCGGCACATCGAGGGACTCGTCGGCCGGTTGCGCGTTTTCCACGAAGCGAAGCTTGAGCTTTTGGCGCTTCGGTTGCGCGGGTAGCGTGCGCAGGCTCTCCTGCCAGCCGCGCTCGAGCTTGGCAAACTCAGTGTCGGCGACATCAGCCAAGGCCGCACGCGCATCGCGCCCTTTTGCCATCGCTGCGATCGCGAGCGTCAGCCCCTCGTCGCCCTTGGTTTTGCGAAAGCTCTCAAGGAACGTGACCACCTGGGCAAACGCAAGCGCCGCTTCTTCTTGAGACGGCAACATGGCGATCGACGGATGCATGCGGTCAAAGGCGATAAGCTTACGGTCGTGGGCGGCGCTTATCAGCAGGCTTGAAGTGGCGGGCTGTAGATAGGCAGCCGGCGTAAGGCCACGCCAACTTCGCTCATAAAGCTTGGCGAGCCCCTCGTGAAACCAGACTGGCGCTTGATGCCTGCTCGCCCGCGTCAACGCCAGATGCACCAGCTCATGATTGATCGTGTCAAGCCACGGATAGCCGTAGAGCAAGGAGCGCGGCGAGGCGATCATGAGCCGGTTCCACTTACACAGCGCCACCGTTCCGCTCGTCTCGATGTTTTCGAGCGAAAGACTCGACACGCTCGCAAGCGAACGGGCGGACGGATAGACCTCGAGGCGAATCGGGCCCGGTATGACGATACCCAGGTGCTTTTGGATCGCCTGATCGGCCTTGGCGAGGGTGTCGAGCGCGTAGCTTACCAAGACTTGGTCGATGCCCTTTTCAAAGCGCACTACGTAGCGACCGTCCTTCGAGCTGACGGACTCGAAGTCATGGGTGATGTCGCGCGCAGCTTTGACCCAAGCAAGTACGGCCCGCCACGAACCCAGATGCGGTGATTTCGGGGCGTCTGCGATCGCTTGCTCGATCTGACGCGTCCCCTCCGCGTAGCGACCGAGGTGAAAGTCGACCATCCCGCGCTGAAACTGCGCTTCGGGCAGCTTTTTCGCGGCGGGGCTCAACATGTCGAGACTGCGATCGGCCGCTTCGACGTCCGCTGCGTCGAGCGCACGCACGCTGCTCGCGATGATCTCGAGATCGGCACGACCAGCCTGCGCCAAGGCCAAGCCAACGCCCATGCCGCTCGTCTGGAGCCCAACCCAACACAGTAAGAATGCTACGACAGCTCTCAACGCAGGATCTCCTGGTAGTAGCGTTCCACAGTTTCCGAGAAAGAGTCAGGCGCCTTGGCGCGTCGCGCATCGAGTACACGGCGCCGCAAATCTTTGCGCCGCGTATCTTCGCCGCCCTGGGGGATCGCCACGCGCTCATCGCCCATGCCCGATTCGCCGTCATTCTCGCCGGTACCGGCGGAGCGGCCTTCACCCGTCGCCTGCTGCTCGCGGCTCAGCTCCTGGTTGAGCTCTTCCAACCGATCGAGCGCATCGCGCTGATGGGCTTGCGCTTCGCCTGACTCGCCTTGCTCCATGGCTTGGGCTGCGCGCTGCATGGCTTCTCGGGCGCGTCCGAGGCCATCCCCCACACTGCGGCCGGCGCCTTGCTCCGCTTCTTTTGCCACGCGCTCCGCCTGTTCACCCAGCGAGCGCTGGGAGGGTGCCTTTTGGCGAAGCTTTTCAGATTCTTGCTCGGACAGCTCTGCCGCCTGGCCCTGAGGGGAAGCATCACGCACGGCCTGGGAAAACTTAGCGACATCGCGCGCGAGCTCACTGGCTTCTTGAGCGGTGCGCGCCCTAGCGCCGTTCGCGCCCGGAAACATCTGAGACTCCATGTTCATCTCACCGGCGAGCATGCCGAGCTCATCGGCCGCGCGTTCGGCCATGCTCTGCGCTTCATGCGCATCGCCGTGTTTCAAGGCGTCGCGTGCATCGCGCAGGCGTTGCGCCGAGTTAGCTTGGGCCTCGGCGACCGCCGAAGGCGAGCGACCCTTACCGAGATCGCGCGCGCGCTGCTCTAGGCGTTCTGCTTCGGTCGCGAGCGCGTCGGCCTGAGCGCGAAACTCTCCATCTTCGCTGGCCCGGTCCGATGCACCCTGGGCCAGTCGCTGCGTTTCGTTGGCCAAGCTTTTTTGCGCGCGTTCCAGATTCGCGACCTCGGCCCGGGCCTGCTCAAGGGCGCGATTACGCGGGGCAAGGCGGGCATCAGCGAATGCCTGTTGGCCTTCTCCGAGCCCGCCCTTCAACCCCTCAAGCTGCTGGTCTAGCTGGGCCAGTGCGCGTTCAGCCGCATCGATGTCGCCGCTTTCCAGCGCCTTTTCCATGGCGCTGAGCGGATCGTCTTGCATCTGCGCTTTCAGGGCATCGTAGTTGACGAACTCACTTGGCACATCACCGCGCGCCTCGCTCAAGCGACTAGACAGCTCTGAGAGCTCGCCCCGCGCGCGCGCGATTTCCTCGAGCAGCGCTCGTCTGCGCTCCGGGTCGGAGCTCGCTTTGAGCTCCGCGAGCAACTGCCGCATCCGCGCCCGCGTTGCCTCCAAACGCTCAAGCACACGGCTCGCATCAGAAAGCTTGGCGCGCCCGATCAGATCACTCAGCCACAGAATGTCGTCTTCAAGCTCAGTGACCATGCTCGCATCCAACCGCGCAAGCTTCGTCACATTGGACGATCTTCTATGTTCGCGCTCATCGCGATCGATCCGGCTGATCCGGCGCACCATGTCACGGAATGACGCGCCCGTGGCGTCCTGCCGATCGAGCTTACCGTAGGCATCCGTGAGAGATTCCAGGGTCTTGAGTAGATTGCGCGTCTTGCCACGCATGGCATCGGTCCGGTCCTTGGTCGCGGATGCCTTTTCCGCGGGCGCCCGCTCCAGGCGGTCGCCCAGCGTGTCGACCGCGAGATCGCGCGTACGTGTCATCAGCCCGATCGGCGCACCCTCCGGATCTTGCTCGCCACCGACCCTGAGCACGCGCGTGACCGATCGGCCGACGTGCGGCCCATCGAATCTATCGCGGTCGCGCGCCTCGAGCCACACGGTCAGCGCTACACCCGGCCGCGCACCAAAGTCCGAGGGCGTAACGTAGGTGTTGCCCTCATGGCTGAGTGTTCCGTCTTGCTCGAAGCCTTGCAGATGAACGCGGCGCTCGCGTCCACGGCCGTTCTGAACCACGAGGTCGATCGAGCCAAGGCCATGATCGTCCGTGGCACGGAATAGAAAGGGTACGGGCTCACTCGCGCCGACATCCGCGTCCGCCACCGGCGCATCCAATGTGATCGTCGGCGCGCCGTCGGAGATCACCACGAGCTTGCGGGGCGCACTATCTGACAACCAATGCTCGTCGACATAGGCGCGCAAGGTCAGTGCTCCGCCTTCGGCCGCCGTAAACGACAAGGTATGATCGCCATTGGCCTCGCGCGTCATCGGCAGCGCCCGCGACGAGAGTGCGAGCACTGCTCGTTCCACATCGAAGCGAGGCTTGATCCGTAGCTCGATCCGGCTGCCCGCAGGCGTTTCGATTTGAGCGGGATTGCTCAAGGTCTGAGTAGCGAGCCCCAGATGCCGGGGCCCAGTGACGCGCGCTTCGACCGACGCGACCCATAGACCGACGGGCGTTCCGTCCTGGTCCGCTCGAGCTGGGTGGGTAAGCGCGTACAGACCCGAGAGTGCACTGCCATTGTAGGCAAATAACGCCACACACAGCGCGGTGACGAGCCACGCCGTCAGCAACGTGGCCCGAAAGTAAAGCGGTGCCGGTGCCGCACGTGTGATCGGCAGCTGCGAAAGCTCGCGCGCCACTTGCTCGCCATAGGCCGCCACAAGCGCGCTCGAGCCATTGCTGCGATCGATCAACTCTGCGGCCGATTGCACGCGCGCCGCAAGGCCGCGATCGTACAAGTTCAGCAGCCTTGCCCGGCGCGGCCCGCGCAGCTGCGAAAGATTGCCCAAAGCGATGCCGCCCAGCACGAGCGCACATGAAAGCAGAGCGCTCCACACCAGCACCGCGCCCAGTCCGCCCACGAATGGTCCGCTCAAAAAGGCGCACAGAAGCAGGCAGGCCGCGAGTACGGCCAGGGAGACCGACAGGGCGCGAGCCGCTTTGAACACGAGTACGCGTCGGGCTACCTGGCCCAGATAACGCGACAATATGGCCGGATGGGTCCCGATCGGTGCCGATGGCAGCTCCACTGGTGTCAATCTACACGAAGCCATTGCGGTGCGCTGCCTGCGCCCTGATTGACCCTCCGCATTTCGCGATGAAACTATAGGCCACGCCGGCCCCTGCCGGCGTCCGAGAGGAACATGACTGACACAGCGTTTGGACGGGCCGGCGGACGAGACGGCGACTTGGCTTTGGCCGTATTCTTAGAGCCTCTGATCGAGGGGCGGCGCCTACTCGTGCTTGGCGGTCTAGCCGAAGACATTCGGAGCAGGGTCGAAGGCATCGCCGACGAGGTCGAGGTGGTCGAATCGGACGCGCTAGAGGGCGAGCTCGATCTGCCCTTTGCAGGCCGCGCCTTTGATGCCATCTGGCTTGTCGATTCGGCGTTCTTGAATCCGACACCTGATGCACTGGCAGAGCTCAAACGCGTGCTCGCGCGCGATGGCGCGCTCGTGGTGTGCAGCTCCCTCGCGGTCGGGGCCAAGCGCCATCAACGCGGTACGGCAGAAGAACGCTTGTCACGGGTGTTATGGCCCGAGTTCGTCGAGCTACGTTTGCTTCGTCAAACTGCCGTGCATGGTCATGCACTTGAAGAGATCGACGCGTCGGCTCAGGAAATCGCAGTCGACACGAGCCTGCTCGCCGGCGCTCAAATTCCGGTCGAGCGCATCGTCGCCATCGCATCGGACGTGCACTTTCGGCTCGATTCCAAGCTGTGGGTGCAACTGCCCGGTGTCGATACACACGAAGACGCGAGCTTGCGCGAGCACCTGGAACAGGCCGTGGAACGCGCTCGGACCCTGTCGCTCACCCTCGACGCGGCCGAGGCTGATCTCGAAGATGCGTTCACACGGGCCCGGTCGCTCGACAGCCAGGTTTCTGAAAAAGATGCCGCCGCCGCCCTCGAACGGGAACATCGCATCCAAGCAGAGCGGGCGCTCGAGCAGGCCAAGGCCGAGATCCAGCTTGAACGAAAGCGCGTCGCCACGGCGGAGGCGGAGCGGGACCTCGCTCGGACCGAAATCGCGAGCGTGACCGCCGAATGCACCGAGCTCGAAGAGCGTCTCGCCGAACGTGGCGCCCACATTCAGATGCTCGAGAGCGAGCAGAAGCGCATCGAGACTGCGTCACGTGATCTGATTGAAGAGCTACGCCGTCTCGAGCACGAGCGCAGCAGCAGTAGCGAACAGGACGGCCGCGCGCTTGAGCTTGAAGGCGAGCTAAGCCGCGCTTCGGCGCGTGCGCTTGAGCTCGAAGACGAAGTGAGTCGCGCTGTGTCGCGTGCGCTCGAAGCCGAAGTGTCCCGCGAAGCGGCGGAGATGCGGGTGGACGAGCTGCGCGCCCGTATCGTGCGTCTTGAAGCCCAGCCGCAGCCGCTACAGACCGAGCCAGCTACGCGCGAAGACATGACTCCCGCCGGCGAGCAGACGGGCGAAGAGCGCGACCTCGACCGCGGTCAGATCACGGGCCTTCGCCTGCGCCTGGCAGAGGCCGAGCGCGCGCTTGAGCACGTCAGCGGCTACGAGGTGCGCATTCGCTCGCTAGAGCGTGAGCTCGAGGAAGCCGACCGCTTTGCTGAGTCCCATGCTGACGATGTCGATCGCATCGAGGCGCTCGAAGCCGAGCTGTCGCGGGCCCAAAATCGCTTCGATGACGTAGAAGACGACCTACGGGCCACCCAGGATGAGCTTCGGGCCGCACGCGCCGAGGTCGAGCACCTGGCCGTTGAAACCTCGGCTCGCGTGGAGCTCGCGCAACGCCGCGAAAACGAGGCACGCAGCGAACGCGATCAAGCCCGTGCAGCCCTCGAAGAAGCACGAGGCATCCTCGCTCAGCTCACGGGTAAGGCGAGCGCCGAGGTGACGGACCCCAGCGTCTCCTGAGCGCTACCGTAGTGAAGCGCATTGACCGTCAAGGTCTTTGACGACTTAAGCGAAAGCGGCCGCTCTCCCGCAGGAGAACGGCCGTTTTCGCTTGTTCCGAGGCGAAGCTAGATCAGAAATCCATGCCGCCGCCGCCATGGCTGTGACCAGCATGGCCGCCGCCGCCGCCCGATTCTTCCTTCGGGCGATCAGCGATCAGCGCCTCGGTGGTGAGCATCAGGCCCGCTACGCTTGCGGCGTTCTGAAGCGCCGTGCGCACGACCTTCGTGGGGTCGATGACGCCCATCGAGATAAGGTCGCCGTACTCGTCCGTACGCGCGTTGTAGCCGAAGCCCGCCTTACCATTCTTGACCTTGTCGACGACGATCGATCCCTCGACGCCGGCGTTGGCCGAGATCTGACGAAGCGGCTCCTCGATGGCGCGACGGATGATGTTGACGCCTACGCGCTCTTCATCGGTCACTTCGAGCTTCTCGATGCCAGCTTGCGCACGAAGCAGCGCGACGCCGCCTCCAGGCACGATGCCTTCTTCGACGGCTGCGCGCGTGGCGTGCAGGGCGTCTTCGACGCGTGCCTTCTTCTCCTTCATCTCGACCTCGGTGGCTGCGCCCACCTTG
>JBBSJC010000304.1:0-9407 GCA_038257655.1 Polyangiales bacterium | reverse complement strand
TAGGCAACGAGGTCTATTACCCGCTCGGCCTGCACCTACAGGAGTGCTTCGCCGACCTCGGCTACAAGCAGGGCGACCTGCCCGAGACCGAACGCGCCTGCGCGGAGGTGCTCGCGATCCCCGTGCACGGTGATCTATCGGCAAGCCAACGCGCGCACGTTACGGCGACGGTGATAGGCTTTTTGCGCTCTTGAGCGAGGGCCGTGGGGCAAAGATTGCACTCCGAATCGCTGCCAGCGGCGCTTGGTCATCGAGCGCCGTACCGGCGTTCCCAACTCCCAACGCCTGAAGCGTGGTTTCGTATGCCGGAAAGGGCCGAGCTAGCATCTGTTCTGCCAACGGCACGAACAACGCCATGCCGGCCAAAGCATCAAGCTCCCGCAGTAGGTCTTCAGCGTTCCAAGTCTTGGTGTAGGCACTGGTTCTTCGGTGCAAGGCTGTGAGCACGCTGTCGAGGGATTGTCGGCCGTTGCTACGCCTCCTTAGCTCCACGTCTGCGAGCAGAAAATAGGCAGCGCCGCCCCAGTACACCGGTCGATAGGCGTGGGTCTCGTGCATCGCCTTACTTTCCTCGCCGAGCATTCGTCCTGTTCCTTGTCGTCTAGCGCTGGCGAGTGCTCGGGCGATGCTGTGCAGCGTCTCTCGCTCAGATATCTCTCCGGCACGTGAGAGCAGCACCTCTTGATAGTACGTGGCTAAACCCTCAGACAGCCAAGCCTGCTCGCGTTTCACCTGGGGCAAGAGCAGATGGCTCAACTCATGGGGCAAAATCCAATCTCGCGTGAGCTCCGGTTCCCTCGCCCCAGCTGACACGAACAGCATGATCGAGCCTGCACCGCCGCGCGCGACCATCCCAAACTGCACCGGATCGCCACCCCGACCCGAGGGCACGATCAAAATCTGCGCTCGCGACGTCGGAAACTTACCCTCCACTCCCGAGACAATCTCGACTGTGCGCTTAAGCCAACGCGAGATCTCCGCCCGTTGAATCGAAAGCTCGCCATCGAGCACGGTGACATCGAGAGTGGTGTCACGATGCCTGAGTGTAAACGGGAGAAAATGCCCAAACGCCGCATAACTATCAAAGTGGAAGGCCTCGCTGGTCAGGGTGTGAACGCCGTCCTGGGCCGGCCACGGTATCGACGCGCGTATGCCTTGAGGCAGCTGAAAACGTAAGGTTGCTTGAGCGTTGCCCGCGCGCTGCTGCGGCCGCCAAAGCCAGACGTTCGGGCTTGCAAGGACATCGCTTCCCACACGACGCACAAGAGCGCCCATCCCGGAGCTATCCGTCAGCTCGATGCCGTAGCCCACACACCCATCGCGCATCCGGCGCGGCAGCTGGATGCGGCCGTCGCGAACGGGAAGTCGGTACTCCCTACCCGGGGACAGCCAGCGCGCGTACCTTAGTTTCGGCGCCGCCTCGTCCTTGCCCGCCCGCAGCTCGCTTCCGACGTCGCCTTCAAAGCACAGCTTCACATCGATCTGTGTCAGGGCCGCGTTGATGCTTACGTCGTAGTGCCAACGCTTCGGCAACGTATCGGCCGCAGCGCGCGCGTCGCGGCTTGGTAAGGCGCAACTGGCGCTGATCGCGAACAGACTCACGACGCAGGTCAGCGCCAAGCCGCGCATTTCTCAGATCCCCAGCTCGCGCAGCAGCTCAGCGACGGACGTCAGACGCGGCGCCGCCGTGTAGGTCGGGTAGTGATTACGGGAGTCGATCAGCACAGCATCCATGCCCACGGCCCGCGCCCCGTCCACATCGATCTTCGGAATGTCGCCGGCGTACATCGCGCGGCTGGGCGCCACACCCATGCGCGAAAGACCTCGCAGGAAGATTTCGGGATCGGGTTTGCGCACGCCCTCTAAACCCGAATCGACGACCTGTTCAAAGTACTGCGTCAAGCCCACACGTTGCAGGAGCTCGCTAAGCTGTCCCTCCGAGTTGGAGATGATGCCAAGCCGCAGACCCGCAGTCAGCGCCCGCTCAAGCGCAGCCGGCAGCTCGCGCGGCACCTTTCGCCAGAGATTGAACGAGGCGTGGGCTCGTTCGGCAGCTTCGGTCGCGCGACGGGCACTTCCTACGTCCACGCCCACCGCTTCGAAGATCACCTGCATGTGCAAAAGCCAGCCTTCTTCGTGGCTCATGCCATCGTGCATCTTGGCCTCGTAGGCGCGCTTGGCGGTCGGTTCGGCGCGGCTCAATGCTTCGGCGGTCGTAACAACGCCGACTTCGCGTGCAGCGAGCGCAAGCGCTTCATGGTCCAGGAACACGAGCGTGTTGCCCGCATCGAGCAGCAGAACGTCCGGCCTTTGCATCAGTTTTCGAGCAGATCGAGCAAACGTTTGGCGCGCGTATTCGCGGCGGCGATCAGCGCGTCGGCCTCCTTCTCGGGGATCTTGAGCTTGTCGACCAGCTGATCGATGACGTCGAGCTCCGATTCGGATTGGCCGCCATCGATGTAACTCAGGACCACGGCATGCTGGAGCAGCAAACGCCGGTCGTCGGCCGAGAGCTCCGTGACCGGCACGTCCTCTAGGGTGCGCTTGGTCTTGGCGTATTCCCGCACCTTGGCCGCGTCGCCCTCGTTCAGCTCAAAAGTGGAGACTAGTGCTTCGATGACCTCGGCCTCCTCGTCTGCGAGATGCCCGTCCGCCCAGGCGATAGCGACCAGTGATTTGAGCATCGCATCCTGATAGTCCTTCACAGCCATCCTCCCGACCAAATCGAAGCGCGCGCACTAGCAAACCTGATCCGTCAGGGAACCGCAAGCGGGTGCGTGAAAAACCCAGAAAGCGTCGCCGCCCCGGCATTCCTCGCGTTAGAGTGCAGCATGGGAACGCGATACGTAGCGCCATTCGTACGTGGTGGGGCGCAGCCAGTAGACGCACAAATAGCCAAGAAGTTGCTCGATGTCGCGCTGTCGAAGGGCGGCGACTACGCCGACCTCTTTTACGAGTACAGCGCGTCCGGCAGCTACAGCTACGACGAAGGCATCCTCAAGGCGGCAGGCCGTGCGGTGAGTATGGGCCTCGGCGTGCGCGTGATGCGCGGCGACGCCACCGGTTACGCCTACGTCGAGGATCTTTCGATGGAAGCGATGGTGCGCGCTGCGCAGACAGCCGCCAACATCGCGGCCTCCGGTGGTCGTTCGGTTCCGCCGCAGTTCGTCACTCCAAAACTGACTGAGCGTTACGACGTGCCCGTGTTGAGCCTCGACATCGCAGGGCTCGACAAGCGCGCGCTGCTTGAGCGCGCCGACAAGCGTGCACGCGCCATCGACCCACGCATCACCCGTGTCGACGCTTCGCTCAGCGAAGAGATTCGCGAGATTTTGATCGCGACGGCAGACGGTAAGATCGTCCACGACCGTCAGCCGCTTTTGCGCTTTGGAGTACGCGCCATCGCCGAATCGGGCGGCAAGCGTCAGGCCGGTAGCTCCGGTGGCGGAGGACGCATTGGCCTCGATTACTTCGATGGCCGCTCCCCCGAGTGGCACGCCGAAGAAGCGGTACGCCAGGCCTTGGTCATGCTCGACGCGCGCGAAGCCCCAGCGGGCGACATGGAGGTGGTGCTCGGCCCAGGCGACAGCGGAATCTTGCTGCACGAAGCCATCGGCCACGGCCTCGAGGCCGACTTCAATCGCAAGCGAACCAGCAACTACACCGACCAAGTAGGCCAACGCGTCGCAAGTGAGTTGTGCACGGTCGTCGACGACGCCACGCTCGCCCACTCACGCGGCGCCGTGAACGTCGACGACGAAGGCAACGTCCCCGAGCGTGCCGTGCTGATCGAGCAAGGCATTCTGCGCGGCTACATGCATGATCGACACTCCGCGGACTTTTTCAAAACGCCTGCGACCGGCAACGGTCGTCGCGAGAGCTTCAAGGCGCACCCCATGCCGCGTATGACCAACACCTTACTACTGGCGGGCCCGCACGACCCGCAAGAGATCATCCGCAGCGTCAAACGTGGCGTCTACGCCTCGCACTTCGGTGGCGGACAAGTCGACATCTCGAACGGAGACTTCGTGTTCTCGCTCACGGAGGGATACTTGATCGAAGATGGTAAGATCACCACGCCCGTCAAGGGCGTCAACCTGATCGGAAATGGTCCCGACGTCATGCGCAAAGTCGTCATGCTGGGTAACGACCTGAAAACCTCAGACGGCATCTGGACTTGCGGCAAGGACGGCCAAAGCGTGCCTGTCGGCGTCGGTTGTCCCACCATCAAAATCAGCGCCATCACCGTCGGAGGGACAGAGCTGTGAGTGTTGATCTCGATCGGATGCTCAACCTGGCCTCGGACTTGGTGGCACGCGCTCAAAAACGCGGTGCCGACGTAGCCGAATGTGTCATCCAAGACAGCGCACACTTATCGGCAAAGGTAAGGCTCGGCGAGCCCGAGCTCGTCGAAGAAGCTTCGTCCCGCGCTGCCGGCATGCGGGTGATGCTCGGCCAACAGGTGGCAGTCACGTACACAAGCGACCTCAGTCCCGCCGGCCTCGAGCTCCTGATCTCCGACGCGCTCGAGCTTGCTCAGCTCAGCCAGCCGGATCCATTCGCCGGTCCCCCCGACCCCTCGTTGTTGTCCAAGAGCGAACAACACGCGGATCTCGACCTTTTCGACGTGTCTGTCGACGCAGTCGATGCAGCCGAGGCCGTGCGACGCGCCACGGTAGCGGAGCGCGCGGCCCTCGATCACGACCCGCGCGTAAAAAACACCGAGGGCGCCACGTTCACTCGCGTCTCGGGCGGCTCGGCGCTCGTGACGAGCGGGGGCTTCAGCGGCGCAAGCCAGGGCACCTACGCCTCGGTTGTCGTCAATCCCGTGGTGGACGACGAAGGTGGTAAGAAGCGCAGCGGCTATTACTGGTCCGCGCGCCGTCACCTGAGTATGCTCGAAGACGATCGCGCCGTCGGTATCGAGGCGGCCAAGCGCACCCTGCAAAAGCTCGGCGCGCGCCGCGTCGAATCCCAGGAAGTGCCGGTCATCTTCGATCCAGATTCAGCGCGTGCCATCGTCGGCCTGCTCGCAAGCTGCGTGAACGGCGGCTCTATTTGGCGCCGCTCGAGCTATCTGCTCGACCGCGTCGGTACGCGTGTCGCAAGCGATTTGCTCACCCTTGTCGATGACCCGCTGATCGTCCGCGGCCCAGGCTCGCGTGCTTACGACGGCGAAGGCTTACTCTCTCGCCGCAACGTGGTCGTCGAGAACGGCATCTTGCAGGGCTACCAGCTCGACAGTTATTCCGCGCGGAAGCTCAACCTAGCGAGCACCTCCAACGCTTCGCGGGGCAGCTCTGGCGGCGTAGGTATCGGCAGCTCGAATCTCCACATGCAGCGCGGCAGCACCACCGCCAAAGATCTTCTGCGCGATACGAAAAAGGGGCTGTACGTCACCAACATGATGGGCTTTGGCTTCAACGCAGTCACCGGCGACTTTAGCCGCGGTGCCTCCGGCTTCTGGGTCGAAAACGGCGAGCTCGCGTTCCCCGTGTCCGAGGTGACCATCTCGCTCAACCTCGACCAGCTGTTGCAGCGGATCGACGCCGTAGCCGACGACCTCGATCCCAAAACGTCGATCGCGGCGCCCACCTTCCGCGTGAGCTCGATGACGCTGGCGGGCGGGAAATAGAGCGCTCTCTTCCGGTCAATCGACGTAAGCTGCGAGCCAACGTAAGCCAATCATCGGTCATAGCGGCTCCCGATGGTCGATGCTCGCAGCGCCGATCACGTTGTCTTGCGAGCGAGCGAGCGTCGGCGAGCGTGCGTCAGGCGAAGGTAGAGGGCGCACGGAACGAGTTGCGCACGTCCTTCGCCTCGCGTTCGCGCTCCACATAAGCCACGAGCTTGTGTCCATACGCCTGCAACGACGGGCAGTGCAGTCCGGCCCGCGCCAAGATCGGCCGCGCATTGCGATCGTCGTACACCGCGCCACGCCCGAGGTCGTCGAGCAAAGCACGCTGCGCATGAATCGTGCGCTCAATACCCGGCAATCTCAGCAATGCCCAGCTGAACGGATTGGGATAAAACCGCTTAGGTGCCGGCCGATCCGTTAGGCCCGCGAACAAGGCCAGTGCATCCCCCAAGCTCGTCGGGCTCTCGTCCACGATGTGATAGGTGCGCGAAACAGACTCGGCCGAGCTTGCAACCGCCAGTCCCGCGTCCACCGCATAGTCCAGCGGCACCACATTGAGCGGTGCATCGGCGCGCGCCGGCAACGGTAATGCCACATCGCGCGGCGCACTCAACAACACCGAAATCAACAGTAAGGCCCCTTCGACCCGCGCGGCTTCGCCCGAGCGCGAGTCGCCCACCAACATCGCCGGTCTCAGCACCGTGATCGGCACCTTGACACGACTACGCGCCAACAATTTCTCGGCACGATGCCGGGTGCGCGCAATGCGCCCGCGCGGGGGAGGGCGCAGCTCATCCTCATAGGCCACGGGCCCCTGTGGACAGTTCGCCAGCGTCGAGGACCAATGAACGAGCCGCTCTAACTTGGGCGCCGCCAGAGCAAGCTCAAGCACTTCCTGCGTACCATTCACAGTCACCCGTTCCGCCATCTCGAGCGGCGCCCCGCTGTAGGTGACGGCCGCACAGTGATGAATTAGCCGCACACGGCTCGCGAGCTCCATGAACTCACGGCCTGATAAACCAAGATCCATCGCCGCGACATCCCCTTCGAGCAACTCCACGCGTGCGCGCTCTTCAGCACTGCGTCCAGCGAGTAAACCGCGTGCTCGCTCCATGAAGCGCGCAGGCACGACGCAAGTCACCGGCTCGCCATCCTGCACGAGCTTCCACAAGACGTGAATCGCGAGCAAAGATCCCGGAAAACCCGTCAATACGCGTGTCATGGTCATAAAGAACGTTTCCCCTTCACCCGCGCGAGCAGGGCATCGTGCACTTCGTGTACACGCGCATGGGTTCGCTCCCGGTCTGCGCCGTTATCGATCACGAAGTCCGCCGCCGCGAGCTTGTGCGCAAGCGGTGCTTGCGCTGCGATTCGCGCGCGCGCTTCGTCATCACTGAGTCCATCGCGCAGCTTCAGCCTCTCGAGCTGCGCCGCTTCATCGACCGCCACCACCACCAGTGCGTCCATTGCTCGATGCATACCGTTTTCGACAATCAGCGCCGCTTCATAGATCGCGTAGGGCACGTGCAGCGCAGCGATCTCTTGCATGCGTTTCGCGGCCGCCAGCGCGATGCGTGGATGGGTGATTCCGTTGAGCTGCGCCCGCAACGCAGCATCGGCAAACACGCGGGCACCCAGCGCTTTCCGATGCAGCGTGCCATCGGCGTTCAGCACGTCCGCCCCAAACACGCGCACGATTTCCATCAACCCATCGCTGCCCGGCTCTACGACCTCGCGCGCCAATAGGTCCGCATCGACGATCGGCACGCCCAGCGCTTCGAAAGCGCGAGCCACCGTGCTCTTGCCCGAAGCAATCCCCCCCGTCAGCCCCACCGTCGCTAGCGTCATCATCCGTGCCCAATGTTAGCCGCCGATTCGTGGCAAGGTAGCGCCCCATGCGCGCGGTAGTGCAAAGAGTTCGGGCGGCACACGTCGAAGTGGATTCCGAGTTGGTTGGCCAGATCGGCCCCGGCCTCCTGGTCTATCTCGGCGCAGGTGACCGAGATGCTGACACGGACGCCGATTGGATGGCCACCAAAGTCGAAACCCTGCGCATTTTCGAAGACGACGCCGGCAAAATGGGCCTCTCTGTCGCAGACGTGCGCGGCGCTGTCCTGGTAGTCTCCCAGTTCACGCTCTACGGCGACGTCCGAAAAGGGCGACGCCCCAGCTTTGATCGCGCCGCTGGTCCCGAACGCGCAGTTCAGCTCTACGAACGCTTTTGTGACACGTTACGCACCCGCGGCATCGCGGTAGCCACCGGACGCTTCCGGGCGACCATGCTTGTCCACGCAGAAGTTGCTGGTCCTGTGACCATCCTGGTCGACAGCGAGCGCTCCTTCTGACCACACTACGCGCCGATGCCGCGCTATGAGATCCGCGCTGCGCTTCGGGACGACGAAGCCCAGCTTCACGCCCTCGCGCTGTACCTCAACACTGTCAATCTGCCTGACGATCGCGAGGCGATTGCCCAAATTCTGGATATGTCGGAGCGCTCCTTCTCCGGCGCCATCCGCGATCCGCGCCAGCGCGAGTACGTATTCGTGCTGCGCGATCTCGACCAAGATCGCGCCGTCGCCACGTCCATGATCATCGCGCAACTCGGCCGCCGCGGTGTCCCGTACATCTACTTGGATGTCGATCGAGAAGAGAAATACAGCGCCTCCCTCGACAAACACTTCGTCCACCAAGTGCTCAGCGTTCGGTATTCCTACAACGGCCCCACTGAGATCGGCGGTCTCGTCGTCCATCCGGATTACCGAAATGGCCCTGACAAGCTCGGCACCCTGATCTCCTTCGTGCGCTTCCTGTTCATCGCCATGCGCCGTCCAGATTTTCGCGACGAAGTGCTGGCCGAGCTATTGCCTCCCTTAGAGAGCGACGGCACCAGCCACCTGTGGGAAGCCTTGGGCCGTCACTTCACAGATCTCACCTATCTTGAGGCCGACAAGCTGAGCAAGCGCAACAAGGAGTTCATCCGCGGCCTATTCCCCGAGGGCGAAATCTACGCATCCCTCCTGCCCCCCAAGGCCCAGGCCGTGATCGGCTGCGTTGGCGAGCAAACCCGCGGTGTCGAAAAGCTCCTGCGCCGCGTCGGCTTCAAATACGCCGAGCGTGTCGACCCCTTTGACGGCGGTCCCCACTTCACCGCTCCCACCGACGAAATCAGTCTTGTGCGCGGGACCCACGCGGTCACCCTCGAGCGCCATCATCGCGAATCGCTCGATGAGCCGGTGCTGATCGCCCGCCAAATCCCCGAGCCTCCATATTTTGTGGCCGTGCCCGTTCAGGCCAGACACCGCACTCCTGATACGCTGATCGTCGACGACGCGGTCTTCCTGCACTTCAGCTCAGTACCCCCCGGCGAAACTTGGGTGCTACCGCTGCCTCGACCTAGCGCGTCGTAGTCAGCAAACCAAGAATCGGCGGACCGGCTCAGACAATCGCCGGATCGGATTTGACAGTCAGGGTTCGAGTGGTACTTATGGCGTCCCTGAGACGAAGCGGCCTCGAAATCTCGAAGAAAAAAGAGATTTGACAACGAGGCCGCCGCGACTAGGATTCGCGACCCTGAAGCAAAAAGGGTTGGCTCTCCGGAGCCGAGCGAAGCAGTAAGAACCGGGTGACACTCGGCCGTTGAAAACTGAATCGGAGTTCTTGTGAGTAGCATCTTTCGGGATGTTACGTCGAAGCAAGAGGGATATGACGCTGCGCCATCCAGCCGGTTGGTGACAGCATCGGATAGCCGGATCGAGATACTTGGGAAACC
>JBBSJC010000303.1:0-9437 GCA_038257655.1 Polyangiales bacterium | reverse complement strand
TTGCCCCGATTTGGCGGACAGATTTGACTGCTTGATTTTCAGCGGTGCGCGTTGGTCTCGAACTCGATTGGCGAAACGTAGTCGAGGTGCGAGTGGAGTCTGATGAGGTTGTAGTAGTTGTCGATGTAGTCGGCCACATCGAGACGCGTCTCGCGTCGGCTTCGCAGCGGATGGTGGGCGAGGAGTTCCTTCTCCAATCTGGCGAAGAAGGACTCGGAGACCGCGTTGATGCTCAGCAATCACCCTTACGGCTCATGCTGGGTCGCGCCTCGAGTCGCCTGAGCTCGGCGAGGTAGTCCTCGCTGCCGTATGGCCGTATCGACAGTCACGATCAGTGTTATGGATCCAGCCGGGTTCCAGGGCGCGCGTCGTGGAGGCCATCTGCAGGGCCGATTTGCCGTCTGTGACGCGGCCGCTTTGGGGCTATGGGTCCTCAACCTGAGCTTGCCCGATTCGTGGGACACCTGCGGCCGGTACGTGAGGCCAGCGAGTCGCACGACAACGCGGCTCACAGCACGGATACAAACGGTAAGCCTATCCTGCGATGCTCAGGGCGCCTTCTCGCACGGCGGCAGTGGTCCGGAGGTGACCAAGATGTCGTCGTACCAAGCTTCAATGGGCTGTTGGTCGAGGGAGTTGCTGGAGAGCCCGAACTGTATGATGGAGTAACCACCGGGAGGCGCCGTGATAAGCTTCTGGCGGAGCTTGGACTCTTTGCCATTGATGGAGAGCGTCACGGTGCCAGTCTCATCTTCGGCGAGCTCCGCTTCAACGTGGATGCAGTTCCAATAGTTGCGCAACAGAGTCAGGTCGCCGACCACGTCCGCCTGCTTGCCTGTGACGCCGTTCGTGCGGTCGAGCTGAACACGTAGGTCTGGCGCGTTGACACCGTCGTCGAACTGCAGCCCCGGGTCGGCACCGCTGCGGGTGACGTCTTGCAGGATCGGCATCAACGAGTCGTAATTCCCGTCGCCCGCTCCGTTTCGCGCGAGCCAGGCAAGGTGGAAACTCTGCACCGGTGCGTCCTCTGGCAGGTAGAACATGAAGTGCATGTTGAGCTTCTTGTCGGCTGCGGTGATGGGCGCGCTGAGCAGGGCTGTCTTGCGCGCCACGTGCCCCTTGCCCGTGCCAAGCAATGCAGTCTTGAGCGAGTGCTCGCTCTTGTACGCACGGTCTTGCACGCGACTCACGCTCGCTTGGCCCTGTTGATTGAGCCCGGCGTTCCAAGGGTCGAGCGCAGTCTCGAAGTCGTCGCACAGGATGATGTCCGTAAGCTCGGCGCATTTGAACTCGGGGATCTCGACGACTTGCGGACCGCCGTCGACGCCATTGCCGGCGTCGGTGTTGAGGTTGCCCCCGCCTGGGCCGCCCCCAGAGGCGTCGCCGGCGATCGCGCCGCCGTCTTTCCGCCCCGCGGCGGCATCAGGTTCCAATGCGTCCAGCCCAGCAGGCCTCACGCACGCGTTGATGGCCTCATTGCACTTCCAACCTTGGGCGCACGGACAAGGACGCCCGGCAAGTGTGATCGGATCCAGCGAGCATCCCACCGTCGCGACCACGAGAACCGGTGCGAGAGCTGGCAGGCACAGAAAGCGCAGACGGAACATCCAAATCTCAATCCACATAGGGCCTCTCAAGAACACTCCCGTTTATCGCCCATTGACACGAGAGCCCTGCGAGGACTCTCTGCGGCTCTGGCGCTCGGTATATCGTAGAGCATCTCGAAATCCAATGGCGCCCAAACCGTGTCCATCATCTTCTGGCGCGAGCGCTCCTCGAGTGTGTGTGTCGTCGTCACGTGCGCATATGCGCAGTCCACACGCACACAGCGAGGTCATTCGAACGGAAAAAAGCCCGCATTGTCCGCTGCGTGCGCGGGCTGCGCGGGCTGCGCGGGCCGTGCAGCAGACCGTGCGGTCCGTGGGCGGGGCGTAGCGTCAATGCGCGACATCGTGGGGGCTTTGACAGGCAGCACCAGCGCAATCCGTTGGGCCATGGTGAGCGTGATCTCCTTCGTGACCATCTCATACCCTTCGAGCTCGATCTGCAACGCTACCGCTTTGTCGGTGCGCTCGGTAGTCAGCTCGAGCGGACTGATACCAAGCGGCGTTCCGCCGAGCTTGACCAATGCGCCCGCTGGAGTCGTGTCGACGAACAGTCTTACCGTGCGTTCGACAGCGACTGGCTCAGGGCTCGCTGCCGCAGACGGTTGGGTAGGCGCCGAGGCCGAAGCGACCGCCGTGAACGCTCCTGCAGACGCCCGCCCTTGCATCGCCCGAGAAGGCGTCTCCTCCCCTCGGAATCCGAACAGGCCCCCCATGGCGACCGAGACGAGCACAGCGGTCGCGACCACGGAAATGGGGAGTCGCCTTTTCACATCCGACCCGACTTGCGGCAGGCTGGAGCCGAATTCGAGGTCACCCGCGGTGCGCGCGTTCCCCGAAACAGGGTATTCCGTGCTGCGCGCGGGCTCCGCCTCCGGAGACAGGTGCACGCCAAGTACGTCCGGGACGGCCGCTCCGGCCTGAACCTGCTTGAGGAGCTCGCGTTTGGCTTGAATGCGATCTGCGAAGAGACCTCGCATGATGTGCGAGAGCCGCTCTTCAGCCATCGCCGCGGCCTGCAGCTGCTGGATGACGCCCAAGAGGTCACGACGCATCTCCGCACACGTCTGGTAGCGCTCGTCTCGATTCTTCTCCAGCGCTTTGAGAATCACACGCTCCAACGCTTCCGGGATGTCTGGACAGACCACAGAGGGGGGCTCCACGGGGCTCTCGAGGATCGCCGTGATCATTTCGACCACGTTGGGCCGCGAAAACAAGCGCTTACCGGAGCACATCTCATACAGGACGACACCGAGCGCGAACACATCCGTGCGACGGTCGAGCTTCTCGGAGCGAAACTGCTCGGGCGCCATGTATGCGTACTTGCCCTTGATCTGACCCGTGCGCGTTTTGGAGGCTCGGTCGGCGGCCAGTGCAATACCGAAGTCCAAGATCTTCACGCTACCGTCGTACGTTACGAAAATGTTCTGGGGCGAAACGTCACGATGCACCAGGTTCTGCTTCACGCCGCGATCGTCTACAAACTCGTGCGCAAAGTGCAGCCCTGCGGCAACTTCCGCGACGATGTGCGCACACAGTCCGTAGTCGAGCTTGAACTCCTCTTTGCGGGCACTACGACGCCCGACGACGTTCAGGGGCTCGCCCTCCAGGTACTCCATGACCAAGAAGAGAGTATCGCCGTCCTGACCAAGCTCCTGCACCTGAACCACGTTCGAGTGGCGAAGACCTGCGACGATCCGCGCCTCGTCGAGAAACATCGCGCGAAACTCTTCACGCTCGGCCAACTCAGGAAGCACCCGTTTGAGCACTACGGTGCGCTGAAAACCTCCCGGCCCCGCCAACCGCGCGAGGAATAACTCTGCCATTCCACCCACAGCGAGCGGTGCGACGATTCGATAGCGACCGATATTTTGAGGTGCATTCATCTGACTTCCAGCTTCACAGAAGTTTGGGTACGACGCAGCGGAAAACGCGTCAACAGCAGTCGTTTCCGGTGCACTGAGTGGCCAACGTGCGCATCATGCTGCGCACTTGGTCGAGACTTCCAAACACCGCGAAGTACTTGTAGGTGTTCGTTCCCGCCACTCCAGAGCTGCCACTTGTGAAGTTGTTGTAGCCGCGCGCCGTGATCTGGAGCTGACGCTCCTCGTGGCCGGCGTTGTTGTCGGAGTGGTTCGCGTAGTAGTAGGGCGCATCGACAGAACCACGTGTCGAAGTGGCCTGCTGTGCGTAGAAGCCCACCGCATACCAGCCGTTCGCGGTCGAGTAGATGAGCGGGTCGGAGCGCTCGCTCACGGAGGAATGGTCAGTCATGCTGCTCGAGCCGTGTGACCCGGTCCAGTTGATGTCGCCGCTGACGCTTTCGACGTGGGTAAACTCGCGCGGCAGATACATCGCAAAGCGCATGTCGGCCGTGGCAAGTGGATTGCCCGAAGGCACCGGGAAGCTTGCGTCAGAGAACATGCTCGCATCCAGCTTGACCACAGGCCAGTTCAACACGGTCGAGCCCGAGCACGAGCCGCCTGACATCTTCTTGACCGAGTTCGTCGTGACAGTCTTTTTCAACTGAAGGTACGAGAGGTTGTAGCTCTCCTCGATGCCGGCGGGATAGTTGGCGGTACAACCTCCAAAGCCCCTCCAGGTTTCCGGAACGTAGTGCGCGAGGCGCGTGGTTCCGCGAAAGCTGCTCGCGTTGCCGTTAGAGTAACCAGTGTCCGGGTAGAACGCCGACGAGGACGGACCGTGGAGCTGCCCCTTGTAAAAAGACGCGCACTGAGGTCCGTTAGACTTGTTGCTGAGGCTGTAGTTACCATTGGTGTCTTTGCAGTCATCGAGACGACTGCCGAACTCCGTGGGGTTGTAACACTCACCCGCACTGGCGGAGACGAGGTTGTAGCCAAACGCAGAGCCGTGTCCGCCGGAGGCGACGAACTCTTGGGTTCCCCACTTCACGGAGGCGATGCCGCCGGCAAGCGATTGAGCGAGTCGCACCTGCAGAAGATTTGCCGCCTGCCCGCCTACTCCGGAAGGATTGCCGATGAGGTAGTCCTGGCTCGTCCGCTCGTAGTTCTTCGTGCTGCCGTAGCAGGCGTTATACTTCTGAATCGCGTTGTATTGCGAATCTGACCAAGAGACCTCAGGTCCACTCGGAAGGCTTGGCCAACTCGAGTAAGACGGGCAACCGCTGGGCGCCGAAGCCACCACGGCCTGCGAGCTCTGCGCATAACCATCCCCTTCGTCATTAACCCCCTCTTCGCCAACCTCCGCCATACAGCCCATTGCCGACAACGGCAAAACCAACGCGCCAACCCAGCGACTCTTCATGGTAACCCTCCGAATTTTGGAACGTCACGCCGATCTGCCAGGTTGCGGTCTCAGCAGATTTATTCAGCGGCGCAACTCAGTCAGTTTCGAAGAGCTTGGCAGGGGCGTCAACTGCCGCTGCAGCCTGGCAGAAGAAGATATGCGCCAGGGCCTGTCTAGGATTATCTAGTTATTACAGTTACTTGGCGATGAATTCGGTATCGGTCGCGCGACCGTTTGCACCTTCGCGAGCGGTGAGCAAGCCCCCTTTTCGATCCCCTGTCGCTGAGTGGAGCCGCGCGCAAACACCGAAATTCGAGGGGCACATGGCGTTTCCGCGGTCGCGTCTGGGGACCCGTTCGGCGAGGGGGGGGGTAGTATCCACAGACGGGGGAGTGGGTATCCACAGAGTCGACCACATAAGGTGTGTCGAAGGAGGCTTCCTGTCTTCACATTTTCTTCTTGAGGGCTTCTTTTCAGACCCTGATCTGCGGCATGATCTACTTCGTGGACGCGCAACACAGAAACCCCAACAAGCTTGCCTCCCCCGTCCCCAGCGGGCTCGTCACAGTCGCGGACTACGCGCAACTCGCTCGAGACGGCGGAATTTCAGCGATTGCTTCGGTGCTGACGAGCCCCGTCATCGTCGCAACCGGCATCGTGCGACCCGACCGGACCAACACACCAGCCGCCACCTCGTTTCATACTAGGCACCTCGATCCTAGCGAGGCGATCTCCCGCTACATCAAACCGGATGGGCGGCGCGTCTTCGCGATCCAAAAGCGCGGAGGCGGCGCGTTCTCAGAGCTCATCAGCGTCGGCCGTACCCAGAACGTGGATGTACACCTCGCGCTCGATGGGGTTTCCAAGTTTCATGCACACTTCACGGGCTCGGAAGCTGGAGTGTTCCAGCTCGTCGACGGTGGCTCCACAAACGGCACGTTCGTCGGAGGCAAACCGTTGATTGTACGCACACCATGCACGCTTCAGAGCGGCGACGAGATTCGCTTCGGCGTCCATGTCTTTCGCTTCTACAGCGTAGAGGGCTTCGCGCGCGTTGTCCTCGCCATGACGTAGCACTTCACCAAGGGTGAAGTGCTCTGGCCGCCGTGGTGTCCAAGACAGTAAGATTGGGATCGGGAAGTTGTCCAACGAATCGGGGGAGCTCAGCCAGCGACTATGCTTTGCTCTGGGCGGTCACGCGACAGGACTTCTCGTTCTCCCAGCCCCATCCGTCGCCATCCGGATCTGAGCTCTTCGACGCGCATACGGGATAGCCGTCGGGGGACGCGGGCGGGGTGGTCTCAGGCGTCCCGCCCGTCTCGAAGTCGATGTCCGAGAGCGTGAGCGAGCCGGGAGCGCGATAGGCCCCGTCGTAGCGCTCGTTCGGGTTGTACGGTGCGCGCTCGAAGCCCCACCAGGTAGAAAAGTAAGTCCAGCCAGGCTGCGCGTCGCCGACGCTCCGAAAGTCCGGCATCGGACCATTCTCGGTGACCGCGAGGGGCTTGCCGCCCCCGAGTTTCTGCAGATGATCGTGGATGCGCTGCTCGTACGCGTGTCCGTAGTTCGTGTAGATGTCGACACCCAACACGTCGACCACGTCATGGCCGGGGTAGTATTGGTCGGGCGCCTCGCCCCAGTTGGTGCCCCAGTAGTTGGAGGAGAAGACCCACACCAAGTTGTCGAGCTTGTGGTGATTCGTGAAGCGGTCGTGCATCTGCCGCCAGAGTTCCTTGTAGCGTGGCTGCTGGCACCACCAGAACCAGTCACCGTTCATCTCATGGTAAGGCCGCCAGAGCACCGGTACGCCCGCGTCGCGCAGCTTCTTGAGGTATCCGGCGACCTCGTCAAGACGCTTCATGTGCTCTTGATATAAGGGGCTGCCGGGACGCAGCATCTCGTCTATCTTGTCGCCCGGGTAAGGGCTGCGGGAAGAGAACCCGTGCATCACGTCGAAGCCGCAGCCGTTCGCTTGGTCTGGTTGGCAGAGGTGATAGCTCAGCTGGATGATGGCGCCGGCCTCTGCGTAGGCAAGCGCCATGTCTGCCACGCGCGGGCGATGCTTCAGGTCGTCACCCGCAAAGTCCCCGAAGTCGGACGAGAACAGCGCCGGCATATTTCCGGCGACGCTAAGCACGTACTCGTCGCGCTTGGTCGGAAACCAGCTATCCCAAGGAGCGTCCCACAGCATGCTGTGCTGGCCGGTCAGGAACTGCTCGTTGGAAGCCAGCTTCTGCAGGAGCGCTTTCAGGCGGTCTCGCGCCCCCAGCGCAGCCGGAGGCTCACCGCCGTCGCCCTGCACCGGAGGCTGCTCGGCAGCATCCCGCGTGTCCGCGCCGCCGTCTGCTGGCCCTCGCGCTGCCGGCTCCTGCCCTTGCGGCGGTGCATCCGCCGGGTCCCCCGCTATGACGGGCTCGACCTCTCCCTCGAACGGTGAAGCTCCGCAGCGAGACCCGTGGCACCGGCTGGGGGCGTCGACGGGGCTCGCGCAGCTTGCTGTGACCAAGCAGAGAACAATGAAGGCGGGGTGGGGCCGGCTCGGCAAGGAATTTAGCATCTCCTAGCGGTGGCAGCAGTCGTATCGAAAGGCTCACCTTTTTTCTCAGTCCGTTCGTGAGACCACGACGATTTCCTTCCATGGGGTGCAGGGATCCGGCCGGACTGCAATGGATGAACTAAGCGACGTGCCCAGATCGCCGCGCCGGCGTCGAGACGTTCGCTCGAACCTTACTTTGCCAGCTGCGACTACATCAGACAGTGTGCGTTCGCATCGAACTGTGGAGCAGACCAAGGATGGTGTCTTGCAGCACAAGTCAACCTCCCCGCGACCTGTGGGGACCTAACGATGCAGTATGGTTCCTTTATGCCCCTTGGTTCCCGCCCAAGATCTTGGCAACTGCATGACAGCGTCGCGCTGCACCTTTCGCGAATACCACCCAACACGCCCGCCGGGCCGTAGCCGTTAGGAAGCACGCGTCTCGCCCACCATTGGCGAGTTCGAAAAAAGGAGGTCCCATGCTTCTAAGGTCGACACTCTGGCCAACCATGCTTTTGGCCGCCATCGCGTGCACGGGAGCAATCGATACGCCGCGGGGTCCTGTGGACGGCACGGAACGAGGTAACGCAAATCACCCGGCCGGACGGAGCGGCGACCTACCCGGCGGATCGGTCGCGGCGTTGTGCGCCGAGCCAAGCGTCGTCGACGTCGACACCTCCCCCCTGCGGCGACTGACCCACGAGGAGTATAACCATACGATCCGCGATCTGTTTGGAATCACACGCGACGTGGCGTCGCCGTTTCCTGCCGATGAAGCCTTCGGTGGCTTCGCAGCCAACAACCGCACTGCGGTCACGCAACTCAGCGTGGAGCGCTATCAGGAAGTCGCTGAGCAACTCGCCACTGAAGTATCCCTCGCCCCGTGGCTCGCGTGCCCACGTGACAGCCAGACGCTCGACTGCGCCACAAGCTTCGTTCGCGCTTTTGGCCGCCGCGCGCTGCGTCGCCCCCTTTCTGACGAAGAAGTCGAGGCGCTGGTGTCGATGTTCGTGGAGCGACAGCAGCGCTCTGACTTCGATCAGGGCATCCGGCTCGTTATCTCGGCCCTGTTGCAGTCACCTTCCTTCTTGTATCGACCGGAGGTTGGAGATGGCTCAGCGAGTTCGGTGAGACCGATCGGCGACTATGAGCTCGCTTCTCGACTCAGCTACTTCATCTGGACCTCCGCCCCCGATGATGCACTGCTCGATGCCGCCGGGTCGGGCGCACTCCAGACTCCTGAGGGTTTGAGAGACACCATTTCCAGTATGCTCGCCGACCCGAAAGCCGAGGATGGGATAGCAAGTTTTCATCGGCAGTGGCTCGGCGTCGACCGACTTGAGACTCTGTCGAAGGACGAGGTCTTGTTTCCCAGTTTTACCAATTCCCTCAAGGCGGCCATGCTCGAGGAGACCAGCACTTTCGTCGCCGACGTGTTGCTGCATGGCGATGGCAGGGCGATCGCATCAAAAGTGACGTGAGATCGATCAGTTAGAAGATGGGCCTGGCACCCGTGGCGATAATGTGATCCCTTCACCGCGCCGAGCAGTCGAGGAGGCGAGGGATGCCATGCGAGAGACAGAGCTAAAACGATTGATCGCGGAGGAGTTCCTGAGTGTCATTCAGGATCCGCGCATCGAGCGAACACGCAAGCACTCCTTGGAGACGATCTTGGTGATTGCCCTACTCGCCGTGATCTGCGGTGCAGACACCTTCGTCGGCATGGAGAGGTATGCTCTGGCCCGCGAAGAGTGGCTCGGGACCTTCCTCGATATGAGCGGCGGGGTTCCTTCGCACGATACCTTCGGGAGGGTGTTTGCGGCGCTAAATCCTTTGATGCTGGCCGAAGCCTTCCGGCGCTGGACGGAGGCCTTGATGACAGCGTCGAAGGAGAAGCTGATCTCCATCGATTGCGGATTTCGCCTGACGTGAACAGCCGTATCGCGATCATGTGAACACCTGAGTCGGCAGCTCGTGAACGGAGCGAAGCGACGTCTGGCGTCATGGTTGATCAGGCTTGGGTCGCGGTCTCC
>JBBSJC010000302.1:0-9440 GCA_038257655.1 Polyangiales bacterium | reverse complement strand
CGGGGGACGACGCGCAGGAGCCCTACAGCGGCCTCCAGGAGCCTCAAACGGCCTGCGCCGAGGCCCACGCGCGCGCGCCCGGGGCCTGCGTTGGCCGTGCTGAGCCGATGCTCGCGCTCGCGGCGCTCGCGGCGCTTACGGCGAGCCCACCTGCCTGCGGCCGCGCCCGGGGCGTGCCCCGCACTTACGCGACCCATGTTAGCTCCGCGTGAATCGCCTCCGGCGTCATGTACGGCATGCGCAAGCGCAATGTCGACGGTGCCAACCGTAAGGTCTGCTTCCACGCGCGAAAGCGAACTGAGCCCGGCGCCACCGGCGCATAACCGCCAACGCCGCGCCATTCCACCATTGGCCGATCCCATGCCATCCGTGAACACCACGTCTATGGCCGCGAGTACCTCCTACGTCGCGCAGGCACACCCTTACGGTTATCGATCAGCACAAGCTCGCTGCCCTTGCGCGCCAGGCGAACGAACGCACGCCCCTCGGGTTGAAACGCACCCGTCGCGTCCCGCTTGCCGGGCGTGTTGAAGCGAGGCGCAAAGGCGAGCACGCGTTGGGCAGAGAGCAGAGGCATAGGTAAACGTCCGGCTAAGGCCCCGGCGACCACGCTGGTGCATCGTGGCTGTGTTCGGGGCTCGCTACGCTGAAACAGGGTTGGTTAGTTCCGGTCTAAAGTAGTCAGGTCCATCCACCGGTCGTCGCCAACTGCTCGCCTCTGGGTGTAGCGGCAGGTTATGCCTACCGGCCTCAATGAGGCAATAGTGTACGAAAAAATCGCGAATTGCTGGCCATCGGCCCAGGTGTGCAGGTCGGCGTCGCGCGGCGGTGTTTACCTACGCAAGGGGTTTTGCACCTTAGTGGTGCTAGTGGCAGAGAATCAAGGGTAAGGCCTGCGGCAGGTCGATGCCGAGGCACCTTCACGGGGTGCCAGTTCGTGCGAGCCGCCTGTTTGGCTCCGGGGGGTGACTGCCACATCAAGCGCGGCTGTGCCGCGCGCAGTGGGGTGCGTGCTAGCCGCCCCGCGTGAGCAAAAGCGGCCTGAAGCAGCGCCAGCTCGCGCGGTAGGGCGACATGGCAGCCGCGCCTCCGGTCTACCGCACAGTCACTTCTTGATCAGGCCGACCAACAGTAAGAGCACCACGGCACCATGCCTGGACACGTCGAGAACTCCACGAGCGGACAGGCCGGCAAGAGACCGAGGTGTGCCGATGTCGCGCCAGCTTGTCTAGAAAAGTTAAATAGTTAGAACCGTCCCCGTCTTCTCCCCCGGCTTGTCTAGAAAAGTTAAATAGTTAGAACCGTCCCCGTCTTCTCCCGTCCCCGTCTTCTCCCCCCGTCAGATCGGCAACGTAGATCGGCAACTCTGCCGCGTGGTCTGCTGATTCATTCGGTGTTACGGTGGTTTGTGGCTGCGAAAGATCGGCAACATTCGAGCTCGAAACCGGCGGTGGACGATGACTGAAGAGTCGCCGACACGCATCGAGCCGTGCTTGCTGGATGACATTCCTGCGGCCCTAGCCGATTTGGTCACGGACCTCGTCGCGGCCTCCAGCGCGCTCGGACAGAGGTTGCATCCGGCGACCGCCGCGAGTCTCGTCGAGTTGGTGCGCGTGATGAACTGCTACTACAGCAATCTCATCGAGGGGCACAACACGCGGCCCCGTGAGATCGAGCGTGCGCTGCGCAATCAGCTCGAAGAGGAGCCCGCGCGGCGAGATTTGCAGCTCGAAGCGGCCGCGCATATTCGCGTGCAGCGCGAGATCGATCGGCGTCACGCGTCCGGTCAACTCGGCGAGCCTGCATCACTCGACACCCTCTTGTGGTTGCACCAGTCGTTCTATGACGGCGCTTCACCTAACATGCTGCGCGTCCCGCATCACGAGGGGGACTTTGAGCTCGTGCCGGGCCAGCTTCGACACACACCTCGACACGACAACGTGGTCGGGCGCCATCGGCCTCCCTCGAGCGAGAAGGTGGCGGTCTTCATGCAGTACTTCGAGCAACGCTATCGCTTCGTAAGCCTTGGGACGGCGGCGCGTGTGGTGGCAATGGCAGCAGCGCATCACCGGCTCAACTACATCCACCCGTTCGTCGATGGTAATGGGCGCGTGAGTCGTCTTATGTCGCACGCGATGGGGCTCGCTGCGGGCGTGGGTGCGCATGGGCTGTGGTCGATCTCGCGAGGACTTGCGCGAGGGCTCGACGACGCGGGTGAGTACAAGCGCATGATGGACCACGCAGATTCCCCGAGGCAGGGGGACTTGGATGGTCGGGGTAACCTTTCGCAGCGCGCGCTCGTGGAGTTCGTGTCGTGGTTCTGTCGGGTCGGCCTCGACCAGGTGCGCTTCATGTCGACGTTGTTCGACCTCGATGCGCTCGCTCAGCGACTGCGAGAGCACGCCTTGTCGCTCACAGGCTCCGAGGACGCCGCGCGCGTCGCCACAGAGGTGTTGCGGCGCGGGGAAGTTTCGCGCGGCGATGCAGCGGCCATCACCGGTCGCTCCGAGCGCACCGCGCGCGCGGCGCTGGCCGCACTCTTGCGTGAGGAGCTGCTCGTTTCCGATACCCCCAAGGGGCCCGTCAGACTGCGCTTCTCGGCCGCCCATGCCGATGGGCTCTTTCCGCGACTGTTCCCCGCCCAAGCAGGGGCTTGAAGCCGTACCACGTCGCCCTCAACGACCAGGACCACGTCAACGCCTACGATCGCGGCGGACCAACCTGAGGCAGTAATATTAGGGCGGCCTTGCGCCTGGCGGCTGCGGACGGTCGTAGCGTCGCGGCGGTTGATGAAAAGTACCACGAGAGACCGTCATCCTTATCGGTGCGGTCAGTGATCGAGACCGTGTTCCTTGGCGATGGCTGCGTTCTTCGCCTGGGCGGCTTGGGCCGCGGGTCGTGCCGAAAGTCGGGCGGTATAGTCGACGAAGCGCGGTCGACTCTCGAGCATGTTGAATTGCAGCATGTAGCGCACGGTGCCGCCGAAAATCACGTCGGCCATGCTGAAGCGTTCGCCGAGCAGCCAAGGTCCGTCGCCAATCGCGCGGTCGATGCTGTCGAGGATGTCCTCGTAGCGGCCCCAGCCGGCTTGGGCTGCGCGGTACTCCCACTTTGCGCTCTTTGCGTAGGCGCCGGGCTCAATCACCGATGGCGCATAGACGCTCCAGCGCAGATAGGTGCCGCGTGCGAGCTCGTCGACATGCGGCGCGAGTCGTCCGTAGGCATAGCGGTCGGCGAGATAGAGGCCGATGGCCGCCGATTCGGTCACGACGGTGTCAGCGTCCACGAGCGTTGGCAGCTTGCCCATGGGGTTGATCGACTGAAAGGCCTCCCTGCACTGCCCGCCTGCCGCAAGGTCGACGTACGCGAGCGTGTACGGCTGTCCCACCTCCTCCAGCATCCACACCACGTTCGCGGCGCGTGTGAAGGGATGATAATGCAACACGATGTTTGTAGATTCGCTCATACGCGGCAGCGTAGCGCCCGAGGCATGCCGTTCCAACCGCTTCTCGCCGCATCTGCCTTCTACCCGACGTCACAAGGACGTCAGGGGACGTCAGGGGGCCGGTGCAGCCGGCAGACTGCACGTCCCCGGGTGGGGAGGAGAGTCAGGCGCACTCAGCGCATAGCCTCGGATGGCTGGTGAAATTGGGACGATGGCGTAGCGCGGCGTTAGTCCATGGTGCTCAGGGTGGCATGGAACCTACCGTTGTCGCTCCGTATGCCCACCGGACCGTCGAGCAGGAAAGCTTGCCCAGGTAAGTCTCCTTCCCAGATGAGCTTTCCGTCCGCCATAACCTCCAAGTAGTGTCCCTCTATGCGAGCTTCCAGCGTGTGGCGCTCTCCTATACGAACCGTCGGTGCGCTGGCCCGCTGCGGAGGCAGAAAGATGTAGCCGTGGTCAGCGCACTGGGCGTGCGTGCGCAGGTCGGGGTTGGACTTGACCGACACAAATATCCCTGCCCTTGGCGCAAGGTGCCACATCACGTACACGCCATTGCACGTGTCGTGCGCCCTCAGTCGTATGCCGATTTGACGGCGCCACTCGCCGGACGCAAGCGATACCTCGTGTTCGCTCGGGCCGAAGTACGAGAAGCTCAGCACTGCGCCGCGATGGGGCGTCTGACCGACCGTGGCACGGACGCAAGCGTCCTGCAGCGAGAGGGCGCCGTCAGCCATCTGCTCGATTTGTCCGCAGTCCACTCGCAGTTCTGAAGTTGGAATCGAAGTCTCGCTCTCGCGTGCAATGCCCAATGGGAGTGCGCCCGCTGGCTTGCTGCCGTTGTCTACCGTCGGCATAGCGGCCGATGCACAAGACATCAGCAGCCAACATAGGCACATCTGCATCGCGTCCTTGAGCAGCCCTTTGCCGACACCTTGGCCCTGGTACTCGGTGCTGACACCCATGCGGGCGAGCAGCATCAGTGGGCTCGGGTGGCGCGCGAGGCCCTTCTTCACGCGCTCGGGAGCGTCCTCCATCGTCACTTCCCCGACGACGAGCGTGTAGAAGCCTGCGAGCTTGTCTTCGGCAAGGCCGAGGTAGGTTTGTGAGGCGTTCGCCTGCTGGTTCTGAAACGCGAAGCGCAGCAAGAATCGACTGAGCGCTTCGTTGCCGCAATCGAACCCATCGAGCACTGCGCTGCCGATCAAAGCGCAGAAAGCTCAAACCAGACGATGCTTGCGTAGGGCACGCGATCCTTTTCCGAAAGTCCGGCGGCCTGCAGCACGGCTGCAAACGGTGTCTCGTGCACCGCTCCGACGAACACCTTTTCGACGTTCGATACGCGCGGTGCGAGGCCGAGCGGCGCAAGCAGCACTGCGACTTCGGCCGAAAACGTTGGGTCCGCTGCGAGTTCTACCACCAGCGCATTGACGGACTTGGCAGCGCGCGGTCGACCCCGTTGCTTGTCCCAGTCGCGCGATCGCACGGCCGCCCGCGCAACGCGTTCGTACAGCTCGGGATAGTCGTTCAACCCGAAGCTGCGCGGTGAAAAGCTTGCACCGAGCACCTGCTGTAGTCTGCTCATCAGCTGCGCTGCGATACTCAGACCCTGCGCCAACGGCACGCGCTCGCAGCCCACGCGATCGCTGCGGTAACGTAGGCCGTGCCATTCCACCGAATACTCGAGCCATGGGCAGGGCTGGCTGGCCCGCGCGATGCTGACCGTGTCGCCTGAGCGCTCTACTTTGAACCCCCCGTCGGCCTGGCCTTGCAAAGCTTGATCGGCAGCGCCCAGCAACGCGCTGTTGAACGCTGCATCGAATGCTTCCAGCCCCACGCCGCGATGCAAGTCATCAAGCTCCTGGGCGTCATAGGGTGGGCCTTCGATCTGCCGGCTGGCCCTACCTCGGCCACGCGCCAGGGTCGAACCATCCGGTAGCGCCAGGGAGACCTCGAACACCGCGTGCAGCTCTCCTTTCGAAGTACTGCTCCAAGCGTTCATGGATTGTACGTCGAGAACGACCGTAAGGTCCGGCCCATCGCCTTGTGCGAGCTTACTGATGCGCGCCTGTATCTCGGACTTCACGTCGCGATGCAGGGTGACTTCGAGCGCGCGCGAGCCGGTGGACTGCACGAGCACCGGCACTTCGTCAAGATCGGATCGCACGGGCATCCGCCCATCGCGAATTTCGAGCAGCAGCGTGTGCGCGCGCAGCGCCGGCAATGGCGCGCTCGGAGGCTCGTAACGGCAACGCGGACGCTCAGGTGCGAGAGGTAGGATTTGCGCCTTTTGTATCGCACCACGCTGCGGCGCCTGCGTGCTCGTGCAAGCACACGCGAGCAAGGCCCAGTAAGCCAATACGCCGCCTATTACCCTGAATGTCCCCATGTTCATTCCTTCTGTCGCGAAGCTAACATGGCCAGCTGCACCGGCTCGTGCCAGGCAGCCGTTCATGAGTGCAGCGAGCGTGCAGCAGACAAGCCAATTACCCTTTTCTGCAAGGTTCTGCAGGTCCTGCCGCTACGTTACCTTTGCCTTCGCGCTCTAGGAGAACCCATGAGACCGCGTAATGGCATGAAGCCCATTCACCCAGGCGAAATCCTACGCGAGGAGTTTCTGAGGCCGCTCGACATGGAAGATCGAGCGCGAGATCGAGCCGCTAAAGCAGTCCTGAGCGGCTGCAGGAGCTCCGTTGGGATCGGAGTGTTGCCCGTCGTTCGTCACCCGCCGTCCGATGCGCTGGTCGCTGCGTCAACGCGGTCGAGATAGCGCGACAAACGCGTGCGCTTTTGAAGCTCCTCGGCCTGGAACGGGATCAGCGGTAGTCTGAGCGAGTGCAGATGGGCAAACAGGCCGATGTCTGCGACGCTGGCACGTGGGCCAAGCCAAAAGCCGTCTTCGGGGGCGCGTAGGTCGAGCTGGTCGAGCACGCTTCGCATGCGCTCATAGCAAGCGTCAAGGCCGCCGCGCAGAAAGTCTCGTTCCACGAGCTTCTTCATGATCTGCTTTCGGATCGTGGGCGCGATGACGGGGCGCAGCAGGGCGGGCACGGTCTTGAAGAAAAGCGCGCGCGTTACGGGCCAACCACGGTCGTCAACCCAGCGCGTGGCGAGCACGTAAGGGTAAAGGGAGGTATCGGCGAACTCTTCCCACAGCCACGCCTCCGCGATGCGGCGCTGGTCGAGCCCGCCCGTGAGCGAGCCCGGTACCATGGCGTCGATGCGCCGTAAGATGCGCGTGGAGTCCGCGATCTTATCCGTGTTTACGATCAGCACGGGAAGCTGTCGGAGCGGATTGAGCTCCTTGAGCTTGAGCATGTTCACGTGGTGCCGCTCATAGTGCAGGCCAGCCAGCTTTAGGGCGCGATCGATCGCGAGCACGAAGGGGGAAACCGAGCTGAAGCCCGCAACGCCAGTTTTGGCCGGGAAATCATACAAAATGATCGTGGGATGAGCGTCCATAACGGGGCCAGTCTAATGCAGCTCCCACCGATTGTTAGCCATTCGGTTCGCCAGTTACCTCATGTGCCACCACTCGTTAAGTTCTAGGCGTGACGTATCTCTGCCTGGCAGATCCAAGTCGTGACAGCTTCGAGGTCCGCGTTTTGGCGTTCCTGTATTGCGCCGCTCTCAAGCCGCAGGAGGCACGAGAGTGCGGTCAACCTACATCCACCGCGATGGGATCTGCGTCCCACATGCTCGCCCAGATCTCGCGAGACTAGTCGCGAGCCGACCCCGCGTTCTATCATCGACAAAGGTGGTGTACGCGCGTCATAGGTCGGGAGCGCATTTCCTGACGCTTGTGCGCTGGGTGATCGCAGGGTTGCTCTTGCTGTCTACCGGCTGCAGTGATCCTTCGGCGCTCGTGCTCGATCGCTGGACCTTCGTGCGCGGCGCCGAGCAGGCCGAGATCGTGCTGCCCGCGCAAGTCGATGAGCGGATGGGTCCTCGTGGGGGGACGTACGAGCTGCGTAAGGTGGTCGCGCTGCCGCCTGCCATGCGGGGTGTGCCCGTGACCCTTACCTTTGTGCGTTTGCCCGCGCTGGCTGCGCTGCAGGTGGATGGCCACGACGTGGAGACGGGCATCCCTCAACATCTCGTCGACTACCGCAATGCTCACGCCCAACGTTTTCGCATTCCAGGCGAGCTGACGCAGGCGTCTTCCATCGCCCTGCGCCTCGTCGTGCGCGACACCTGGTTTCAGAGCACCTGGATCGACTCGACGCCTCGTCTTTCCACGCACATTGATGGTGATCGTTGGTTTCGCTTCGCAGCCACGTTCAATGCGGCTACCGCAGCGGCCGCAATCGTGTTCGTCCTGGTGCTCGGCTTTTCGTACTTGCTCGTGTTCCTGGCGGACCGCAGGCGCGAGGCCTACGGCTGGGTGGCCGCGCAGGCTCTGTTCGCGGCAAGTTATCCGCTGCTCAGCATGGGCGTGACCCAGGTTTTGGTAGGCACTCACGATGTGCGGTCATTGGCGTTCTTGTCCGTCGCTGGTTTGGTGAGCGTGGGATACACGCACGCACAGTTCGGCGGCACGATGCCACGTCGTTTCTTGGTCACGATAAGCTCCGCCAACTTCATCGTCGCGATCGTGGCTAGTGGGCCCTTCAGTGCACGCTATGGGATGGCTCCAGTCGTGGTGGCCTCGGTGACCGCGGCTGCTTGTTATCAGCTCTATACGGGCATGAAGCTGCTCACACTGACGACGCGACGCACGGACGCCATCCTGCTCTTGGCTTCTTGGGGTGGCCTGACGGTGGTGGCCGCGCCGGACCTTCTGTATTGGGTCGGTCTAGGCGGATGGACGCGGGGCCTTCAGCCCGGCTGTCTCGGCATCGTATGGTTTGCCGCGCTGCAGACCGCGGCGCTCAGTCGTGAGCACGATGGCGCCATGGGAGCGCTCGACGACTTGAACGCCCAGCTCGCGGCTCGAATTGTGTCGCTTGAAGCGCAGGATAAGGAGAACCAGCGGCTCGCGGATGAGCTGCGGCGACAGGTGGCTGCACGATCGCGTCAGTTGTCGCATGCGCTCTCGCGCCTGGGTCGCGACCGCGAGGTTCTCACGGAGCTTGTGCCCGGCACCATCATCGACAGTCGCTATCGCGTCTTATCGCGGCTCGGTGATGGTGGCATGGCCGTGGTGTACGAGGTGGAACGCTGTGAAGACCGGTGCAAGCTCGCACTCAAGCTGTTGCGATCGACCTCGGACGCCAACACTCTCGCGCGTTTTGCCCGCGAGGCGCAGATCGCTTCCGAGATCTCGCACCCAAACCTGGTCGCAATCCACGACATCGATTTTGCAACCGCGGGCTTCATGTATGTCGTGATGGATCTCGTGCGTGGAGATTCGTTACGCACGTGCAAGGCGCGTTATGGCGATACGCAGTGGGCACTGTTCGTGCTTCGCGAAGCGGCCCTGGGATTAAGCGCGCTGCATGACCGAGGTGTGGTGCATCGCGACCTTAAGCCTGAGAACGTGTTGATCGAGGAAAATGGGTCACACGTCACCGTTAAGATCAGTGACTTCGGCATCGCTGCACCACTTTCGACGCTCGCGCGCAGCAAGGACACGGCGAGCACGCCTCTCGTCGACGATGCGACGCGACGGATCGGCCAGAGCAGCTCAGACACCTTACGGTCTAGCGAGGCGCCGACACGTATCGTCGCGCTCGCAGGAGGCGAAGGCCTGGTGTCAGACGTGCTTTTCGACGCACCGCGCCTCAGTATGCCGCCCGCCGCCTTTGGATCTGCAGAGTCAGGGCGGCGCCCCTCGGATGCTTCGGTCACGGGCGCACCGCGCCTCACTGAAGCTGGCAAGGTGCTTGGAACGCCTGCCTATATGGCACCTGAGCTCGCCGAGCCCGACGCAGAGGGAAGCGAGCCCAGTCGCGACGTCTTCAGCTTCGGCATCATGGCCTACGAGCTGCTCACCAACGCTCGCCCCTACCTCGTGATTCCGATCTATACGCGGATGGATAAGCTCCCAATTGCACCT
>JBBSJC010000301.1:0-9457 GCA_038257655.1 Polyangiales bacterium | reverse complement strand
AGCTTCCGTCCGCGCCGCGCACCAAGTCGGCTGCATACAAGGGTAACCACGCACCGCGCGGCACGTTCTGGCCGTGACATGCGCGCAAGAACCATGGATTCGGAAACACCAGCTCAGGCGGCAGCGAGCCATCGAGCAGGCAGCGTTGAGGGCCGTACAGATCCGCGAGTAAGGCATCGAGCAGCCGTGCACGCTGCGACAGCCCGATACGAATCGGTGCCCAATCCTCGGGGCGAATCAGCACGGGGACAGGCGAGAGACTCCACGGGCGCTCGAGCCCGTTCGGATCGCCATACACGTTGTAGCTGACGCCGTTTTCGTGAATCAGATGACGCGCGCGATCCCAACGTCGTCCGAGCTCGCTGTTTCCGAGCAGCTGCACTTGATCGAGCAGCATGCGCCAATGCGGACGCACCGAGCCATCAGGGCCCTTCAGCTCGTCAAAGCTTCCTGGGTGAACCCGATAGGCCGCGGCCATGGCGTACTGCTGGGCCTCGCGGCCATCGTGATCCGACATCAAGTCTCCCTATGTTAGGGAGCAGGACGCCTAAGATCGAGGGTCAGCGGTAGCTCGCGGCTTGTTTCTTCGTCCGGGGTCGCGATTGCGCCCGGTGTATGGCCGTATGGAAGGAATCGTGCGACACGCCTGCTCTCGGCCTCGAGTGCATTCCTGGGCAGGGTCTCGAATGCGCGCCCACCGGGATGGCTGACGTGGTACTGGCAGCCGCCGACCGCGCGACCTGACCATGTGTCGATCACATCAAAGCGCAGGGGAGCCTGCACGGGGATCGTGGGATGCAGCGCAGAAGGTGGTTGCCAGGCGCGATAGCGGACGCCCGCTACGAACTCGCCACTGCGACCAGTTGGATAGAGTGGAACGCGCCGGCCATTGCACGCGATCACATGGCGTGTATCGGTAAGGCCGCGTGCACGGACCTGCATACGCTCGACGGAGGCATCGACGTAACGCACCGTGCCCGAGGCACCCTGTTCTTCGCCGAGCACGTGCCAGGGTTCGAGCGCTTGTCTGAGCTCCAAGTCCACACCGTTGACGGCGATGTTGCCATAGCGCGGATACTTGAACTCGAAGTGCGGCTGAAACCATGCGCGTTCTAGCGGCATGCCCGCGCGCTTGAGGTCATCGATCACGTCCGCAAAGTCTTGGGAGACGAAGGCCGGCAACATGAAGCGATCGATCAGTGCTGTGCCCCAACGAATCGGTGCTCGCTCGTAGGGCTCGCGCCAAAACCAAGCGACCAGCCCACGCACCAATAACTGTTGCGCGCAGCTCATGCGACCGTCAGGCGGCATCTCAAAGGCGCGTAGCTCGAGCAAGCCTTGGCGACCGGCTGCACTATCAGGGCTGTACAGCTTATCGATGCACAGCTCGGTGCGATGGGTGTTGCCCGTGACATCGACAAGCAGATGTCGGAACAGACGATCGACGAGCCAGGGCGCGGGCGTCCCGTTGCGCTGGGGCATGGCCCCGAACGCGATTTCAAGCTCATAAAGCGCATCATGACGCGCCTCATCGATACGGGGCGCTTGGCTCGTCGGCCCGATGCACATGCCGGAGAACAGGTACGAAAGCGACGGATGATTGAGCCAATAACTGGTCAGACTACGCAATAGATCGGGTCTGCGCAGCAGTGGACTATCGGCCGGCGTCGGTCCGCCGAGCACCACGTGATTGCCGCCACCGGTGCCGGTGTGTCGGCCATCGATCATGAATTTGTCGGTGCCGAGCCGGGTCTCTCTCGCGTCCTCGTAGAGAGCAAGTGTGTTCGACACGAGCTCGCGCCAGGAGCGCGCAGGATGGATGTTGACCTCGATCACGCCCGGATCCGGGGTGACCTGGATGCGCTCGAGGCGTGAGTCGCTGGGGGCGCCGTAGCCCTCGATGCGAACCGTAAGATCGAGCTCGGTCACCACGTCTTCGATTTTCGAGACTAGCTCCAGGTAAGCCTCGAGGGTCGCGACCGGCGGCATGAACACATGCAAGACGCCATGGCGCAGCTCGACGCACAGCGCTTGGCGTACGATGCCTTCCGCGGACGAGCCCTGTCGCGGAGCGGCAGGTAGCGGAGGTGTGCGTGAGCCGGCGCCGAGCATGCCTGGCTGTGGCTGCGAAAGCGCGTGCCGCGACGGCAGACCACCGCGCGTATCCATCGGGTCGCGTTGCCACAGCCCGCTTCGCTCTTCGGGCGCCGTCCACGGCAGCCTGTCGAGCGGAAGACGGTAGCCCATGGGCGAGTCACCTGGCGTTAGATACATGCGCTGCTCGCGCATGAACCACGGCGCGCTCAACCAACGCGGGCCGGTCGGAAGCTCGGTTGCGACCAACGGTAAGGCGTAGCCGACGACTGCTTTGAGACCTTGCTCGAACACCCGGCGCAAACGCGTGCGCTCCTGGGCATCGTCAAGCTTGTTGTCGAATGGATCGACATTGCTCGGCAGATTTCGTTCGCGCCATAAATAGTAAAGTGTGTCTTCGTAGCCGGGGATGACGAGCTGCTCGCTGACGCCCAAGCTCTTCGCAAGGGCGCGCACCAACGTCTCTGCGGCTTCAGGCTTGAGGGGCTTTTCAGGTTTTTCGCCTGCAATGCGCGATGGGTCCTTCCACACCGGCTCGCTATCGCGGCGGAAGTAACAGGACAGCGCCCAACGCGGCAGCGGCTCGCCGGGATACCATTTGCCCTGGCCGTGATGCAGTAAGCCGCCAGGTGCAAAGCGCTTGAGCACGCGCCTTGCCAGCTCATCTGCCAGACGCTCCTTGGAGCCACCGGTGGCCGCGACGTTCCACTCGGGAGCTTCCGGATCGTCCACCGACACGAAGGTGGGCTCGCCGCCCATGGTCAGGCGCACGTCGCCAGCCGCAAGCGCGCGTTCAACTTGATCGCCGCACGCGACAATCGCATCCCACTGCGCGTCTGTGTACGACTTGGTCGGGCGCGGACGGTCTTCGACGCGCGTGACCTTCATCTGCACTTCGAAGGTCTCTTCGACCTTGTCGTCTTCGGAGCGTTTCGGAAAACCAAAGGAGCCGAAAATGGGCGCGGCGCTCGAGGGATCGGGCGTGCAGGCGAGCGGAATATGCCCTTCGCCGCACCACAAGCCGCTGGTCGCGTCGAGCCCGACCCAGCCTGCACCGGGCAGATATACCTCGGCCCAAGCGTGCAAATCGCAGCAGTCTTCTGTCACGCCGGAGGGGCCCTCGAGTGGCTTCTGATCGGCGGCGAGCTGAATCGAATAACCAGATACAAAGCGCGCGGCAAGACCGAGCTTGCGCAGCACGTTCACGAGCAGCCAGGCAGAATCGCGACAGGAGCCGTGGCCGCGCGTCAGCGCCTCTTCGGGCTCGAATACGCCCGGCTCCATGCGAATGTCGTAGCGGAGCGAGCGCTGCACGAGTTGGTTGATGTCGACCAACACATCGATCGTGCGTCGCTCCTTGCGTGCATATTTGTCCAGTACCGTGCCGACGAGCTGCGAGAACTTGGGTCCCGTTTCAAACGGCGTAAGGTAAGGCTTGAGGTCGTTGAACAGCCCTGGCTCGTAATAAATCGGCCAATGCTCGGAGCTCTCCTCCAAGAAGAAGTCAAACGGGTTGACTACCGTCATCGTGGCGACGAGATCGACCTCGACGCACAGCTCCTGTGACGGTTTGGTGAACACTAGCCGCGCCTGGAAGTTGCCGAACGGATCCTGCTGCCAGTTCAGAAAGTGCTCGCTCGGCGTGACCTTCAGCGAGTAAGCCGTGATCGGCGTTCGCGTGTGGGGTGCTGGCCGCAATCGCACCACATGCGGCGCAAGTTGCACCGGTCGGTCATAGCGATAACGAGTGGTGTGGTGGAGGGCGACCCGGATTGTCATGGAATGTATTTCACCGATTAGGCGCTGGGCGTTGCCGTAGTGTTTCGGGCGCGTCAAAAGCGCGCGGAGGCTGCATTTTGCGAGTGTCAGGCCAGGTGCGTAATGCAACCATAGCTTCGTGCTTTCAGCTGTTCCAAGAACGTATCCGACGGTATTCGATAACTACCAACCCCTAGCCGATACGTACGATGAGTTCGTGCTCGGTGATGGCAGCGCGAGGCCGCACACGCGACGGGCCCACGACATGTTGAACGCCCTGTCATCCGGGCAATTGGCACGCTATCAGTCCCTCGCAGAATTGTCGCTTTACAACCAAGGCGTCACCTTCTCGGTTTATGCGGATAAGCAAGGCACAGAGAAGGTCTTTCCCATCTGCCTTGCACCGCGCATCATCGCGGCGGCCGAGTGGGCCCGCGTCGAAAAGGGCCTGATGCAGCGTACGCAAGCGTTGTGCGCCTTCCTCGACGACATCTATGGTCCGCAGCTCATTCTAAAGAACGGCGTGATACCGCCGGACTTGATCCTCGGCGCTGAGTTCTATCTGCCGAAGCTGCGCGGCATGGCCGCTCCCGGTGGTGTTCGCATACCGATCGCAGGCATCGACCTGATTCGCAGTCCGGATGGCGTGTTCCGCGTGCTCGAAGACAACGTACGCACGCCCTCCGGCGTCTCCTACGTGCTCGCCAATCGCCTCGTTACGAAACGCGTTTTTCAAGCGCTTATCGATCAGAACAGCGTGCGTACGGTCGAGCAGTATCCGATCGAGCTCGCTCAGACCTTGCGTGCGATTTCCCCAGTCGATCCAGACGACACACACGTGGTCGTGCTCACGCCCGGCCGTTACAACTCGGCCTATTTCGAGCACAGCTTCCTTGCGCGCCACATGGGCGTCGATCTGGTTGAAGCCTCAGATTTGTTCGTCGATGATGACATGGTCTTCGTGCGCACCACCCATGGCCCCAAGCGCGTGCACGTGATCTACCGCCGCATCGACGACGCCTATCTCGACCCCAAGTTTTTCCGTCCCGACAGCATGCTCGGCGTGCCTGGGCTGATGCGTGCTTATGCGAGCGGTAACGTCGCCTTGGCCAACGCACCGGGCAATGGTTGCGCAGACGACAAGGCCGTCTACCCATTCGTGCATGACATGATTCGCTACTACCTCGGTGAGGAGCCTACCCTGGCCCAAGTCGATACTTACGTTTGCGCGCGTGCAGACGACAAGAAGTACGTGCTCGAAAACCTCGACCAATTAGTCGTCAAGGCAGTTGACGAAGCGGGTGGCTACGGCATGTTGATGGGCCCCCAAGCCTCCGCTGCGGAGATCGAAGAGTTCAGGCGCAGAGTGACAGCCTCGCCCCGCAAGTACATCGCCCAGCATCGTGTCGAGCTGTCGGCTTGTCCGACTTGGGACCCCGTGCGTCAGCGCCTCGCGCCCCGGCGCGTCGATTTGCGCCCGTTCATTCTCACGCGACCAGACAGCAGCTGGGTCTTGCCCGGTGGTCTCACACGCGTGGCTCTCGTTCCGGGTTCCTACGTCGTCAATTCGAGCCAAGGCGGCGGTTCCAAAGACACATGGGTGCAGCGCGAGGTGACATCGTGATCTCACGGGTTGCCGATCAGTGTTTCTGGCTGGGACGTTATCTTGAGCGGGCAGAAAGCACGGCGCGTCTGCTGCAAGCCACGCGCTCGCTCGTGTTCGATGCGGACGTTCCGGTCACCCAGTGCTGGCAACCCTTGGTCATCGTCTCGGGCGAGCACGCTGCCTTCGTCGAACGTTTCGGCGCAGACGCCGCAGGAGACGGCGAAATCGTGCAGCGCTACATGACCTGGAACGAAGACAATCAGGTCAGCCTGGCCACCTCGATTCGCTGCGCCCGGGAATCCGCGCGCATCATCCGCGACGCGCTCTCCATGGACGTATGGGAAGAAATCAACGAGCTCTACCTTTGGTTTCGCCGCGACACGACCGAGCGCATGTACGCGGAAAACCGCGAACAGATGTATCGCGATGCGCGCCGCTCGACCCAGCTGTGTTTGGGACTTGTGCGCAGCACGATGTTGCACGACACGCCCATGAGCTTTCTCTGGCTCGGCGTCATGCTGGAGCGCGTGGGGCAGACCGCGCGCATCCTCGACATGCACCCGCACACGATCGAGCTCGAGGCGGCCCACGACATCGTGCAGGTTGCCCTGTGGCTGTCGCTGTTGCGCGCGTGTTCCGGTTTTGAGGCGTACATGAAGCGGGTGCGAGGGCGCGTCACCGCCCAGAGCGTGGTCTCGTTTCTCGTGTTCGAGAACAGCTTTCCGCGCTCTTTACGCTATTGCCTGCGCTCATCAGAAGCGATTCTGCGCGAGATCTGGCCAGAATCTCCGGCTGGATCGCGCGCTTCCAGCAATCGCTTACAGACGTTGTTGCGCTGGCTGGATGCGCAACGTGCAGGGTTCGATGGCTCGCAGATCCACTCGTTGCTGACGCACATCGTCAATGAGACCACCTCGGCTTGCATCGACGTGGGCCGCGAGATCCTCGGTCCCGTGCAGGAGCCCAGCACGCAGTCGCAGAGTCAGTCGCAGTAGTCTGCATAATTAGGCTCGCGCCGGGTCCCGATCATGCCCGATTCCCGAGGGAGGCGGCCACGTACGCACCGCGCTGACTCACCGATGCGGTGCACATGTGGGTGAGCACCCGATGTGGCGCCCGTTCGATGAGCCCTCTACACTGGCGCCACCTGGAGCGAACAGAAATGAGTAACTCGCCATCCCTACGCCAGATTGAAGGCGATTTCGCGGCGCCCAAAGACGCCGAAATCGCCATTGTTGCTGCGCGTTTCAACGACTTCATCGTCGACAAGTTGGTGCAAGGCGCAATCGATGGCCTGCGCCGCCACGGCATTCCTGAGGGCAAGGTCACCCTCGTCCGCACCCCCGGCGCATTCGAGTTACCCCTGGTCGCGCAGCGCCTCGCCAAGAGCGGCAAGTTCGCGGCTGTGATCGCCCTGGGCGCGGTGATCCGCGGCTCGACCCCGCACTTTGATTACGTCTGCGCCGAGGTGTCCAAGGGCTGCGGCGTGGCGATGATGCAGACCGGCGTGCCGGTTATCTTTGGCGTGCTGACCACGGACTCAATCGAACAAGCCGTCGAGCGCGCGGGCACCAAAGCTGGTAACAAGGGCTTCGACGCCGCACTCTCCGCGGTCGAGATGATCAACCTCGGTCGCGCATTGACCGCTGTTGGCTTGTAGCTGGCCTCGTAGTCGTGTCGTCATTGCCGTCCAGCGAACCGTTGAGCTAAGCACGCGTTCATTGCTATCGATCAGTCGTTCTCGTCAGGCCTAGTCCTGCACGTTTTGTTCTTTGAGGTTGTTCGTCATGGGTATGCGTAGACGGGCTCGCGAGGCGGCCTTGCAGATTTTGTATTGCATGGACCTGGCCGAAGTATCGGTCGAGGAGGCCGAGCGCAATCACTGGGCCTATCTTGCCTCCAGCGTCGAAGGCAAAGACTTCGCGCGCGAGCTCGTGCAGGGCTGGTCCGCGCGCAGCGCTGAGATCGACGAAGCCATCCGCCGCGTCAGCGAAAACTGGCGTCTCGAACGCATGCCGCGGGTCGATCGCAACATCTTACGCATTGGTGCCTACGAGCTGTTGTACGTGAAGGAAGTGCCAAGTCGGGTGACGATCAACGAAGCCGTCGAGCTTGCCAAGCGTTACGCGGGCGAAGGCAGTGCAGGTTTTGTAAACGGCGTGCTCGATCGCATCGCCTCCGACAATAGTAAGATTTGAACGACAGGGGAGGGGGCTGTGGACGTCCACTTCGTGCTCTCTGACCTAGTGAGCCTGGATCAGTTGAAGACAGAGGCGCTGTGCCTGCCGTTCTTCAGCGACGAGCGCCCCTTGCGCGGAGCACCCGGGCTTATCGACTTTCGTCTGTGTGGTCGCATTTCCGAGCAACTCGTCAAAGATCGGATGCGTGGCGATATCGGCGAGGTGGTCTTGATGCCTGCTCGTCCGCGTCTGATGGCCGAACGCTTGCTATGGGTGGGCGCCGGAACGCGCGCTGCTTTCGAAGAAGCGCGTTTCCGCGCCTGGATTACCGACGTCATGGGACGCCTGGTCAGTCTGCGCGTGCGCACGGCCGCCTTGGTCTTGCCAGGCAGGGTGAATGATCGCCTCGATGCGGCGCTGGCGATGGATTGGTTTCTGCAAGCCTCAGCGAGTCAGGCCGATCACGTGGACGAGTTAGCGATCGTCGACACGGCGGACGCACATCGCAGCATGATCCCCGTGGTCGAACGCGCGCGGCGTCGGGCGCTCGCGGACCTCTAGGGCACGTCTAACCGTTACGTTTCCGCTCTCTGCCTCGGACCTGACCCCCACGCTTGTGCGGTAGCCTCCATCCCTAGGGATCGCTGACCGGGACTGTTGCTGCCCCGGACTACAGCCCGAATCTTACTGTCTGCGCGTTCGCGTTTGGGGGTAGCATCTGAGGGTGCGCTCTTCGCCACATCCATGGGTCGACAGTTCCCAGGCACCCTTTTATCGGTTTAGCTACCCAGCCAAGAGCACGGATGAGGAGTTGAGGGTTGCACACGAGGCCATCCAGGCGATGTACCGCGCCGTGCGCGGCCCCTTGGTGTGGGTGGTCGATTGTCAGGCGATCGTGCACGCGCCAGCGACCCAGCGGCAGATTGTCGCCGATCACGAGCGCATCACCCAACCCTACGCCATCAAATACAACGTGGGCACGGCGCTGATTATCTCGAGCACCTGGGTGCGGGGGCTGCTCACCGCCGTGCATTGGGTGGCGCCACCCAAGTACCCCGTCGAGGTGTTTGGGGGACGAGAAAGCGCAGACCCGTGGGCGCGCGCGCGACTTGCGGCGGCGCTTACGAAAACATCCCTCGCGCCGCCACACGGAGCTCCCTGACTTGACGCGGGCTCAACGCCGACCATGCCATTTGTAATCTGACGACACGCAACGGCGCTGCTAGGCCTATTGGGTGAGCGCGCGCTGGCAATTCTGGATCGATCGCGGTGGCACCTTCACCGACTGCATTGGGATCGAGCCCAGCACGGGCGCTTTGCGCGTTGCAAAGGTTCTATCTTCCGACGGGGCGCCGCTCGAGGGCATCCGTACGTTGCTCGGGCTCACTGCCGCTGAGCCTATCCCGCCCTGTGACTTGCGCATGGGCACCACGCTTGCCACCAACGCCCTGCTCGAGCGACGCGGGGCGAAAACCGTGCTTGTGATCACACGCGGCTTCGGCGATTTGCTCACGCTCGGTGACCAAACGCGTCCCGATCTGTTCGCGCTCGAGATCGAAAAGCCCGCGCCCTTGTGCGCGGCGGTGATCGAAACCTCCGCGCGTTGTGCCCCAGATGGCAGCGTGCTTCATGAGCCCGATCTCGTATCCCTGAGAGGCGTGTTGGCGGGGCTAAAAGCGCAGGGCTTCACCAGCGCGGCGGTCGTCGTGATGCACGATCACGCCCATGGACGGCTCGAGCAGCCCATCGTCAGACTGCTTGAAGAGTTGGATTTCGGCCACGTGAGTGCCTCCCACGAGGTCTCCTCCGAAGTCGGCTT
>JBBSJC010000300.1:0-9461 GCA_038257655.1 Polyangiales bacterium | reverse complement strand
TGTCCGTCGAGCAGACGCGCGGTACACGAGCCACAAAAACCTTCTTCGCATGAGTAGGGTGCATCGACTCCCGCGTCGAGAGCTGCCCTGAGCAAGGTCTGACCACGCACATAAGGAACATCGATGGTCTTACCCTGCAGTTGGATCTGAACCTGCGCAGGTACCTCTCCCATTTGCACGGTGTCATCGCTGTCTGCGCCGGGCACCTTATCGACGGGCGACACGAAACGCTCGATGTGCAAGCGCTCGCTATTCACGCCTGCCGCGAGTAATCCAGTCTCCACGGTCTGCATGAAACCTTGGGGTCCGCACAGGAAGTATTCGCCATCAGTGCGCCCGTCGAGCAGACGGGCGATGTCAGCGATACGAAAGAAACCGTCCACATTGTCTAGACGCGGGGTCACGCGCAGGCGCTCCGGATACCGGGCAGTAAGGTCCGCAAGCTCAGCTGAAAAGATCACGGAGTCCGCGTTGCGATTGGCATAGATCAAACGAATCGTGCGCGCGGTCGTTTTTAGCGCCGTCTTGATGATCGAGATCACCGGCGTAATGCCACTGCCGCCAGCGAACAACAGCATGTGGTCGGCTTCGCAGCGCATCACGAAACGTCCCTCGGGCGGCTGCACCATAATCGTGTCGCCCTGTTTGACGTGCTCATGAAGCCAGTTGGACACGCGCCCGCCCTCGACGCGTTTGATCGTCACCTTGTGCTCGCTGTCCGTGTCAGGCGAGCTGGCAAGGGAATAGCAGCGCCGCAACAGCCCACCCTCGTAGGGCAGCTCAAGCGTCAAGAACTGGCCGGCGCGGTATTGAAATAGCTCGCGCAGCGCTTCTGGGATCTCGAACACGATGGAGCACGAGTCCGCTGTCTCGCAAATCACGCGGGCAACTTTCAACGGGTGAAAAGCGTGTTTTTGCTGCGACTGTTCCGATTCTTCAGGCGTGGTCATGGCCGTGCTGCTCTCCGTGGTCTGCATGCTCGCCTCCCGCAAGATAAAACGTCGCAGGGCACAAACTGAAACACGTTCTAGTCGTAAAAACTATCCGAAGCAGAGGCCCTCCGCAAGGCCGTTTACGTCGGACGTTCGCGAGCCCAAAGCCCGCTTGGATGTTGGGTGATGCCCGCGCCGGATAGCAGCCAGACACGCGTGAATGAGCTATTAGATAACCTTACGCTCGCGCAATGAAGCACGCTCGGAGTCGCTTAGTCCCAGCAGCTCGCCATAGATCTCGTCGTTGTGAGCGCCGAGCGCTTCGCCTATCCATTCCGTGCGACCCGGTGTCTCACTGAGCTTTGGCACCATGGCAGGTATCTTGAGATCGCGCCCATCAGGTAGCTTGACTTGTTCGAACATCTTGCGCGCCAGGTACTGCGGGTCCTGGGCGATGTCGGCAATGCTGTAGATAGGTCCTGCCGGCACTTCAGCCTGCTCCAGCTCAGCGACTACGTGATCGTAAGGGTGCTGCGAGGTCCAGGCCTCGATCGCTCGATCGATCTCAGCTTCATGCTCGACGCGCCCCGGGTTTTGGGCGAGCCGCGGATCGGCGGCCAAGTCCGGTCGGCCGGCTGCGCGCATCAGGCGGCGAAAAATACTGTCGCCGTTGCCCCCGACGATCACATAACGCCCGTCGCTACACCGATAGGTATTAGTGGGTACGATGCCCGCTAGCTTGGCGCCCGAACGCTCGCGCACGTGCCCGAAGAAGTCGTACTCGGGCAGCATGCTTTCCATCATGTTGAACACGCTTTCGTAAATGGCCGTGTCCACGATCTGACCGCGCCCCGTTTTCTCGCGATGGTGGAGCGCTGTCAACGCACCGATCACGGCATGCAATCCCGCCAGCGAATCGCCGAGACTGATACCCGTTCGCACCGGCGGCCTGTCCGCGTCGCCGACGATGTAGCGCAACCCTCCAATGCTTTCGGCCACGCTCGCAAAGCCCGGACGCTTGGCGTAGGGGCCGTCCTGTCCCCAACCCGAAACGCGCACCATAATCAGACCCGGATTGTCCTTGGACAACACCTCGTAGCCAAGGCCCCACTCTTCCATGCGTCCTGGACGAAAGTTCTCGATCAGGATGTCGCACTTGGCAGCAAGCTTGCGCAAAAGCTCGCGACCTTCGGCCTCGCGCAGGTCGAGCGTGATCGACTTCTTGTTGCGTGCGATGCTCGCCCACCACAACGACGTGCCCTCGTGCAACATGCGCCAACCACGCATCGGATCGCCGCCGTTCGGAGGCTCGACCTTGATCACCTCTGCACCGAAACCCGCGAGCATGAAGCCTGCGAAAGGCCCCGCGATCAACTGCCCGAGTTCGAGCACACGCACGCCTGTCAGAGCTGTCATGCCTCGGTAGTTAGCGCGCGACCATGTACTTTTCGAGCCACTTGGCGATCTCATGGACATCGATGCGTTTCTTGATCACACGCTCGATGATGAAGCGCTCTGCGACGCTAGCCGATACGCGTAGCTTGAGTCCGTTGATGCGGAGAAAGACATCGGCTGCAAGCCACGCGACGCGCTTGTTCCCGTCGACGAAGGCGTGATTGCCGGCGAAGCTCTGCAACAGCGCAGCGGCCTGCTCCGACAGAGATTTGTAGTAGCCGGACCGGGGGCGAGCTAGCGCGCTCTCGACCAGCCCCATGTCACGTACACCTGCGCTCCCGCCGTGCAGCGCGACCGCGCGGCGATGGAGCTCAAGCACCTCTTCAAGCGATAGGTAACGTGTTAGCTCCACGAGTTGCCTAACGCGCAAGCCGCCTCAAGAGATCCGCGTGTTCCGTCAGGCTTTCGTCGATCGCCTGTAAAACATCCGGCCGCACGCGTTGACGCGCAACGTACTCAGCTACCGCGTCGCTCACGATCGAGGCCACCGTACGGCCGCTGATATCTGCGTAGCTCTTGAGCTCTTTCAAGACCTTGCGATCGATCTTGGTGCTGAATTTGTCCGAGTCAGACATTTACCCATTTTGGCAGTGGCCAAACGCCTGGTCAAGACATGTCATGATTTGTCATGACCGCCAGCTTTGCGCACCAATCCCGCTGACATTTCGCTTACATGCAGCCAGCGTCCGTACGCTTGCCCTATTCAGCCGCCCCGCTGCGGGCATTCGTGAGCGCCTGGGGCCACTCCCGCTGTGGCAACTCCACCTTAGGGCTGTCCACGCTGGCACTCGCGGCCACGCCCGTCTCGACCAGCGCATCGGGGGGATAGAATTGCTTCACGTACTTGCGAAACATCATGATCTGATTGTCTCCCTCACAGAGCATCGGCTTTTCACGAAAGAGCTTGTTCTCCCAGATCGGGATGTCCGCTTCTAGCTGACGCTTACTGTCTTGGGCTGCGCTGTCGCGCATGCTGGTCGCAATCTTGCGAGCCTTTTCGACCGGCCACTTGTCGCTGCGGATCTCCGTGCGCAGGCTAAAACGCAGCTCAGTCGTCTCCTCATCGATAGGCGTCGAGGTCGCGAGCTGAATGAAGTGCATGTCACCCATGGTCTCTTCGGCCACCCCGACGCCGAGCCCATGGCCCTCGAAGTCGAGCACGACGGTTGCCGTACGACCCGGATGGCCGTGTTGACCCAGCTCGAAATCACTGGTGGCCACCCCTTTGATCATGGCGCCTTTGGTCCAGGCTTTGATCTGGGAGCTTATTGCTTTGTGCACGTGCACAAAATGCGGATTATCGACGATGTTCTCGCGAAACTCCTGACAGTGCATGCGTGCCTGGAACGCGACGCGCGAGGGTTCCGTCCACTTGCTCTGATCCAAGTAGCCCGGGATCTCAGGGATGCGCCAAGTGCCAGGCCCCTTCCCTTCGGGGTCAAACCAGGTGAGCACCATGCCGTTCTTCTCTTCGACCGTCCAGGCACGCACCCTGGCGCGCGGTGGAATCTTTGATGCGTAAGGTACCTTAGTGCACTCACCATCCTTGCCGAACTGCCAGGCATGGAAGGGACACTGGATACTCTCGCCGCAGACCTTCCCACCATGACCGAGGTGGGCACCGAGGTGCGGACAGTAAGCATCGAGCAACACCGCTTCGCCGGCTTCGCTGCGATACAACACCAGCTCCTGTCCGAAGTACTTGAGTGCCTTCACCTGCCCTATCGCAAGCTCGTCCGAGTCCGCCACGCAAAACCAGCCACGTGGAAAGGCAGGAAACGGGTAGCGGTAACCGTGGTGCGTCTGCTGCATGCAAATCCCCCCAGAGCAACTCTCACCGAGACGACGGCCACACCCTCAGACGGGCGCGGCACCATAAAACTGTGAAGCCCAGCGCCGGTACTTCATGAAGTCACCGTCTCCCTGGGCAAGATCGGGCCGCGGGCGGTAGATCTTCGCTTCCCAGATCGCGATGTCCTGATCGAAGAGTCGGATCGTCTCGCTGTTGGTCGCGAGCAAAACGCGACGACTGATTTCGTCGTTTTTGATCCGCTTGACCAAGGTCGTGAAACGAACCTGGACGGTGTCTTCGTCGATCGGCGTGTACATCAAGAGCTGACAGTTTTCGATGCCGCCCGGATTCTTGGTGTGCACGTAGCCGAAGCTGATGCCTGTCCACTTCCATGCAAGCTCCGCTGGCTCTCCGCCCTGCTCCATCACAAAGCGCCCTTCCATGCTGAGCGCGGGCCCATCGGCCTGCATGTTGAATACCTGGGCTGAGGGCAGACTATGAACACTCAGGAAGTGACTCTGATCGACCGCGTTCTCGACCAGCTCTTGGATGTGCGACTTGATCTGCCAGGAGGCGTGCGCCTCTTCCGTGAACCAGTCTTCTTTGGTGAGGAAGGGAACCTCAGGAATCTGCCAGGCAGGCGGCGCCTTGTCTGCGTCGTACCAGACCATGATCACGCCGTTCTTCTCGACGAGTGGCCAACAAGGGACCTGCGCGCGCGGCGGGATCTTTTTCGCGTAGGGGATCTCGACGCACTGGCCCGAGGTGTCGTAGCGCCAGGCATGAAAAGGGCACACCAAGCTTTCGCCCTGCACCTTGCCGCCGTAACCGAGGTGCGCGCCCAGGTGTGGACAGTGCGCATCGAGCATGGTCGCCACGCCCTGTTCGGTACGGAACAGGACGAGCGATTTGCCAAAGTAGACAAGCGGCTTGACCGTGCCTGGCAGTAGCTCGGAAGACCAGGCGACCGTGAACCAACCGCGCGGATACGACGTGAACGGGAAACGCGACATCGTGCCTTTTCTCCGGCAGGGCGAGACAAAATAGAACATGTTCCACACCACGGGTCAAGGCTTGACTTGGTAAATGAAACACGTTTCACTCGCTGTCTATGGCCATCGTCGAAAGCATCGCCGCCACCGAGAAAACGCGTCGCACGATCCGCGTGCGAAACCCAGCGAACCTGGAGCTTATCGGCGAGGTGCCGGTGATGTCGCGCGACGAAGTCAACGCTGCGATGGTGCGCGCGCGTGCCGCTCAGAAGTTGTGGGCGGAGAAGCCGCTCAAAGAGCGCGCGAAGGTCCTGCTGCGCGCGATGGAGATCGTGATCGCACGGCAGGACGAGCTTATCGACATCATCGGGCGCGAAACGGGCCGCAGCGGCGTCGAAACCCTGATGATGGAGATCCTGTCGGTCTGCGACATGTTGAACCACCACGCCAAGACCGCGCAAAAGCAGCTCGGGGATCGCGAGGTCTCGGTGGGCGCCCTGTACAAGCTGAAGAAGCTGCGCATCACCTATCGGCCGCTCGGGGTGGTCGCGGTGATCACGCCATGGAACGGGCCGTTCGTGATGGGTATGAATCCCACGGCACAAGCCCTGGTCGCGGGCAACGCTGTGTTGCTCAAACCGTCAGAAGTGACGCCGTTCGCAGGCGCGATGGCAGCCGAGATCTTCCATTCCGCCGGCGTGCCTAAGGATCTTGTGCAGGTGATCTCGGGCGATGGCGAGGCTGGACGTTACCTGCTCGAAGCACGGCCCGATAAGGTGAGCTTCACCGGCTCCACAGCCACCGGTCGCAAGGTCGGCGAGCTCTGCGGACGCGAGCTGATTCCGGTCAGCCTCGAGCTTGGCGGCAAGGATCCGATGATCGTGTGCGCGGACGCGGACCTAGAGCGGGCGGCCGGCGGCGCGGTCTTTGGCGCGATGTTCAACACGGGTCAGTACTGCTCTTCGCTTGAGCGTTGTTATGTCGTGGACCCCGTCGCCGATCGCTTCATCGAGCTTGTGGTCAATGAGGTCAAGCAGCTCAAGATGGGCAGCACTGGCCACTACGACATCGCGCCGATGATCTGGGACAAGCAGCTTGAAAAGGTCGACGAGCAAGTGCAGGACGCGATCGCCAAGGGCGCCAAGGCGCTGGTGGGTGGCAAGCGCGTTGGACCGTTTTTCGAGCCGACCGTGCTCGTCGATGTCACCCACGACATGCGCATCATGCGCGAAGAAACCTTCGGACCGGTGCTGCCGATCATGCGCGCTAGGGACGACGAGCACGCGCTCGCGCTGGCAAACGACTGCGAATATGGTCTGTCTGCAACGGTATGGTCCAAGGATGTGAGTAAGGCCTGCGAGCTCGCCAAGCGCGTCGAGTCCGGCAATCTGACGGTCAACGATTCCGCGTTCTCCTACGGCATCCACCAAGCACCGTTTGGTGGTGTGAAGGCGAGCGGCGTCGGCCAAGTGCATGGCGAAAACGGCCTGCGTCGCTACGCTTTTGAGCTGCCCATCGTAATCGACCGTTTCGGCATGAAACGCGAGGGCGGCTGGTACCCCTACGATGAGAAGAAGTTCGAAGGCATGAAAAAGGCGCTCAAGGTCTTGTTTGGATCAGTGCTACGCCGAATCGTTTGAAACCATCGCCGTTCAGGGCTCCACGGGCCTAAAAGAAGCAGACCACGAACGTGAACGAGACGGGTGCGCAGTGAGGTTGGACGGTAAGGTAGCTGCGGTCACTGGGGCCGGTGCCGGCATCGGGCGGGCGATCGCTCTACGCTTTGCGAGCGAGGGCGCCAAGGTTGTCGTCAGCGATCGCGATCTGGCAGCCGCGGAAGCAACCTGCCAAGCGATCCGAGCGGCCGGCGGGCTCGCCTGTGCCCGAGCCTGCGATGTCAGCCGTGAGGACGAGGTCGAGGGGGTGGTCGCCCAAGCCATCGAGCAGTTCGCCCAGCTCGACGTCTTCGTCAACAACGCAGCCTTCGTGCGCCATGCCTTGTTATCGGACACGGACAGCAAACGCTGGAAGAAGAGCCTTGAAGTTACCTTGGACGGCACCTTCTACGGTCTGCGCGCCGCCCTGCGCGTCATGGTCCCACAGCGCTCGGGCGTGATCCTCAACATCAGCTCTGGCGCGGGCCTCGGCGGTGAGCCGTTCCACAACGCTTACGGCGCAGCGAAGGCCGCGGTCCACAATCTGACTCAGCTCGCTTGTGTCGAAAACGCACAACACGGCGTCCGCATCAACGCACTGTGCCCGGGCCCCATCGACACTGAAACGTTGCGCGCCGCACTCGCACAACGGCCGGGCGGCCTAGCCGGGTTTGTGACGCAGATTCCTTCGGCGCGGTTGGGATTGGCCACTGAGATCGCTAGCGCAGCCGTGTTCCTCGCCTCGGACGAGGCCGCCTACGTGAATGGTGCGATCCTTACGGTGGATGGCGGCATTGCCGCGCGTACCGGCGCCCCTCGTTGATCGGACTCAGGCGCAACAGTCCGTCGCCGCGTAGGTAGCGCGGCGCACGATATCCGTGAGCAGGCGCTCGCAAAACGCGCAGCTCGCGGGCTCGTGCGCTCGCGCTATGGCACAACAACCGTAGGCCCGGATGTTGCTGCCGTATACATATGCATGTAGTCTGCGCGCACCCCTTCCGGGTCTGAGCAAAGAGTGTTAGGAGCCGCTGCCGGCTCCTCGTGCTCTCGCCGGTTCGTGGAACAGTAAGACGATAGCCGGCCCCCCCGCCGAGCGACCAAAGGAGACTTAAATGACCTCGTTCAAGAAGACTTCGTTCATGTTCGTGATTGCACTCGGCCTACTCGGAGCCGCTTGCGGCGAGGACGACAGCGGCACCGACACGGACATGGATCCCATCGACGGCGACACCGGCCAATGCGTCGGCAGCTACCAGGGCTTCACGGCGCAACAGATCACCGACAACATCACCAATCCGATGGCGGCCTGCGCGAACCCGGCCGACATCGAAGGCGTCTGCGAGCTGGATCCTGCGACAAAAGCCGCCGAAGTCGGCCGCGCCTGCTTCATTGCGTACGTGGGCGACGACAGCTTGAGCGACGAAGAGAAGGCCAAAAAGACCGGCGACTGCGCGCTCAACGGCGTGCGTACCCAACCAGGCCTCAAGGATATGCTCAAGACGATGAGCGAAGATTGCCTCAACTGTTACATCGGTACAGTCGTGTGCGCCGCGCAGAAGTGCATCTCGACCTGCGTTGCGGGCGGCGAGCCCTGCGACCAGTGCCGTCAGGAAGAGGGCTGCACGCCGACGTTCTTCGCGTGCAGTGGCTTGCCCACGGGGGCTGAACTCGGGGCGGGGCAATGAGAGCTAAGCTCGCTTCTCTTTCGATGGCGCTGGTCGTCCTGGGCGCCACCAGCTCGGTGCAGGCCGGAGGTTACGACACGCCCATCCTCTATAGTGCACGCCACATCGGCATGGGTGGCACCGCGGTCAGCTATGTGGACGATCCGTCGGCTTTTTTCCACAATCCGGCCGGTTTGCAGGGTACCAAGCGCTGGTCCGTGCTCGCCAACGTGTCGCCGGTCTTCGGCAACATCCGAGCGACGCCCAATGATCCAAGCGCCTATCCCAGCGCGAAGGACATCGACGCGGGCTACGAGTTTGCGCCGTTCTTTCTCGTGGGCGGTGCATACCGCGTGCACGAGATGGTGACAGTCGGTATGGGTATTTATCCGGTGGCCTCCGCGGGCGCGAGTTTCACCTATACCAATCCCATCACTGAGGCCAAATGGGAAGATCGCACGCGGCTAGTCTTCGTCGAGGCCGCGCCCGGCGTATCCGTTGAGCTGCCCAAGAACGTAACGCTGGGTTTAACCTATCGCGTCACCTACGTGAATCTGGATCGCGTCCAGGGCCCAGAAGACGGCAACAAGTTTTTGGACTTCCAGATGACTGGCATCAACTGGCTGGGCTTCCGGCTGGGCCTGCAATGGCAGCCGCTGCCCCAGCTCAAGCTTGGCGCCACTTACCGACATAAGACAGTCACCAAGATCGAGAACGACGAGGGTACGGCGTTAGGCTCCCAGTTCACGGATATCTCCACCGAGTTCACGCTGCCTTCGCGCTTTGTGGTGGGCGGTCGCTACGACTTGACGCAGCTCCCTCTCAGCTTCTCGAGCGACATCGAGTACGCGCTCAATTCGCAGAACAAGGAAGCGCCGTTCAAGGGCACCGATGCCATGGGACGCGGCGCTGAGGTGGCGAACGTGTTCCGTTGGGACAACGCATTCACCGTGCGTGTCGGCGCGGAGTAC
>JBBSJC010000299.1:0-9474 GCA_038257655.1 Polyangiales bacterium | reverse complement strand
TGCGGCCGTGACGTTGGTCGAAGCGATGCCGATCACCGGTCGCACCCATCAGATCCGTGTGCACGCAGCGCACGTCGATCAGCCGATCGCAGGCGACGATAAGTACGGCGACCCCGAGCTCGATCGCAGTCTGCGACCTTACGGTCTGGGTCGGCTATTTCTTCATGCAGCGCGCATTCAAATCCCGCGCCCCGGCCAACGCGTGCTGCGCGTCGAAGCGCCCTTACCGGCCGAGCTTCAGCAGGTGTTGAATGTCCTGCCCACCAAACGCGGCAGCATTCTCACTTAGTCAGGTCGAGCACGAGCTGTCGCGCCGCCTTACATTGCCGACTGCTGCGGTCGATCCCGAGCGCATCGAAGCCGAGCGCATTGGCCACGGCGAGCACGGTGCCATGGCCACAAAATGGATCGACGACAACGCGCGTGCTCGTTTCGTGCCGCAGGTAGCGGCAGGCGAGCACGCAGGCGTTGACGCCCATCGCCTTACTCCACGGCATCAAGCCCGCGTCGGCGAGCACGTCGGGGCTGCCATGTTTCATCGCCGGCCGCTCGGCGCGCGAAATGCACAACATGTGGGAGTAACTGGAGCGACCGTGTTGGATCGTGCCCGGCGCTTTGCGGCAGACGATCTTATGCCAGATCAACTGCGCCCCTTCCTCTTCGGCGGCGCGCATGATCATATAACCCTTGTCGATCCAGGTGCCCTTGGCGCGAATGTCGCTCTGAAAGAAGATCGCGACACCCTCCGCGGGTAGCCAACGGATGACCTGCCGCGCCGCGTCGACAAACCAGCTTTGCCAACGCGCTAGACCGAGCTCGGGTAGCTCGGACACATCGGGCAGCGACGTCACCACGCTCGCGTGTGCGGCGGCCGGATGGGCGGCTAGATAAGCGAGCGCCTCGGCACGGACGATCGTGCGTGTCGGCAAGGATATGGAAGCATCGGCTGAGCTCACGACTGGCGCGTGCATAGCAGGTGCTCGGCACGCGTTCCTGGGTGCCGATATCGAAGCGCGGCCGGGCCCGGCAGAACGCGGCAGGACGCGGCCGGCAGTTCAGTTGAGGGCGGTCGGGCGGTCGGCTACCGTGCCCGGCGATGGCGCCCAAAGTCGACTTCGCGCTGCGTAAGCTGCAGTGGGATTGCTACATGCTGACGACGCGCCTGACGCGCATGATGGAGCAGCGCCTGATCGATCGCTTTCGCGAGCAAGGTTATACGGATATGTCGATCAGCCGGCTCACCGCGCTGACGATCCTATTTCAGGAACGCGCACCCACGACCGCCCAACGCATCGCAGAGCTGATGGGCATGTCGCCGGTGACGGTCGGCCGGTTTGTGCGGGCGCTCGAAGAGGGCGGCTGGGTCAAACGCCGCGAAGACCCGGGTGACGGCCGCGCCTATTTGGTCGAGCCTACGCCCAAGGCGCGCGCCAAGCTGCACGACTTCATGGGCATCAGCGACGAGCTGATGGACCAGGCGTATGCTGGCATCGGGCGCTCAGAGCTTGCGAGCTGGACCGAGCACTTGACGCGCATCGTCGCCGGGCTTGAAGCCGAATAGGCGACCGCGTCTGGACCTGAGCTAGGGGCCGCCTGGGCACGGCGATCGCGCGCGCAGAAATGGATTTCAGGCGCGCAGCACACGCACGGCAGGGAAGTGCGTTCGCAGCCGCTCGAGATCATCCAACAAAGGCGAGTGGTACAGCGCGTGGTACAAGCGGAGGCAACTAGGAGGGTCAAGCATGCTGCGTTCGACCGTGTTTTTCGGAATCGTGCTGGCGATGGGTTGCGCCGCCAAGACGCCGCCTGCGAGCGAAACCCTGCCGCGCCTGCGCCAGGCGATGGACGAGCCGGTCGCCAACGAGCAGCAAAACCGCGACAACAGCGCACTTGTAGAACAGGTAGCCGAAGCCCAGCAGCTCGACGGCATGACGCGCGAGGAGCTTTCCGACGCCCTAGGCAAAGGCGACAAGTGCTCCCGCCATCGCATTTGCGCCGAGCAGGGCTTTGATGACGAGGATTGGTACTACGAGGTCGGCACCATCGGACCGTCGTACATGCGTGCGCGCCCGGTGTTGATCGTCGGCTTTGATCGCTTCGGCAAGGTCACGCGCACGTACAACTTGCGCATGGAATGAGCCGGACAGCCGGTTGAGGTGCAGCCTGGCTTACAAACTGCCGTGGGCCTGTGCTGCTCGCCCCCGGAAACGGGCGTTTCGCACACTGATCGTTGACGGGCATGTGGTTGCTCTGGCACCTAGGAAGGACATACCCCTTACTTAGATTGGCAGCCCTCCCATGTCCGCAGCCCTTAAGAACCTCAACGAGTTCGTCTTCGATCGCGAGCTTGTGATCCAGCAGGCCGTGCAGGCTTCCGATCGCGTCGTGGCACGCCAGTCCGGCGCCTACGGCTTCGCAGTGCGCGCGGCCTATTCGATGACCAAGGGTTTGGCACCAAACATGATGCACACGCTGGTCGATGGCTTGCTCGAAGATTTCCTCGATGTGCTCACGCCCTTCTATCACGAAGCCCTACGCGCCAACATGCCGATCGGCCGCTACATGGTATCAAATAAGATTCGAATTGCCGACGCGCTGCTCTCGATCACAGACGTGCGCGAGCAGCAAGAAAAGAGCGGCATGTTGAAGAACGGTTACCGCAAGCTGCGTCCCCGCGCGCTCGAACGGCTGGCCGAGGCGGCACCCGAGCTAGGCGAGCTGCTCGAGCTCAACATCCCGGCGGAGTTCAAGCCCGGGCTCGGTCATCTGCTGCCGGTGTCGCTCGCGATCTAGGCGCGGCGGCTGGCGATGTAGACTGCATGCCTCGGCCCGCCGCCCTCGCTGCGTACGCGTTCGACCGAAAACCCGACGTCTTTTAAACGTTTCTCGAACTTGGGCGACGGATCTTCGCTCCATACCGCGTACACGCCGCCGGGGGCCAGCGCAGCATAGGTATCGCGCAGGATGCTGCGCCCGTAGAGCGGGCCGGTATCCTGGTCGCGGTCGCTTGGGCCCAGATAGAGATCGAGAACGATCGCGTCTAGGCGTGGCTGCTTAGCATCGCTGTTGATACGTCGAATCTGATCGGTCACATCGCCGATCACGAGCTCCACGCGCGCATCCGACAGGGCGTGTTCGGCCAGATGGGCCACTTGATCACGACACCAGGCTGCGACGGCCGGATTGAGCTCGGCCACGATCACGCGCGCGCTCGCGCCCAAGGCGTCTAGGGCCGCGCGCAACGTAAAGCCGAGCCCCAAGCCTCCGATCAACACGCGCGCGGATTTGCGCCCGCGCAGAGTGTTGCAGGCAAGCTCAGCCACCGCCGTTTCGGAGCGGTGGATGTGACTGCTCATCAGCACGCGGCCCGCGATCGAAATCATGAAGTCCCGCTCGCCACGCTGTCGTAGCTCAAGCCTTCCTTCGGGAGTATCCACGCTGTCGAGCAGCTTGAACGGACGCGGCATCGCGCAGGTATAGCCCGTGTCGTCCGTGCCGGGCCTGAGCATGGCCTGGCAAGCCTGCTCCTTTTGGCCTTCCTGCCACTGACGGCGGCCCGCAAACGCGGTTATCGTGCGCAAGAGGTGCCGTCCGATGATCAAGAACAATTGGTACGTGGCAGGGGAGTCAGAGGAGCTTTCGGACAAGCCGCGCCGCGTCAAAATGCTGGGACAAAACTTTGTTTTGTTTCGCGACCTAGCTGGTCAAGCGGCCTGTCTAAGTGATGTCTGCGTACACCGCGGCGGCTCGCTGGGACACCTCAGTAAGGTGATCGATGGCTGCGTCGAGTGCCCCTATCACGGCTGGCGTTACGATGCGTCAGGGCAATGCGTTTTGATCCCTGCCCAGGGTCCGGGTTTACCGATCTCGAAAAAGGCCCGCGTCGATTCTTATCCCACCCTCGAACGCTACGGGTTCATCTGGGTATTTCTCGGCGACCTGCCCGAGAGCGAGCGCCCGCCCATTCCTGATTATCCTGAGTATGACGACGCCAAGCAGTGGCGGGTGATCCGCGGCCGCTTTTTCTGGCGCGCCAACTACGCGCGCGTCGTGGAAAATGGCATCGACCCAGCCCATGCCGCGTTCATCCATGCCAACGTCTTTGGTAACGCGGAGGACCCGCGCATTCCGCCGGTCGAAGTGAGCGAAAGCGAGTTTGGCGCGGAGATGACCATCGACCTTACGCGACCGCGCGCCAAGGGTATCATCGGCTACTTGCGCAAGGAACCCAAAGAGCCCTGCGTACGGGTCAAGGTAGGTTTTGCCATGGCGGGCCTTACTATCACGCTGCGTCAGCGCATCACCGAGAACATGCGACTTGCCCTGTTCGACGCGAACACCCCGGTCGACGAGGACCATACCCAGACCTATTGGATTTTGGCGCGCAGCTTTCTCAAAGGCGCCTGGGCAGATCTCGATACCCATCGCCGCAATATGATCGTGTTCGAGCAGGATCGACGCATCGTGGAAAACATCGAGCCTGAGTATGTGCCTGACTTGAGCGAAGAGGTTTCGGTCAAATCGGACGCCATGCAGATTGCGTTTCGCCAAAAACGTCAGGCCTTGATCGATCGCGGCTGGGGCATCGATGGCGGTCAGCTCGCGCAAATCGGACGCAAGCGGGCGTTTGCGATAGCCTCCCCCGGGCGCGCGAACGAAGAGGCGCGCTTCACCCTGAAGGCCGTGCCCACGATCCCCGCCAAGCCGAACGCGGGCGAGCGAAGTCCGCACACGCGTGAGCCCTCAGAATGAGCGGCAAGTCCGTATGGGTGGAGCAGCTGGGTGCGGCAAGCTCTCAGAGCTCGGCTTTAGGCGTCGCGCGCGCCAAGGATCTATTGCAAAAGGTCCTGCCCGGCACGTTGGCCAAGCTCAAAGTCGCGCGCGACGACCAGGCGCTCGATGGCGCCCTCACTCAACCTTTCACGGAGCAACTCGGCGTGGCGAGCGGTCGCTACGGTCTGCCGCGCAAAGAGCGGCTCGCTCCGGCGCTGATGGGCCTCTACGCCAAATGGCAAGTGTCGCATTACTGGGGGTATGACTATCGGGCGCAGGCCAACACGTGGATCGAACACAAGCTGATGCCCCTGCCGATGAACGAGCGTCAGAAGGCACTGTTGTTGACACTTCTCTACGAAGCTGCGCGCCGACTGCCCGGCCGTTAGCGCCCGTCTTCAACCGCGTCCGCCTCGGGCACCACCTGACTTGGTTCGTGTTGTGCTGTCCGCGCGCTTGAGCCGCACCCTTTTGTTGGCGCAAGCACGTCAGGCCTGCGCTAGACGCGTCAGCAGTGCATTCACTAGCGCAAGTTCGCCGTCGGCTGCGCTGCTGCCATCGTCGCGCCGCGCTGCGAGTAGTAAGTCGCGCGCCTGTTGCGCTCGCTGCAGGGCCTTGCTGCGCTCGCCTGCTTGCTCGCGCAGGCCGGCATCCAGGGCGCAGGCCGCTGCTAGCGCGCGCGCCACTTCCACGTTGGCCACAAGGCGGTAAAGCGTGGCGCCGTCGACACTGTCGAGAAACTCCCGGCTTGGGCCGAGCAGCTCATCGTAGGCTTCCCCAAGCGTTTGTTGCGCTTCTTCTTGCTGCCCGGCCTGCTTGAGACCCAGCGCGCGCGCCACCATCACAGCGGCCTGTTTGACGGCGCGCAAGATGAAGTCGTCCTCGAACATGCGTTGATCGGTAGTCAGCGACTGGCCGCGCGTCAACTGGGCCGTTGAACGGGGTCGCGCATGGCGCCACGTTCCTGGTGCGGTGACTACTCGATCGAGCCGCCCAGATAGGCCGCTTTGATGCGCGGGTCATCCTTGAGCTCAGTGCAGGGCCCGCTCAGCGCAAGCTCCCCCGTGACGAGCACATAGGCGCGGGCGGCTGTCTCCATCGCCAAGTGCGTGTTTTGTTCGACAAGTAAGATAGTAAGGCCTTCTTTGGCGATCAGTCGGATCGCTTCGAAGATCTCGCCCACCAACTTTGGCGCGAGGCCCAGGGAGGGCTCATCGAGCAGGATCATGCGTGGCTCTGCCATCAACGCCCGGCCGATCGCGAGCATCTGCTGCTCGCCGCCGCTCAACGTTCCCGCATCCTGCTTCAGGCGTTCGCCTAGCCGCGGGAACAGCTTGACCACGCGCTCCATGCGCTGGGCCATGCCCGCCTTATCGCGCTTGAGGTACGCGCCCAGGTCCAAGTTCTCGCGCACCGTCATGCCCATGAAGATGCCGCGGCCCTCCGGTACGAGTGCGACCCCGCGCTGGGCCACCTCGTGGGTTTCGCACTGGCTGACTTCCTCGCCGAAGATACGCACGCTACCGCCGGCTTTAACCAGCCTGACGATCCCGCGCAGGGTCGACGTCTTGCCCGCACCGTTCGAGCCGATCAGCGTGACGATTTCGCCGCGCCCGACGTGCAACGAAATGCCTTTGACCGCACGAATGCCACCGTAAGCAACCGTAAGGTCTTTGATCTCGAGGGCGAGCTTGGTATTCATGTCGCGCTCATTTCCTTGCGCGCAGTCAGCGGATCCACACCGAGATATGCCGACAATACTGCGGGATGGTTCTGGACCACCTGTGGCGTGCCAAATGCGATCGTCTCGCCATGATCGACGCAGTGCACGTGCTCGCAGGCGCCCATCACCACTTGCATGTTGTGCTCGACGAGCACAATCGTCAGCGAGAACTTATCGCGCAGCCACTTGATCTGCTGCTTGAGCTTGTCTGCTTCACCGGAGTTGAGTCCCGCTGCGGGCTCGTCGAGCAACAGGAGCTTGGGCTCGAGCATGAGCGCCCGAGCAATCTCCAGGCGCCGCTGCGAACCGTAAGCCAGGGAGCCCGCAGGCTCGTGCTTGAGGCTGAGCAGGTCGAAGATCTCGAGCAGCTCCTCGGCGCGCTTGATCAAAAGTCGTTCATCGCTCGCGTAGGACAGCGTGCGCAGCATCGCGCCGAGCACGCCCGAGCTCGTGGTGTGGTGGGCGGCCACCATCACGTTTTCAAGCACGCTCATCTCGGTGAACAGACGCACGTTTTGAAACGTGCGCGCGATACCGCCGAGCGCGATCTGATAGGGCTTGTGGCCGACGATCGAGCGGCCCTGGAAGCGCACCTCGCCACTGGTCGGCGTGTAGTGACCGGTGACGCAGTTGAAGATCGTGGTCTTGCCGGCGCCGTTGGGCCCGATCAGCCCGAAGATTTGCTTGGGGGGGACCTCGAAGCTGACGCCCCCGATTGCACGCAGACCGCCAAATTCTTTGACAACTTGGGTGAGCACGAGCACGGGGTCGGACATCTCAGGTCGCCTCCCGCGTTCTTCCAAACAAACGAGACAAGAGCTTGAGCGGCGGGTACTCGCGCCGGCCCAAGATGCCCTGGGGACGGTAGATCATAAGTAAGATCAACATCAGTGCGTAAGCGACCAGGCGATACTGTTGCAGGTCGCGCGTGAGCTCGAGGGTAATGCCGACGATCACCGCGCCGAGCACAGCCCCTGTGACGCTTCCCAGGCCACCGACGATGATCATCACGATCATGTCGATCGAGCGATCGAACTTGAAATCGTCGGGCCGGATCGTCGACTGCAGGTGGGCAAACAGGCCGCCCGCGATGCCCGCTGAAGCGGCGCTGATGACAAATGCCATCACCTTATAGCGCGTAGAGGGGATGCCCATCGCTTCGGCGGCGATCTCATCTTCGCGAATCGCGCGCAAGGCGCGGCCATAGCTCGAGTAAGTAAGGTTTCCGATCAGTACGATCGTGATCGTGGCCCAGGTCAGCACCCAGAACAGATTCGTGTAGACAGGCACGCCGAGCGGGCGCCCACCTGAGTATCCTGTGGCACCGCCAAGAAACAGCGCGTTGTTGAAGACGAGCCGGATGATCTCACCGAAGCCCAAGGTGACAATGGCCAGGTAGTCGCCCCGCAAGCGCAAGCTGGGGACGCCGACGAGCAGGCCGGCTATCGCCGCGCTCAGCGCGCCAGCAAGCAGCGCTGCCGTGAAGATCAGGCTGACACCGGCAAAACCGACGCTGCCAGCCTCGTCCAGATAGAAGTGATTCTCTAGCTGGATCACGGTAAAGGCTGTGGTGTAGGCGCCCACGGCCATGAAACCCGCGTGACCTATCGAGAACTGACCGGTGGTGCCGTTGATCAAGTTCAGACCCACCGCCAAGATCGCGTTGATGCCGCAGAACAGGATGATGCGGATCACGTATTCGATCAGATTGTCGGCGACGACCAGCCCAAGCCCGTAATAGGCGAGCAGCAGACAGAGAGCGACGATCGTGCGCTTGGCCCACATACTCAGATCTTCTCCACCTTCTCGCTTCCGAACAGGCCCTGGGGCCGCACGAGCAGAACGGCGATCAAAATGGCAAAGGTGATAGCGTCCCGGTAGTCCGCCGAGATGTAACCGGCGGTCATCTGCTCGGCCACGCCGATCACAAGGCCACCGACCGCTGCGCCCGGAATGCTACCGATGCCTCCGAGCACCGCGGCGACAAATGCTTTGAGCCCGATCAGTACGCCCATCAGCGGCTCGATCTTGCCTTGGTCCAGGCCGAACAAGATGCCGCCGGCAGCAGCGAGCGCCGAGCCGACGATGAACGTGAACGCGATCACCCGGTTGACCGAGATGCCCATCAGCTTGGCGGCCGACAGATTGACGCTGAGCGCGCGCATCGCCTTACCGGTCCAGGTCTTCTGCACGAGGAACTGCAGCGCGAGCATCAAGGTCGTGCTGAGTCCGAAGATCAGCAGCTTGATGTTCGTGATCACCACGCCGCCGACTTCGTAACGCGTCTCGGCGATGATCATCGGAAAGGAGCGCGGGTTGGCGCCGAACACCAGGATCGCCAAGTTTTGCAGCAGGATCGACACGCCGATCGCAGTAATCAGCGGCGCCAAGCGCTGGGCGTTGCGCAGGGGACGGTAAGCAAAGCGCTCGATCGTCACGCCTAACGCCGCACATGACGCCATCGCGAACAGTAAGACGAGCAGGGCGCGAAACAGCCCGAAGGCGGCGGGCTGCGCCGGATCAAAACCGAGATACAGCGCGGAATATAGCCCTGCAAACGCGCCGACCATGAACACTTCGCTGTGGGCGAAGTTGATAAGCTTGAGCACGCCGTAGACCATGGTGTACCCGAGGGCGATCAAAGCGTAGATCGAGCCGACGGACAGGCCGTTCACCAGCTGTTGCAAAAATACAGACATCGCTCAGGGCGCGATTTCTGCTTCGAAAGTCTCACCCTTGTCGGTGACTTTCACCACCACGGCCGGCTTCACGGGATTGCGGTTCTTATCGAAGCTGAGCTTGCCCGTGACCGCGTCGACACCCTGCATCGACTCTAACGCGTCGCGAATCGCTTGTGGGCTCATCTCCTTGGCGCGCTTCATGGCGTCGGCGATGACGACGATGCCGTCGTAACCGAGCGCCGCCAAACCGGGCGGCGGCTCGTGGTACTTGGCCTCGTAGGCGTCGATGAAGCGCTT
>JBBSJC010000298.1:0-9559 GCA_038257655.1 Polyangiales bacterium | reverse complement strand
TCTCTGTTTGCTTGTCGAGCTCGGGTCTTCGCGCGGGCACGGTCGCCGCACGCTCGAGGGCGAGCGCCGCTTCGCGACTGGCGATCGCAGCGGCGGCCTTGCGTGTCGCCTCGTCCGTAAGCTGCGCTGCGCGCCGTTGATCGCGCAGCGCGGCGGCCTGCAGGGCCTCGATCTCGCGTTCGACTACTAGGCGCTGTGCTGCCAAATCGGCCCGCTCGCATTCCGCGATCGCCGCCTCGAGCCAAAGCCGTGCGATCGCGTTCTGATCTGCGCGCGCCTCTTGGTCTTCACCGGCCTTGTCGGCCGCAGCACGCGCTCGTTCAAGCTCGCGCCACAACTCGGGCGCGCGTTCCTTGGCGCCGAGGCTTAGCGCCCTTTGCATGCGCGCTTCGTCGAGCGCCGTCCGCGTACGCGGCACCGACGGACCACAGGCGACGCAGGCCAGCACGGCGCACGCCAGCACTGCGCAGGCCAGTGATGCGCAACCCAGGAAGCGAAGACTGATTGCGCGCAGGCTCACGGCGCCTCCGCCGCGTGCACCGGCTCTGAAAGCCCGGTACCCGCCGGCGCTGGTTCCGTCCCTACAGCGCGCTGCTCAGCCACCGCCAAGCTGCCACGCGCCGCTTTGGCGAGCGCCCGGGCTTCTTTGCGGCGCGCAAGGACTGAGGTCGTGGCCTCGATTTCGCGTACCCGCGCAAGCCTGCGCTCAGCCAAGGTGGTCGCTGCTTCCGCCAGTTGCTCGGCGCGCAGCGCTCGCGCTTCGTTCGCTTGGGCGCGCGCCGTGCGTGCTCGCGCTAGCGCCAAGTCTGCCTGCTCGACGGCGGTGCGCACCGTCGCCTCGCGCTTGACGGCAGCGCGCAGCCGCTCAAGCCGCGCACGAAGCGCAAGCATGGTCACGCTGTCGACGGCAGGTGGGACCGGCGGCGCGGCGCTTTCTCCAACCTGCGCTGGCTGGTCCGCGACGGCTGGCGCGGCTTCTTGGGCCCTCGCTCCCAACGAGGGGCCCAAAGCGAGCAGCACGGCGAGTTGCAGCACACCGATTTGCAACACGGGACAACGCATCGCCGCGAGTGTACCGCGCGTGCCGCAGGGAGCCCGCTTACTCGGCGCGCTTACGCTCTTCCTTCATCAGGGCACGTGCATCAGCATCGCTGAACTGGGGCGCGGGAGGCACCCACGGATGCTCGACGATGCGCACGCTCAGCTCGTCGGGAGCGACGCCGGGCACGACTGTGACGTCGATCAGGCTCTGCTTGGGCTTGGAGCCGCTGGGCGGGATGCCGCGCGCGAGCAGCACGCCATTTGCGCCCAACCTCGTCACCTGGCCGGCGATCAGACGCGAGCCGAAGAACGCCTGCATCAGATCCGAGGCGATACCCTCGGCCCGATACGCGTGGAAGGTACCCGATGATACGTCGAGCTTGGTCAGCCCGCGCGGCAGCTCAAGCCACGCGACCCTCTCGCCCGAGCCGAGCAAATTGCCGGTCCCATCGTAAAGCGGCAGGGGAGCAGGCGCTGCAACCTTGGTCGTCGGTCTGGCAGCGAGCCTTTCGCGGACCGCGGCGGGCGCCTGCTCAGGCGCGGAGCAGCTCGACACGAGCAACCACAAACACGCGCCACCTGCCAGTAGTGCGCTTCTCACTCGATCGACCCCGCCCAGCCGACCACCTGCGCCTTGAAGCTCGCGGTGACCGATTGGTTGAACACCTGCAGGTTCGAGCCGTTGGGCGTCGCTGCCGAGCCGGTTCGGCTGCCCGTGTTGGCGCGGATATGGAAGGTGCTGGCAGCAGGCCCTGCGGTGGCTCGGAAGCCGCCAGGGGCCAGCGGATTGTTGTACGTCTCGCCGGTGAGGCACAGTGGGTCTTGGCCCGCACTCAAGCCCAACACCACGGCGTTGTTCTCGGCTGGTTTCTCGCGTCCAAAGGTAATCGGGTCGTCCTCCACCACCAGCTTGCCTACGGGCAGCAGAGGGAAAGCCGTGCTCGCGGCGTCCCGTTCGATGAAGTCCACCCCCCACAATGTACTTGAGCCGATGTCGCAAGCATCGCCCGCGCCTGTGCCCTGGAAGCTTGCGAAGTACACGACGCCATCGAGCAGGGTTAGCGGGCCCGTCACGGATTCGTAAGGGTCGAGCACGATCTCCCAATTCTGGGTGCCGGCGCCGCTGACTACACTTGCGATCGAGGTGGCGACATAGCCGCTGGTGTTGACGCGCTGTTCGCGCAGCGAAACGACGCGATGGGGCACGGCATCCGTCAGGCTGTCGATGTCACCGGTGCCTAGCAAGATGACGTTGCTGCCGGTCTTATCGCGCGTGACGAGTGGTGCGTAAGACGAAGGGCGACCGGCGTTGTAGGTAGAGCCGTGGAACACATCCCAGATCGGCTCCACATGCCAGCGGTTGGCCTGGGCGCCGTCGAGCGCGAGGTGCCACAACACGCCGTCTTCATCCGTAAAGTAAGCAGATTGCGCAAGCGGCCGATTCTCATCGATGCCGATCGAGCCGGTGAGCGGTGCCGGGAACTGACGTTGATCAAACTTCTGAACGAGCTTGCCGGTGGCGACGTCGACGACGTACAGCACGCGACCGCGGTTGTTCCAGCAACGACCCACGTTGCGCGCGTCACTGGGGGCCGCTGCCTTCGCCTTGCCCCCGAGCCGGCTGCAGCTGGTGCTGTTGGTCGCCACACCGCGACCGCCCGGTAAGATGGCCATGGCGCGCTCCTGAATCACGCCGTTGGTCCATTCGACGACGACCTGCACGAGCTGGGGCTTGCCGATGGTATCGCCCATGTCCACATCCGAAAACTGCCACAGCACCTTCGGTTCCTGGTCAGGATTGGTGACATCGAGCGCGACGTAGGCCGGCGCTCCGCGCACCGCCGCCAACAGAATGCTGCGCGTGGCGAGCGAAGCATCCGAGTTGGGGCCGAGATACATGTCCTTCACGACCATCTCGCCGTCGAACATGAACACGTGATTGGGCGCCGCTGCACTGTGCAGCTTGTCGTAGAGCGCAGGCGGCACGAAGCTCCAGAACTCGTGTCCGGGGCCCTTACCATTCCAGGTGTCGAGGTTGAACGCATGCAGCGAGCCATCGTTCGTGCCTACGAACACTACCTGGGGCCGCGTCCCGCCGCTGTTGACGTAAGAGCTCTTGATCAGCTGACGCCAGGCGCCCAGGCGCGTTCCGACGCCTTGGGTGACGATGGGTCCCATGGCGACGGGTTGGGAATGATAGATGTCGCTGAGCGCGTGTCCGGGGCGACTCGAGCCATCGAGATAGTTTGCGATGTACTGAACGTCATCGGACTCATTGAGCGTCCCGTCCTTGTCGGCATCGCCGAACATCGACGGACTCAGCGAGGCACTGAAGTTGACCACGTTACTCTGGTCGAAGTAGGTGCCTTGGCTCGCTGTCCTGCTCGTGTCGGTCGGGACCGCGGTCGCGTCTAGAGCGTTGCCGTCTGGGCCTTTGTCGGGCGTGGTCGAGCCACTGTAACTGCTGGTATCGAGCCCGACTGAATAGGCTGTGCGCAAGGTGCCGCGCATGTTGTTAGCTGCGGCGCTGATCGTGCGCACCTTGCGTGTGTTGGAAGCACTCTGCTGGTTGAGCTGGGTGTGGAATTCGTCCTCGGAATTAAGCGTCGAGGCATAGGTGACGGCCGTTCCTTCACAGGTGATCGGCGTGCGCTCCAAGATCCCATCCCAGGGGTCTTCAGGGACCTGATTCGGACGGAAGCCAGCGCGGATCTCAAAGCTCTTGGCTAAGCCCGTGTACTGGCCGACGCTGCCGTCGATCGTGATCGGCACCGTGCGCGAGGTCGCCCTGGGCGCAACGGCGAGAAAGATCGCGTTCAGTGCTGTTCGCAGCTCGGCGGCGGTCTGGACTTGCTTCGCGCTGTCCGTCTTGCCAGCGAGCGCGATGGCATCGAGCGCGCCTATCGCGGTCGGATCGTCGACCGCAAAGGCGACGACGAACAACTTGTCGAGACCCGCTTCCGTGACCAACTTGGTTGCAACATCAACTTCCTTGTCATAGGGGCATTCGCATGTCCCGCCGGGGCAGGTGTCGAGGATTCCGTCACTGTTGCGATCAATGGCGGTGGTCGAATCACACATGTAGCGCGAGTCGCGGTACAGCGGGTCTGGTGCGCCGTCGGTCAGCAAAAGTGCGTATTTTTCGCGACACTCGACGAACGCGTCGTTTCCGTTGGTGCGGACATCGTCGCTGTTCTGAAGCCAATACTTTAAATCGTCGAGGGTGGCGGCGATCGGCGTGCCACCGTAAGGTCGCACGGCCAGTAGCGAGCTTTGAACCAAGTCGTTGTTCGCGCGCACGGTCAGCGGATCATCGGAGGCGCCCACGGAGATCAGCGCACCGGCATGGGCGGGCCCGCCCGCTGGCGAAGGTCCGCGTACGCCAAGGTTCATGCCGTATCGTTCCTCGCAGCCTGGGAACAGCAGGCCCTTCAGCTCCCCATAAGAATACATGCCTCGCGCGTCGCCCGCGTACAGGCTGCCCGGGGCGTTGCCGGTGTCCGAACCCACCGGATTGCCGACCAGATTGCCGAGTGTCGTACCTTCACCAAGCGACGTGTACGCAATCAGCGGATCACCATCCTGGTAAGTACCCAACGGATCAAACGTCATCAGACCGAACTTCACCGAGTACTGAAGCGCATCGATCACACCATCGGTCGCCTGCTGCACGGTCGGCAAGGGCGCGATGTGCGGCAGGTAATAACCGTAGTCGTAGTCGCTGGCCGCGTACGGAGCTTGCGAGCGGTCCTGCTGTTCGCAGGCGTAGCTGCTGAAGCTGCCGGTCATCGCTTCGAGCGCACCGGTCCAGCGGTTCTTTTGGGTCGCATCGTTCAGCGTGTTGCCATTGCATGAGGGCAATGCGCTCGTCACCGGCATGCGTTCCATGGAGCCGGAGGTGTCGACCACGAGCATCAGCACTGGCTTGATCGATCGCACGTCACCCAAACCCTCTTGGGCCCAAGCCTCAGACGCGGCTGATAGACAACTGGCCGCAACGGCGATGGATAAAGCGAGCTGTGATGGCTTGTGAATCATATCGACCCCTTACTGAGTGGCGTCGCACGGAACGAAGGGCAAGGTGCGGCTAAGGTGCTGCTAAGGTGCGGCTAAGGCGCGGGCTTGGATACAACGGAGTCGTAGTAAGCCTGCGAAATACTGACCGAGTCGTGAAGAGCGCGTGCTTGCCCGGCAGCGATCGCTTCGCCCGGCAGGTTAAGCTCGCCAAAGATCGTGATCGCAACCCGTACCGATTCTCGCGTCGGGTCGCCTACGTCGCTATCCGCACGCATCCAAGTCTCTTGGATCGCGGTCGCGCTCGGCACGTAGGCCGATACTGCCGACGTCGACGGAACCCCGACCGCACCGCGCAAATCCGCTTCGGTCGGCGTCGCAGTCGTCTGCATGTTGGCGGTGGTGAGCGTCAGAGCGCCCACGCGATTGACAGCACCGAGTTGGATATTCGGTAAGCGGTAGCGGTTCATGGTGGTCGGGATAGCCCCGGTCGACCACGAGCCACTGGCGCGCAGCTCGTCGATGGCCGCGGCGCCGACCATGACAAGCGACTCAGCCGTGGCCTTGGCGAGCATGGCGACTTTCATGCTGCCTGAGGCTTGCACTTCCGTCGCCGCGCCCTGCACGGAGTAGACCGCGGTCATCGAGGCGAGCGTGACGATCAATAGCACCGTCACCAAAACCATGCCCTCGCGCTCTTTGCGCGGTCGACGGGATGCAGAAGGGGTAGGGCTTCTAATCATGGGTTGACCGTGTTGGGAAGGAAGATTTCAGCGCGCATGGTGCGCACCCGGGACACGTAGAAGACGCCGTTCCCCTCAGCTCCGCGGAATGTGAGCATCGGCAGGTTGAGGGCGGCGCGCGGCAGATGGGCACGCGTGCGTTCGCCCTCCGCGCTACGCGCGCTCAAAGTGACGATCAGCGAACGCAGTTGCTGAGGGTTGGCGCTGGAGGTGCCACCGACCACTTCGCTGAAGGTCGGAATGCCCGGTGGAGCGACCATGTTGACGATCTCGTTCACCTGAAACTCGACCGCATTGTCGAGCACCACGCTCGTGGTCGCCGTCAGCACGGCGGCGTTGGTCGCGTAACTGATTTCGCGCCGCACGAGCGCCGGTCGCTGCGCGCTCATCAGCGTGGTGTTGCGCGGCATGAGCGCGCGCAGATCAGCGGGCGTGGTCGCGACTGTGTTTGTGATCGGGTCGAGCGAGTATTCGATCATCGACAGCGGCGCGACGAAGGCACCAGCGCGCGGCGCGCAACCGATGTCGGGCAGGCCGGTAGTGAGCGTGATCGTCGGCGGGTTGGCGGTGCCATCGGCCGTCTGGATCCGGCGAAAGTAAAAGCGCCCGTCGCTCTCAAAGCGCACCGCGCGACCGGCTGCGAACACGGCATTGAAGCGCGCCGCGTTGAACACACCCACGCCGCCGCCCGCCGGCGCATTCGAAAAGAACATCTGGAAGGTGGTGATGCTGGGATCGACCTGGATCACGTTATTGGGCGGAACGGCAGCCGTGTTGGCGACCGGAAACATCGCAGGCGCAGCGTATGCACCTTGCAATCTCACCCGGTCGGCCCGCGTCAGGTTGGTGCCCGCAGTATTGCCGGGATTCATCAGCGGGCCGAGCGCAGGGTCGACGCTTCCATTCATCGTGACGTTGGCGGCGGTGACGTCGCCGGTGACGCCGACCAGGTCCGAGACCACGACGTTGCAGCTGTTGTTCAGTAGCAAGGAATTGCGCGACCCCAAAAAACCCGCGCGAGAAAAGTCCCGGCGCACTTGTTCCATCGCCATGCGCAGCGACATCTGCGTGTCTGCGGAGCTCATCTGAGCGTTGAAGTTGTGGGCGGACCGACCACTCAAAAAGTAAGCCGCGCTGATCACGACCGAGCCCGCCATCAGCGCGACCATCATCTCGACGAGCGTAAAACCACGCCGGCGCTGGGCGCTGTGTTGGTAGCGACGGATCATGGCGTCTCCCAGCGCACCACGGTCGACACGTAGACTTCACGGGTGGTCGGGCCGTCGAGCACGGCCTGGGTTGGCGGCGCCGTGCAGCCGGTGGTCGCCATGGTGCCAGTCAAGCGGCTGTCGCCCATGCGCGTCCACCACACGCGCACGTCGACACGCAACGTATTGGTACCGAGCGCTCCCGTGACGGGGTTCATCGCCAGGTGTTGCACCACGTTGCGAAAGTTCATGCAGTAGCGAATGCGCGCCATGTTCGCGGCCACGTTAGGGTTCACGACATCAAAGCCGTAGGCATCCGCCGCATGGGATTCGTTCGAGTTCGCAACGATCGCCGGCAAGTTCCAGACGTCGGTGCCCGCCGCACTCAAGGCTGCACTCAGGTAGACGGGCCCACCTGCTTGGGTCCGCGCGGCCTCGCCGATGTCAGTCCAACGCAAAGAATCGCGCCGCAGGCGGTCGAGCCAGGTCTGCGCGAAGTTGACTGCGACGGTGGTCTCCTGCGCCTGCTGGGTGGCCAAGGTGGTCGCGCCCTGCATGCTGACGATGCCCGTGCCCGCCACGCCCAACAGCACCATGGCCGTCATCACTTCGATCAAGGTGTGTCCAGCCAAACGGCTGCGCGGTGTAAAGCGCTTCATTGCAGCACCCTCGCCGACCCGCCCTGTGGAAACAGCACGTGTCTAGCCACGCCGCCGCTATTCAGGCGCGTGATGTCGACGCGAACGCCGCCACCGCCGCTTTCCTGACCGTCGACCGCCAACGCCGCGCCCGCCGCCGCCAGATTGGCCGGGGTGGCGGTAAACATCAGTCCGGTGGGCGAGTAGCAGATCGCCATCGTGGTCACGACGGCGTTGTTCTGGTCAGCGATCGCCATTTGCGCCGGAAAAGCATCCTGGGCGTACGGCCCACCTGCGGCCGCCAAATTCAGCAACTCCATCGTCAGCGTTCCCGCCCACGCTTCGTTGGTGCAGCTCGGCCCGGTGCCTCTTTGGATGGACGCTTGATTGAGCCCGTTGCCCGTCTGAAGCCACACCAGATGCGCTATCCGGTACTGCACCGTGTCGCTGCGAGCGCGCCGCGCCAAACGCACAAGCTCGCGCGTTGCACGCCGCGCGCGATCCTCGGAAAACGCGTTGGCAATACCGGACGCTGACATCGCCGCACCGATGCCGATGATCAACACCACGATCATCAGCTCGACGAGCGTAAATCCGGCTTGCGTAGGACGCGGTTGCATAGTCAAAGGTCTGGGATGCAATCGGCGTACCTCCGGGCTCAGCTGCCGCAATTGCCGGAAATCTATCAGCTTTGCCCGTGGCCTCACAGTTCGGAACCACGCACGCTCATGCGGAGGTATGAAAACGTTGCGAGGCTAGCGCTGTGAGGGCAATGCCTTTGCATGGCCTTGACATGGTGGTGCTGACCAGATATCCCAGCGGCCCCTCGACCTGGGGGACTTCGCGAGAGTGGCGGAATTGGCAGACGCGCTGGATTCAGGTTCCAGTGGGGTAACACCCGTGGAGGTTCGAGTCCTCTCTTTCGCACAAGGTCAGTTACCTGAACATTCAAGCCCCGGCGCCTTCTACGTGATGGCCTCGGGGCTTGGTGTTTAAGCCTTCACCAACGCACGTAGTAGTCGCACTCGGAGTTGTCGCGCGGCCGAATCTGCACCTGCGCGTCCCTACCGTAGTGGGCCAGGGTGCCCTCGATCACGCCCACCAGGTAGCAATCGGGAAAGAAGTAGAAGTCGCTGATGCGCAGCTCAGCTTCGTGTTCGGTGACGCTCAGCACTTCGCAGCGCCCGTGACTGAGCGATACTTCAAAACCGCGCGGCGCCATGCGCATCACCGCCGGCAGATTGTCCCCGAGCGCGCCGAACACGACCTTACCGACCATGGTCGATAGGAAGGTTGGAAACACCGTCCAGCCCATGCGGCGCAGCGCTTCGCGAATCGGCTCGTCGGGATACATGCGACGCGCGCATTCTGCGAGGAGACGAATGGCTTCGGCCTGCGGGTAATCCTTGAACTCGCGATAGGGGCCGTAACCTTGAATATGCTGTCCGCTCAGGCTCGCTTCGCGCAACACCGCAGTCGAGTAGAAGCCCTTGACCATCGCGGCGGCAGGCACAGCCGTATAGAACGAGTCGACGACTAGTGCGGCCCGGTAGTTGGGCAGCTGATAGCTCTCGCCATCCGCCTGCCGCAAAGCTGTCTTCGCCATGAACCCCCTGCAGGTATTGCAGCAGATTTACGTGAGGGCGTAAACGGCCGCGTAAACAAGCTGCGTGACATTTGGTTGACGCGCGCCGGGATCTGTACGTGGCTGTAGCCAGCGTGCGCACGCGCCAGGCTACGTTTGTGCGCGCTAGATCGCGAAGTCTGTAAACAACGTAAGGTCAGCCACCGATCTTGTCGGCAAGGAACGCGTGCACGTTGTGCATGCCGATGCGCTCTTGCTGCAGCGTATCGCGGTGGCGCACGGTCACCGTGTGGTCGAGCAGCGTGTCGCCGTCGATCGTAAAACAGTAAG
>JBBSJC010000297.1:0-9578 GCA_038257655.1 Polyangiales bacterium | reverse complement strand
TTGGAGGCGTAGAGCTCATCTCCTTTGCTGACGGCGGGTGTGCCGAGCTGCGCCATCAGCTGGGCGTCGGTGGGATCCTTGCCTACCTTTTCGCGCTCCGCCTCGCGTTCGATGAAATAGGCCTGGTTGAGGCCCGGGCCCGCCTCGAATTCCTCATACCAGAACCAGTATCCTATCGAGAACAGGACCGCGCCGAAGAAAGTCCATAACCACCACAAGGGTAGACGGTTGTCGGCTTCGAGAATGCCGTCGTACTCGTGGATGATCTCGCCTTGAATGGCATCGACGATTCGCTCCGGCTTACTCACGGGCTCCCTCCTGTCCACAGCTTGCGTGGCTCACAACCTGCGTGTTTGACTCGAGCGGCATGCACGCGACCCCGTCGTAGCGCGTCTTTTGCGCGAACAGCGTACGTAGGGTGATCACGAAGAACACCAGCATGAACAGACCGAGCGCGATCAAAGGGAACGCTAAAAGTGGGCTCTGCTGAAAGAAATTCAGGGCTACACGACCAAGCATCACTCACCTCCACGGGTACTGACTCGAAGCGGCGCGGCGATTCCGCTGGGCGGGGTCGCGCCCGGCTTACCAAGACGCTGCAGGAAACTTATCAGCGCCACGAGCTCGCTATCGGGCGCCACATTCTTCTCGCCACTTTGCGCAAGCTCTGCTGCAATTTGCTCGCCCAGCGCGCGTGCGTCGGCGTTGGCATGGGCAACCTGGCCAGCCGAGTAAGGCACGCCGATCGAGCGCATGGCGCGCAACTTCTCACCCGAGCGTGCGAAGTCGACCTTGCTGTCATTGAGGTGGGCATAACTTGGCATGTTGGAGCCGGGCGAGATCTCGCGCGGGTCGATCATGTGACGGTAGTGCCAGCCGACGCTGTACTTGACTCCGACGCGCGCCAGGTCAGGCCCCGTACGCTTCGATCCCCACTGAAAGGGGTGGTCGAACACGGACTCGTCGGCAGCAGACACCTCGCCATAACGCGCAGTCTCCCAAGTAAAGGGCCGGATCATCTGTGAGTGGCAGTTATAGCAACCCTCCTTGACGTAGACGTCCCGTCCCTCGAGCTCGAGCGCGCGATAGGGCACGTTCGTCGTACCGACGAGCGTCTCCTGGCCACTGATGATCACTGGCACAAGCTCCGCGATGCCGCCGGCGAGGACGGCTACCACCGTAAAAGAGCTGAACCAGAGTGCGCGGCCTTCGATCAGATTATGCCAGGTGGGCCTGTCGTTCGGTTTGTCGCCGAGCGAAAGCGATGCAAGTAGACCTATCCCTATCACCATTCCCATCAGGGCGACGTTGGCGATCGGCTCAACGAAGGGAAACAGTCCCAGTAGGGCACTGATGATGAGCGAGATGATGACGGGTTTACCAAACGCGATCTGCTGCCAGCTAGCCTCAGGCGTGACCTCGACGATCTCGACGACGCTGACTTCCTCGTCGCGCAGCGAGCCGGTCCGGGCCGTCATGACCAGATTCCAAATCATCAGCACAAAGCCGAGTAGGTACAAGAGGCCCCCGGCCAAACGGGTCCAGTACATAGGTTTGATCGCGAGCAGCGTCTCGACGAAGTTGGGGTACATGAGCCCGCCGCCTTCGTTGACTGCGCGCCACATCAAGCCCTGGGTGACACCGCTCACCCACATCGAGACCACGTACAGCAGGATGCCCACCGTGCCGATGTAGAAATGGAAGTCCGCGGCGCTGCGTGAGTAGAGCTTCGTGCGATACAGGCGCGGGATCAGGAAGTAGAACATGCCTGCCGCCATGAAACCGTTCCAGCCGAGCGCGCCCGCGTGCACGTGGCCCACGATCCAGTCCGTGTAATGGGCAAGCCCGCTGACGGACTTGATACTGAGCAAGGGGCCTTCGAAAGTGGCCATGCCGTAAAAGGTAATACCCGCGGCAAAGAACTTAAGCACCGGATCGACGCGCAGCTTGTCCCAGGCGCCCCGCAAGGTGAGTAGACCATTGAGCATGCCGCCCCAGCTCGGCGCCCAAAGCATCAAACTGAACACCATGCCGAGGCTCTGGGCCCAGTCCGGTAGCGCGGTATACAGCAGGTGGTGGGGCCCGGCCCAGATGTACATGAACACCAACGCCCAGAAATGGATGATCGAAAGCCGGTAGGAGAACACCGGACGATCCGCTGCCTTGGGCAGAAAGTAATACATGATGCCGAGCACGGGCGTAGTCAGGAAGAACGCGACGGCGTTGTGCCCGTACCACCACTGCACAAGCGCGTCCTGGACCCCGCCAAATACGCTGTAGCTCTTGAACGCGAACACCGGAATTGAGAGACTGTTGACCACATGCAGAACCGTGACTGCGATAATCGTCGCGATATAGAACCACAGCGCCACGTACAGCTGCTTTTCGCGGCGCTTGGCAAGTGTCCAGAAGAAATTGGCGGCGAACACCAGCCAGATCACTGCAATCGCGAGATCGATCGGCCACTCGAGCTCGGCGTATTCCTTACCTTGTGTGATGCCCAGGGGTAACGTTATCGCCGCTGCTAAGATGATCGCCTGCCAGCCCCAAAAGTGAATGCGGCTCAGCGTGTCGGACGCCATGCGCGTCTTGAGCAGCCGCTGCGTGCTGTAGTAGATGCCAGCGAAAATCATATTGCCAACGAAGGCAAAGATCACCGCGTTGGTATGCAAAGGGCGCAAACGTCCGAAACTGAGATACGGCCCTAGATTCGCCTGCCAGAAAGCGAGTTGAAGCGCGATCAGTAACCCTACGAGCAGCCCAACCAACCCGAACACGACCGAAGCCCAGATGAACTGGTTTACAGTGCGGTCGTCGTATTGGAAGGTAACTGTGCGCGCTCCGACGCGAGAGTCAGGCGAGCTTGCGGGCACACTCGCAGGCAAGCTGGCGGGCGAAATAGCGGAGTTCATGGATCTTGAGCCTTTCTCTGGTCTGTCTTCTGCGGGGTGCTTATCGGCGGTGCGGGGATGCCGCGATCATCCCAATTGTTCTCGAGGGGGAGCAGCGCGAGCCTGTCCGCGTGCTCGTGGTTTCTTTGCAGCAGGTTCCAGGCGAACAGCCCGAGCGCAAACAGCACCCAGACTGCACCCACGAACAAAAGCAGCGTCACAACCTCCACAAAGACCTCCGTGGAGACAGGGCGAGCGCCGTGTATCCGAGCACTAAGATCGAGCTTGTCGGCATCAACACGGCGGCGAGCCACGGACGCATCAGCCCGCCGTAGCAAAGGGCGACCGCGAACACGTTGTAAATCGTCGCGAAAGCCAGTGCGTGGCGCACCACACGGCGTACCGCTTTGGAAGCGCGCAGTGCGAGGCGCACGGGGGCTAGCCCCGGCGTAAGATAGTAGAAGTCTGCACGTGCGGGGACGAACGGTCGATCGACGGCGGGGGTTCCCGAGCAGCGCGCCCGCGACAGGGCGGGGCCATCGTTGATCCCGTCACCGATCATCAGGGTGTCATTGTGGTCAAGCGAGGCGACGAGCGCGCACTTGGCGTCCGGGTCCAGGTTACCTAGGGCTTGTTTAGGTGCGATGGCCAGGCGTTCGGCCATGAGATCGACGCGCGCTTGTTCATCGCCGCTCGCGATATACAGTGCGTATCCGTCGTGCAACAGCGCTCCCACCTCGCGCCCGGCATCTGGACGAGACACCTCGGCGCTCTCCAGGCACCCGACCAGCTCTCCATTTTGCGTGAGCACTGGGCCTGCGACCACCGGACCAGCAGGGGAATCGTCGATCTGAGTGTTGTGCACGCCCATGGCCCAGCGTGGTTCGCCAAAGCGGTACACGATGGCACCCCGGCTCAGAGTCAGGCCGCGTCCGGGGATTTCGGTAACCTGAGCATCACTCAGGCGTATGTCAGCGCTGAGCTCGCGCAGCGCGTTGGCGACAGCCGCGCTTTTGGGATGGTTACTGCGCGCGCTAAGATCGTACAGAGCTTGGCGCGCGTCGTCGCTCAGCATCGTGAGCGCTTGCGGCGTCTGCAGCACTAGCGTTCCGGTCGTGAGCGTGCCCGTTTTGTCGAAGATGATGCGGGTGACGCCCGCGGCGCGATCAAAGAAGCTGCCATCGCGCACGAACAGGCCCGCCTTGCGCAACCCGTTGACGGCCAGCTCGTAGGCGAGCGGGGTTGCGATGCCGAATGCACACGGGCAGGTGACGACCAACACCGCAGTCGTAACATCGAGTACCTGAATCAGCGCTGCTCCTCGCGCTATCCAGAGCGCGGCGCCGACCGCGGTCGCAACCAACACGAGCACAACATAGATGCGCGACAACGCATCCCAGAAGTCGCCCGAAACACGAGCTTTGTGGCTCTGGTCGTCGCGCAGCAAGACGTCCAAATCAGACCTGTCGAAGCTAGCTAGTGCAGTGAGCGACAGGGCATTCTTGCCCACATTGATCGCACCCGCGGGAAGTTGCGCACCACGCACAAAGGCACGGGGCTCGCTCTCGCCGCTTATCCAATCGAGAGAGCACTCGGCATGGTCGTCTTTCAGGCGAGCGTTGACGGGGACGATCTCACCGGGACACACCAGCAACTCATCGCCTAACATGAGGGTAGGGCAGGCAGTAAGCTCGATGCGTCCGTCGCGTACGCGGCGAGCGAGCAGTCCACTTGCGCCATCGCTTGCGAGCAGCTGGCGCCGGTTCTTTTCAACCAGGCGCTCCTGGAGCAGGCGCCCGACCAACATCAGCGCGATGAACACGCTGACGGTATCGAGATAGCTCGCATGACCGCCACCGAAATACACGGACCACACTGATCCCGCGTACGCCAGGCCCATTCCCACCGCGATGGGAAGGTCAAGATGCAGCACACCGCGACGCAACCCCTGGAACGCGCGGTCGACGAAGTAACTGCCGCCTACCAAAGCGCTCAGCGTCGCTAAGGCAAAACTTGCATTTTGGACCAACTCGAAGATCGGTCCCTGGGACAGTCCAAAGTAGGTGGTTGCGCTTAGAAACATCGTGTTGGCCGCCAGGGCCAGACAGATGCCCGTGCGCAGAACCAGCCCGTCCGTGTGCGTCGCGGCCGCCTTGGAAGGGGGGCCCAGGCGATAGCCGAACTGCTCGACGCCCGAAACGAACTCGCGCAGAGAAAACGCGGGCCCCACGCTGCAAACGAGGCGACCGAGCGCAGGGTTGACCTCGCACCGGTAGGCCTCGGGAGCGCGCCGAAACAAGGCATCGATCAACCATACACAGGCTCCGCACTGGATCCCTTGCACATCGAGCGCGACCTTGCGCACGAGCTGGCCCTCGGTCTTCGACTCAAGTGCGTCGAGCCAGCTAAGCTGACCTGTGCCCTGATCGCCGACAGGGGCGAGCTGGTTGTCACCGCGCAAGACGTAGTAACGTTCAAGTCCAGAAGCGCTCAAAAGGTCATGGACGCGCTCACAGCCACGACAACAGAAAGCTTCGTGGGAGCCGCGCGCGAGCGGTTGCTGACAGTGCGCGCATAGTGCGTCGCTTGCGGCCTCCTGCACGGGGGTCGGGATGCGGACAGCGACTTGCATTATTGGGCCTGCGCTGACGGGGTATGACAGGCAGGTACATTCGTATCGCTACGTAAGGTCGGAATCGGTCGCCATACCATCACCGCTGAGCCTGCGAGTAAGCCCACCGCCAGCACGCGTCGCCCTAAGGTGCCTAGCGAAAGGTGGCGACCAAGTCTGGAGAGGCCTACCAACGCTATACCAGACACACTCGCAAACGAAGCCATCGAGACGGCTCCCAGAGCGGGCGATCCAAGCGCGGCCGCCGCCAGGACCGCAGTCAAAAGCACACCGCACGGCAACAGGGCGGTGACAGCCCCAAGTAAGAGCGGGTCTTGTGCGGAGGCGGCGAGCACACGGCTGGTAAGCTTGACGCGTGGCTTCTTGTGCAGCTTGAGCGGGGTAAGCTCTCGGCGCGGCCTTAGGTAATGCCAAGCGGAACCGAGCAGAGCCAGCGCGAATAGCCATGACACGCTCGCTTCGACCCACTTGGCGGGACCAAGTAAGGTAAGGACTCGAGCGCTACTGCCCGCGAGCGTTCCGAGCAAGGTATAGCTTACCAAGCGGCCAATGAAGTAGCGTGTCCCACCCCCGCCGCTGCGCGCGCTCGAAGCCATGACCAGCGGGCCGCACATTACGGCGCAATGGGCGCTGCTGAGAAGCGCAAGGCTCATGCCTGAAAATGCAGCTAGCAACAGGCCGGTCATCTGCCCGGGCCCATCGCAATCTTGGTGCCAATCGGCAACGGCCCAAGATCCGCAACTTCTGTCCCTATTTCGCGCAAACGCTGCGCTTCTTTACTTGCAGGCGAAGAATTTGCGCTTCGTTCTTGACGCAAACGACCTTGGGGATAAGCCGCGACGACGCCGACAAGTCATTTCTGCCGGTTTACGTTGAAAAATGGGTGCTAGCGAAAAGCCCGTTGTATCCCTCGACCAATACGGTGTAGACGAGCTCGTGGCCCTCGCCAAAGAACGTGGCCAAAAGACGCGTTCCGAGATCAAGCTCGGCGTATGCGGAGAGCACGGGGGCGACCCAGACTCGATCGACTTCTTCCAGCGCGCGGGGCTTCACTACGTAAGCTGTTCACCCCTTTCGTGTGCCGAATCAGAAGACCCAGCCGAGCGATAGCTCACCATCGAGCGCGATTGGAATCAGCTCGAGAAAGTCTTGCACGTCTTGTACGGCTTCGCGCGCGCCCGGGTCACTGCTGTTCGTCGACACATCCCAGCTGCCGTAACCGGCGCCAATGCGAAAGGTAAGGTTCAGGCCGAAGTCCCAGGCCCAGCGCTTGCCGATGTTGCCGACCACGAAGAACCGGGAGACGTCTAGCTCAAAGTCATCGCCGTCGATGGTGGCACTGCCCGAGCCGCTCGCGTAGCCTACGTTTGCTCCCAGAAAGCCTGAGTTCTGCTCGCCGCGCCAGTGCCAGCGGTAGCCCGCCGAGCCGCCCAGGGAGGATGTCGTCACGTCATCATTCCGCGAGTAAGCAAAGCCGGCTTCGGCGAGCACGCCGTGCGTACCGTTGTGCAGATACTCGTAGTTAATATTGTACGAGCCAAAGAGCAGCCCGAGTGGACTCAGGTTGACCGAGTGCTTGCCAGGCCCGGTGTAACGAACGGGTTCCTCGCCTGCAAGCGGCGCTCCTGGTTGTACTGCTTGGGCGCTGGCGCTTTGGCTCGATATCAGGGTCGCACATACCATGGCAGCGGCGACCCAAGCTTTACGTATCATCACGTTCTCTTCTCCTCGGCGGGCGTGCATGCCGTCCGCTGTTATCTAGTAGCGAGGACGGACGCGTGCATTGCCGATTCACCCAACGCAGGGGTGAAACCCAGCCGTACATTACGGCGAATCATGCGCATTGCGCGCGGGCCCAGCGTTGGCTGCAGCGCAACGCGGATCTTAACTAACTTGTGTGCGCGCGTCGGCGGGCTGCTGGTTTACTCCTGACAGGCGCACACGACCTGAGCCGGGTAGCCGGCCGCGGCCTGATCAAAGGCTGGCATGTCGATCCACCAGTTCACGCCGTCGTCCCAACGGTGGCAACCAAAGCCCAAGCCGTCGTTGCGAAAGCCTAGGGTGACAGTCTCGGTGGCTCCGAGCGCGTTGAGAATCGTCTGGCACTCTTCGGGGCTTCCGCCCTGCGCGGGCACGCCCACGTAGTTCGCGGTGCGAGCATCGACACCGCCACGCGCTCCGCACGTGTCGATACACGATGCGCCGGGCTCACCCAGATACCAACAAAGTCCGAACGCCGAGGCGCCCGCGCATGACGTCGCTCCAGCGTCGGGCGCCACCGCCGGTCCTGCGTCCGAAGGGGGAAGACCGGCGTCGGCAGCGATGGGTGGTGTCATGGCATCTGGAAGCGCTGCGCCGGCATCGCGCTCTGGGGCGGCCGGCTCGGTCATTTCCGTCAGCGACGCATCGGCGTCGTCAGCATCATCCCGGGGTTGCGTCGCGGGTGTGCCGGCCGCTTCGTCGTTCGACGCTTCGACCTGCTGGAGCGCATACCCAAGACGTCCGCAGGCAGAACAGAGGCACACGCTCAACAGCAGGGCTGCAGCAATTCGGGGCATGCCCCTTATTGGCACGGACCAGTCGTAGCCTGCTGCACAACTTGCACAGGCTGTAGGTCGCCTTGCATGTGAGCCCGCACTTTTCCGCGCGCGTGGTGCTGAAGCGTGTGCCCATGCGCGACATGAGCGGCGCAGGTATGTCTCGCCCGCTCTTACTCTATCTAGTGTTGGACCCGAGTAGCGCGCGAAAGACGACGATGTGCCCGAATAAGGCGAAAGCCACCATCACGCTGGGCAACCAAACGAAAGGGAAGTGGGTAACCCACGTATTGAGGTGCGAAGGGTCCGTACCAAACGCGTGCACCATAGGCGTGCTCAAAAAGGCGATCAACGCGATGCAGAACAGCAGCACGCAGCCCAGCACATTCCATGCGAACACAAGTCCACGCGGGGCGCGTCCGATTGCCAACACGCCGGCCACGATCACAGCGCTCGCGCCCGTGATGATGTCGAAGTTGTAACCAGAAAAAGACATCTCCAGCGGCATCGTCCCCTCGCGTGCAGCTTCGTGCATCACCAATTCGAGGGGTAAACGAAAGCATTGGGCAGCCACGAGCCAGCTTAGCGGTAAGCCCCGCGCAAACGTGTCTCCTACCCGCCCCAATCCCAACGCGAGACCTAGACCGAAGGTGCCGACGAAGATGAGCAAGCCCGGGGGCGGACGCAGGTCCGTACGCGCGAGCCAACCCGTGGCCGCGATACCGCCGAAAATCGCCATCCACGCCGCGGCGCCCAGCCCGCCCTCAAGGCTTGCAGTAAGGCTACTTCCGCCCAGCCGTCCGCGGGCGACGCCGAAGGCCCACACGAACAAGAGCGCCACCGTAAGAGCGAGGCCAGCGATTCCGAAGGTGACTGTGGCCGACGCATCCATGAGACCTCCGACGCGCGGCTTCAGGTTCGTGCCGCGTGAGCAGACTCGGTAAGGCTTCGCCTCGCCGGAACGGTTAGACGACCGGTAACTCTGGTCCCAGATACGTTGCGAGCTTATTGCTCACGTACTTCTTGGCCGGCATGCGCCACAACATGCCCGGATCTTTGCCCGTGACGTGCACGCGGCCTGCTTCGATGCGCGCTTCCGCGTCGATATTGACCACCGTGTACTTGCCGCGGATGCGCGCGCAGTTCTCATCGAGCCATTCGATCGTCATGCCGTGTTTCATCGACAGGTATTCACCGAGCGCACGCACGCGGGCGCGGGCTTCTTCGATTCCTAGGACGTGGGGCTGGTCGATATCCATGCGTTCTCCTTAGGGACTGGGATGAAACAATCAGGTCGGATCGGCGTCGAGGCGCCCCGCCTGCAAGGCGCGAAGCCGCCGGAATACTGCCTGTATTTCAAGGTTTCGCAACGCCGCAGGCGGGGATGCGTCGGCGTCGAGGCGATGTGATTGCTTCATCCCAGTCCCTTAGGCGTAGATGGAAAGTACCCGTGACAGGCGTAGCGCGAGGTTGGGATGGGCCAGCGCACCGAACAGCTGCAAGCGCTTTTCGCGAAAC
>JBBSJC010000296.1:0-9623 GCA_038257655.1 Polyangiales bacterium | reverse complement strand
CGTGATTGCGCCTTTGGGTGTCACGCCTGACGATTTGATGCTCACGCCGGGCACCGAGCTATTGGTGGACTTCGTCGTCGCAAGCGACTGGGAGCTCAACAACGTCATCGGTAAGGGTCGCGCCATGACCAGCAGCGACCGCGACTACACGGTCAAAGTCGACGTCGATGGCCTACAGTCGGGCACGACGTATTACTACCAGTTCGTCGATCCTGCGCAGCCGTCCATGCTCTCTGCAGTCGGCCGCACGCGCACGCTACCTGAGGGAGCACTCGAGCGAGCGCGCTTCGCCGTCGTGTCTTGCTCTTGCTACGCGCTCGGCTTTTTCAACGTGTACGCCCACGTGGCCGCACGACAGGACATCGAGGCGGTCGTCCATCTCGGCGACTACATCTACGAATACGGCCCCGACGTTTATAACAATATGGATCTCGGTCGCGCCCACGACCCCGCCCACGAGCTCCTTACGCTCGAGGACTACCGAACGCGCCACAAACAGTACAAGACCGACCCCGACCTCAACGAAGCCCATCGTCAGCACCCATTCATCGCCGTCTGGGACGATCACGAAATCGCCAACGACGCGTGGACCGATGGCGCACAAAATCACACGGAAGCCAGCGAAGGCATCTACGCCGACCGTAAGGCAGGAGCCTATCGCGCCTATCACGAGTGGATGCCCATCCGCGACTTGGACGCGGCGGATGACAGTAAGATCTACCGCAGCTTCAGTTATGGAGACTTGTGCGACTTGGTGATGCTGGAGACCCGCGCCGGTCGAGATGCACAGAATCGCAACCAGGCCACCTCCCCCAAGCGCAAGCTGATGAGTGACGAGCAGGCAAGCTGGCTCGAAGAGCAACTGTCCAATTCCAAAAAACGCGGCGCTACCTGGCGACTGCTCGGCCAGCAAGTGATGATGGGGCAGCTCAGGATCGGCGGCTTCACCACGGCCAATCCGGATCAATGGGATGGTTACACCGCCCAGCGCGATCGCTTGCTCAACTACGTCGAAGAAGAGGGCATCGATAACTTGGTGGTGCTCACCGGCGACATCCATTCCTCCTGGGCTATCGAAGTTCCGAAGGATCCGACCATGTACAACAGCGCCACGAGCGAGGGCGCCCTGGCGGTCGAGTACGTGTGCAGCTCGGTGACCTCGCCGGCGCTGGAGTTTCTGGCGGGGGGCCTGGGAGGCTTGGTGTTGACGCTGAACGCGCACATGAAGTGGGTTGATCTCGAGCGCCGGGGCTACGTGCTACTCGACGTCGACCACAGTCGCGTGCAAGGCGACTGGTACCACACCCAGACCATCCTCGAGCCCAACGCGACCCATCGTTTTGCCAAGGCGTTTCGAGTCGACGCCGGAAAAAGCCGCCTGACCGCGGAGCTCGTCGCGACAGAAGCGATTGAGAACGCACCCGCCTTCGCACCGTAGATCGCAGGGCGCGAGTAGTCGCGACCCACTACCGTTTGTCGCGATCCCGAGGTTCATGGTTGAATGTGCGCATGCGTTGTTTCCCATCGCTGCGCGTGTGCAGCCTCATCACTTGCCTGGTTGGCGCCGCCTGCGGAGAGGATGACGGTTCTAAGCCAGTCGTCACTTACCACCGCGACGTGCGTCCGCTGATCGACGCCTATTGCATCCGCTGCCACATGACCGGCGGCTTTGGGTCGTTCTCGCTTGAAACCGAAAACGACTTGCTGACGTTCAATCAGCAGGTGGTCGAGGCCGTTGTGAGCGAATCCATGCCACTCGACGCGGATTGCCCGGATTTCCCCGGTACGTTCACGCTGAGCCAAGAGCAACGCGCGGTGTTCAGCGCCTGGCAACAAGGCGGTTTTGAGCTGGGCGTTGCGAGCGAGTTCAAACCGCTTGCCAAGCGCTGCCTTACACCGCCGCCCGAATAGTCCGAGCGTGCGCTCAGCCGAGATCGACTTGGCCGCGCTTGGCGAGCAGCGCGATAATCTGATCGACCGCTTTCTCCACGCGCGCATCGTTCATGTTCAAGACCAGGGCCCCAGACTCGGGCGGCTCAAACCCCGCGAAGTCACCGTCAGGCTTGCGCTCGCGACACAGTGCGGCGTCGACGTCGACGAACACTTCGACGAAACGCTCAGCGCCCACCTTGTCGCGCACCACGGCGCGCTGGGCGCGCGTCTTACTCGGCAGCGCACACACGGTAATCAAGCTCGCATCGGTGCAGGCTTTGGCGGCGACGCCGATCGCTTGCAGATTCTCGCCCTGAGGCGAAAGCACGTGGGCCGAATGTCCGAGGTCAAATAGCTTGCGCTCAAGCACATAGGCGAGCGTGACCTTGCCCGAGCCCGGAAGCCCCGTCAGCCAGACCGCCACGCCCGTTTGCCCCAAGTGTTCGCGCCGTTCGCGTGGACTGACCTGGGTCTGATTGGCCAGGCCCGATCCCGCGCGCAGCTCTTTCATCGCCGCTTCGAAGTCCTGATCGCCCTCGTCCTTGTCGATCATGCCAGCGCCGACGGTGCTGTTGCTCAGCGAGTCGACGATCACGAAGGCACCCGTGGTGCGATTGTCGAGGTAGGCGTCGAAGTAGATCGGGCGGTGGCAGGTGATGCTCAGCTTACCGATTTCGTTCAGGCGCAGCGTATCGGCGGGCGCGCTCTCGAGCTTGGTAAGATCGACACGATGGTGCACCTTCTGCACCTGCATGCGCACCATCTGAGTCGTGTGCTTGAGGAAGTAGCTCTTTTCGGGATCGAGCGGACGCTCGTGCATCCACACCACATGGGCGTCAAAGCTGCGGCCGACCCGCGGACGGTTGTTCGGATGCACGAGCATGTCACCGCGCGAACAATCGATTTCGTCTTCGAGTCTGATCGTCACGCTCTGCGGCGTGAACGCTTCTTCGAGCTCGCCGTTGTAGGTGTCGATCGCTTTGACCTTCGACGTTTTGCCCGAGGGAAGCACCATCACGGTGTCACCCTTTTTGACCGTACCACTCGCGATTTGCGCGGAAAACCCGCGGTAATTCAGGTCGGGCCGCAGCACGCCCTGCACGGGATAACGAAAGTCCTTGAGGTTGCGGTCTTCCGCAATCGGTACGATCTCGAGGAACCCGAGCACGGTGGGGCCTGTGTACCAATCCATGTGCTCGGCACGCTGCACGACATTTTCGCCGAGCAAGGCGCTGACGGGCACGAACGTCACGTCTTTGAAGTGCAGGCCATCGCAGAAGCTGCGAAACTCCTGGCGAATGGCGTCAAAGCGCGCTTGGCCGTATTCGACCAAGTCCATCTTGTTCACAGCCACGAGCAAGTGCGGGATACCGAGTAGCGAAGCGATGTAAGCATGGCGCCGCGATTGTTCGAGCACACCAAGCCGCGCGTCGATCAAAATGATGCCCACGTCGGCCGTGGACGCACCCGTCACCATGTTGCGCGTGTACTGCACGTGACCAGGCGTATCGGCGACGATGAACTTACGCTTCTCCGTGGTGAAGTAACGGTAAGCCACGTCGATCGTGATGCCCTGCTCGCGTTCGGCTTCGAGCCCGTCCGTGATCAGCGAAAAATCGATCGGTACCCCGACCATCGTCGTCGCTTTGCGTACAGCCTCGAGCTGGTCTTCGTAGACCGCCTTGAGCTCGAACAACATGCGGCCGATGAGCGTGCTCTTACCATCATCGACCGAGCCGACGATCACGAAGCGGAGCAGCTCTTTCGATTCGTGTTTGGCGAGAAAGCCGAGGATGTCTTGTTCGATCAGCGTTTCATCGGACGACATCAGAAGTACCCCTCGCGCTTCTTGCGCTCCATCGATGCGGCTTGATCGTGATCGATCAATCGCCCCTGTCGCTCCGAATGCCGCGTAAGCAGCATCTCTTGGATAATCTCGGGCAGATTCGTGGCCGTGCTCTCGATGGCCCCGGACAACGGATAACAACCGAGGGTGCGAAAGCGAATCGACTTCTCCATCGCCACTTCGCCCGGCAAAAGCCGCATGCGATCATCGTCGACCATGATAAGCGAGCCCTGACGCTCGACCACGGGCCGCTTGGCCGCGAAGTACAGAGGTACGATCGGGATGTTCTCGAGATACACGTACTGCCAGATATCGAGCTCGGTCCAGTTGGACATCGGGAACACGCGAATGCTCTCGCCCTTGTTCACCTTGGCGTTGTAGAGATTCCACAGCTCAGGCCGCTGATTTTTGGGATCCCACTGCTGAAAGCGATCGCGAAAGCTGTAGATGCGTTCCTTCGCCCGCGACTTTTCTTCGTCCCGTCGCGCGCCGCCAAAGGCCGCGTCGAACCCGTGCTTGGTCAGCGCCTGCACCAGCGCCTGCGTCTTCATCACGGTCGTGTACTTCTCCGAGCCGTGATCGAAGGGGTTGATATTGTCGCGCATGCCGTCCGCATTCGAGTGCACGATCAGGTCGAGCTTGCTCTCACGACAGAACTTGTCGCGGAACGAGATCATGTCGCGAAACTTCCAAGTGGTATCAATGTGCAGCAGCGGAAACGGCACGGGCGCTGGATGAAAGGCTTTGATCGCCAGGCGCACGAGCACCGACGAGTCCTTGCCGATCGAGTACAGCATCACCGGCTTTTCGAACTCCGCGGCAACCTCCCGAAAGATGTGTATGCTTTCGGCCTCCAGGGCTCTGAGATGCGTGAGGCGGCGCTTATCGATCTGCACGTGGACTCCTCTCGGGCCGCGGCATCTAGCGCGAACTCACACTCGCCGCCAGATCCGCATACCCCAGCGCTGGGTCACCGACCAAAGCCCGGCGCAGCGCGTCAAACGCGCACGCCCTGTGCTGAGCCCAGCTGTGCTAGATCGCCGACACCAGCATGAAACAGCGCCCTTCTCTCGGCGTCATCTTCCTGACCATCTTCATCGACCTGCTCGGCTTCGGCATCGTCATGCCGTTCCTTACGTTGGTGGCGCGGGATGCGTTCGGGGTTACAGAATGGGTGACGACCCTGCTCGGCGCGAGCTACTCGGCGATGCAGTTTCTCTGCATGCCCGGCTGGGGCAGGCTTTCTGATCGCATCGGGCGCCGGCCAGTGATGCTCAGCTCGATCTTCTTCACGGCGGTCACCATGCTCGCCCTGGGCGGTGCCCTCGCCTGGTCCGATACGATCATCTGGGTGTTCGCAGCGCGCATGTTGAGCGGCGTAGCGACCGCCAACCTCGGCACCGCCAGCGCCTACATCGCAGACATCACCACGCCGCAAGAACGCGTCAAAGGCATGGGCCTGTTCGGCATCGCGTTCGGCCTGGGCTTTCTGATCGGACCCGCAATCGGCGGCCTACTTGCCCATCACACGATCAACGGTCGTGAAGGGCCCTGGGCCTGCTTCGTCGCCGCCGGCCTGAGTGCCGTGAACTTGATCTGGGCATTTTTCCGGCTACCGGAATCGCTGCCGCCAGAGCGCCGCAAGCTATCGACGCGATCCCTGTCGCCGCTCAACCTGCGAGCCCTACGCGACACGTTCTCGACGCCCGGCGTGTCGCGTGCCGTAGCGACGAGCTTTCTGATCATCCTCGCGTTCTCGGGGCTCGAGATGACGTACGCCCTGTATGCGAGCGACGCATTTCACTTCAGCACCAAGCAAGTGGGCTGGATGTTCATGTTGATGGGCGCCACGGGCGCCGCCGTCCAAGGCGGCTTCATGCGCCGCGCCTCCGGACGCTACAAAGAGACGTCGCTCGCGATCACCGGCCTATGTTTTCTTGCCTTCGGTTTTGCGGGCTTTGCGCTCGCGCCGCGCGTGGGCGTGCCGATGCTGATCGTCGTCAGCTGTCTTATCGCGATCGGCAACGGGCTCACCCAGCCCTCGCTATCAGCGTACATCTCGCGTTTGGCCGATCCATCCCGACAGGGCGAAACGCTCAGCGCCAATCAGAGCATGTCGAGCTTGGGTCGCGTGTTCGGTCCTGCACTAGCGGGCGCCCTTTACACGGTGTTCAGTCCCGAGACGCCGTTCATCGCTTGCGCATTGATCAATCTGCTGGCGTTGCTGTGCGCGCTCGGCATGCGCAGCATTCAACCGGCGCCCGCGGTGGCCCCCCCCAAGATGGCCGAAGCCTAAACACTCAGGTCATCGGCTGCAGCAGCCGAGCATCAGCTGACGAGTCGCGAGCGACGCGCACTCTCGAGGGCACGCGTTCGTGCACCAGCAAGCACGCCCGACAGCGTCGGATCGGCTGCCGGCAACATGCGGGTCGCATCGAGCGCACAGCGGTAATAGCGCGCGGCATCTTCAAAGGCGTGCGTGGCTTCAGAGACCTCCGCCGCGTGTCGCAACCACTCGATCGCATGGGCAGGATCGCCATCTGGCAACGCTTGATAAAGGTGATGCGCCACCTCGCGCACAGCCTCCGCACCGAGCCACGCGGTGCGCTCTTCGATCTGCGCGGCCGTCAGTAAGTGCAGACGTTTGCGCAACGCCGTGGGCAAATCCGCGTACAGCGTGTCGCGCAACAAGTCATGGGAGAACTTGTAGGCATCGACGCGCGCCGTCACCGACACCACGATCCGCTGCTCGAGCGCGAGGTCGATCACGCCGAGCACACTCTCACGGGGCAAGCCCGTCACCGCTTGCACAATCGCGGCGTCCCACATCGAACCGACCACGGCGGCCACTTCGAGCACGCGCGTCGCTTCGGGTCCCAGGCGCTCCACGCGACGCCTCAGTACGTGACGCACCATCTCGGGCGGTGCGAGATCAGGCATGTCTTGCAGCGGCGATGCATCCGGGCCGCCGCGCGAGGCCATCCATTCAGCCAGCTCGTGAATGAACAACGGATTGCCGCCGGCCTTCTCATGCAGCGTGCGCACGAGCGCATCGGGCACCTCGCCGAGTAACGCGCGCGCAAGCTCCGCAGTCTCCGCTTCTTCGAGACCGCGCAAGTAGAAGCGATGGCACAACGGCGTGCGCGACAGGGCATCCACGTTGCGCTCCACGGGCGCAGCAATAGTAAGGTCGTCGCGACTGCGCAGGGTGACGATGATCAACACCGCACAACGTTCGAGGGTCGGCGCGAGCAAACGCAGCAGTTGCCACGAAGCCTCGTCCGCACGATGCATGTCTTCGAGCAGCACCACGCGCGGGCGGGCGCGGCTCGACGCGGTCAACAAACGCGAGACGGCATCGAGCGCACGAAAGCTCGCATGCTCAAAGGTCGCCGACACGGCCGGCGTATTGGCATCGAGCCCCTGCGCAAGCTCCGGCAGCCACGGCACCACATCGAGCACGGCCGGCCCAAGCCAGGTGCGCAGGGCTTCGGGGCCTTCGCTGTACAAGGCGGAACGCAGCACCTGCGTCCATGGCCAAAAGGCTGGCGCGCCCTCGCCCTCGTGACAGGAGCCCAGCCACACGTCGGCTCCGTGGGCACGCGCGAGGTCTGCCACGCGCTGCGCGGTGCGGGTTTTGCCGATGCCCGCTTCGCCCCCGAGCACGCAGATCTGACCTTGGTCACCGAGTGCGCGCACAAGACAGCGCTTCAAGCGACTGAGCACGGACGCGCGACCTACAAACGGTTCGTGGTCTTCCAGATCAGAAGACGGGAAGAGTGAATGCACAGGAAGCGCCGGCGGCAGCGAGCTCTGCGATGGCGCACGCGGCGGCATCGAGCGCGTCACCGACATCGAAAAGCGGTAACCGCGACCATGCACGGTTTCGATCGGTTGCTTGTCGCCGCGCTGTTGCCCGAGCGCGCGGCGCAACGCGTTGATGTTCGTGGGTAAAACCGCCTCGGTCACCACTTCACTCGGCCACAGCGCATCGAGCAGCTCGCGCTTGGTCGCGACGCGATCGTGATGCTCTACAAGGTAACGCAGAACATCGAAAACCTTGGGCTCGAGCGGAATGACTTCACCTGAACGCCGCAGCTGAAATAGCTGCGTGTCGAGCACGAACTCTCCGAACTGATACATCGCGGTAGAACTGTACGGCGCTTCGCTTGGCATTCTGGAGGGATCCTCACGGTGCTTTGAAACCTACCGAGAAACGGACTTGCACGACGCCCACGTCGGGCTTGCGATCCGAGCGCATACGCTTGAGCCCCGCCGCAACGCAATCGGGCAAACCATTCAACGGGTGCTTGCCGGATTCAATGTGCCGTACCGCTCCAGTCTCATCGATGGTGAGAGAAACTGGCAGCGGAAGATACTGATTCTGACCTGCGCGCTTGGCTGCCGCGACATAGCAGCTTCTTAGTAGTGGCTCGGCACGCGACAGCATACGACCCACTACACCAGTCCCCAATGAACCCTCCACCTCAAGCGCTGTGACCTTAGCTACTCCGTCGAGTTTCTGCGGTGCTACCGGTGCTGGCGCGCTGGGCACGCCCACTGTTTTAGCGATAGTAGGAGCCGCGCGCGACGTGTCCGGTGCTGCTTCTGGAACCGCGGGCACGACCGCATCACCTGGGGAGGGCAGGCTGTCTGCAGGAACCTTGGGTTCAAGAACGATGGGTGCAGCTGCGAGCTCCGCAGGCTTCTCGCTGGGGTTAGAAGCCTCGGCTCTCGTCGCGGGCGCGCCACGCGCGGCACTCGCAATGCCTGGTTTGATAACAGCTGGGCCCATGGGTTGCTCGCGAGTTTGCACTGCACGCGCCGATTTAGGCAGGGTGTTTGCGACAGGTTTGGACGCGGTTGGCGCCGTGATCTGCTGCGAAGGCTCGTCTATTTGTGGCTCATTGGACAACACACCGGCGATCGGGATTGCGTTCGTGACAGGTGCTTGCTGCGGCCGTTGTGCCGTGGCTGGCGCTGTTGCTGCAACGCTTACTTGATCCTCGGGTGCCGGAGCGATGCCCCAGTTCACATAAGCTGCCGCCAGCGCGCCAAGGCACAGCGCCACGGCGACTGCGCCAAGCTTCTGCGAACGCCTCGCATGAGGGCCTGCTGTGCGCTGCGGGATCGGCATCGGCTCGTGCGACACGGACACGTCGTTGTCGGGTGTCGAAGAGATCATCACCGGAGGGTGTCGACCAGTGCCGGCCGGCGTCATCGAACGGGCGCGCAACATCGCACCCGAGCGCGTTGGCGTACGCGCAAGTCCGGCAGGCGTGCCTTCGAACCACTGCGACTCTTCCATCGACGCCAGGCGCGCGTTGCGCAACAGCGTGCGATTGGCCTCGATTTCGCGTGGAAATAGCCGAGAAAGCCATTGTTCGACCTCGACTGTGTCCATCGCCTCGCCGCTTTCGCGTACGAACTTGGTAAGGTCGCGTCCGAGGTCGCGCGCGGTGGCGTAACGCTGTGCCGGACTGCGTGCCAGCGCCTTCATTACGATCGCATCGAGTGCTTTGGGAACGCCAGGGTGCGATTCAGAGGGTGGCTTGACGCTATCCATCATCACGCTCATCAACGTGTCGGCTTGGCTGTTGCGCACGAACAGGCGTTCGAGCGTCAACGTCTCCCACAAGCACACGCCAAGCGACCACACGTCCACGCGGCGATCGATCTCGAGCTGCCGAATCTGTTCGGGTGCCATGTACGAGAACTTGCCCTTGAGCACGCCAGTGGCGGTGTGTTGAATGCGGTCCGAAGCGCGTGCGATGCCGAAATCGACCACGCTGACGCTGCCCTCGTAGCTCACAAACAAGTTATGGGGCGACACGTCGCGATGGAT
>JBBSJC010000295.1:0-9628 GCA_038257655.1 Polyangiales bacterium | reverse complement strand
AGCGTGGGCGTGATGGGCCTAGCTGACGTGATCGAGCAGCCCTTTCACCAGCTCGACTTCGTCATCTCAAAGGAGCTTAAGCAGGGCTTCCGGCTGAGCGGCAAGGCCAAGAACCTGCTCAACAGCGAGCGTCGAATGCTCCAGGGCCCGGTCGTCTTTCAGAGTTTTCGCCCCGGGATCGATGTCTCGATCGACCTGACCTGGAACTTGTAAACGGCGCCGGACCCGTTCTCCCCGTCACCAAAACGTCACGCGTTCGCTGACGCCCTGTGACGCGAGCGGATTACGAACTCCATAGATGCGCAGTCCTCCTCCAGCCGAGGGCGGCTGCCGCCTTTGTAACGTCGCTAAGGGGCGCCATGGGAGCCCCGGATTGAAAGGCTATGCCGACCCTACCCAGCCGTAAACTTCGTGTCGGCACGCTCATGCTCGTATCTGCAGGCGTGCTCGCAGGCGCGATGATCGCCGCACCTGTGCTTGCGGACGACGTCGCTAATCTCGCCCAGCGCCTCTCCGACCTGCGCGGCAGCGTGGAAGAGCTTTCGGGCCAGGTCGCCACCAAGACGACCGAACAGCAGGATCTCCTGCGCTCTCGGGCGCGACAAAAGGCCGATGTGGAGCTCGAGATCGCCCGCGAGGAGCTGCGTCTCAAGAAGCTGCGCAGCAGCGTGCAAGAACGACGTGAACGACTCTCGGCGGAGGCTGCCGAAGGCGAAGCACTCAAGCCGATGTTCAGCACAGAGCTCGACCGGGTGCGCGGTTACGTGCAACGCAGCTTACCGTTTCGGCGCGCTGAGCGACTGGCCGAGCTCGACAAGATCGAAGAGCAAGTGCGCAGTGGCCTCTTGGGCCCTGAGCGCGCCATGGGCAGACTCTGGAGCTTCATGGAAGACGAGTTCCGACTTACGCGCGAGAGCGGCTTGTATCGTCAAAGCATCTCGCTCGGAGACGAGGAACAACTCGCAGACGTCGCGCGCGTCGGCATGGTGATGCTCTACTTCCAGACCGCCGACGACGTGGTGGGTCACACCGTGCGCCGAAACGGCAGCTGGAGCTTTGAGCCGGTGACGGGTGCAGAAGAGAAGAAGCAGATTCGCTCGCTGCTCGAGCAGTTCAAAAAGCAGATTCGCGTGGGCTACTTCGAGCTGCCCAATGCGCTGCCGGAAGGCCGATGATCATGCGTTGTCGCATCCTATGTTTTTCCGTTTTGAGCCTTAGCGCCCTTATCGCGTTCAGCGGCCGTGCTCAGGCCGAACCAGCGGGGACTGATCTAGACCGCGCGTACCGTAAGGAGTTTGCCTTCCTCGAAGCAGAGAAGCGCACCCTCACCCAGCGGGTCGCGGAGATCGATCGACAAACCGCAGAGAAATCTCGCGCGGCTGCGGGCGAGCTCGATAATCTGCAAGGCCGGCTGATGGCGATCGGCGTCGAGGCCGACCAACTTGCCCTGCAACTCGCGGATGCAGAGCGTGCGATCGAGACGGTCTCCGAGGGCGAAGACGTCCTTTCCAATACGCTTACCCAAGCAGCGGCCCAGCTTGAAAAGGGTCATATCGCGCTACCGGCGATCGCAGACGAAGGTACAGCCGACCCGGCCGCCCAGGTCAAGCAGCTTGGATTCGCCTTTGGCAAGGCACTCGAGCTCCTCGATCAGTACGGTAAGGTTCGAGTCGCGCAGGGAGAGTACTTCGACGCGGCAGGCAAGTTGATCCAAGGCAAAGTGGTTCACGTGGGGAACGTCGCAGCCTACGGCGCCGGCGCGCAATCCGGCGCTTTGGCTCCTGTCGGCGGCGGTAAGCTCAAGCTGTGGCCAGCAGAAGATGGAACGGCCGCCGCCCTGGCCCTCGCTGGCGGAGAGCGGTTGTCCAAGCTCGGTATCTTCCTCTACGAGTCGCTCGACAAGGGCGTGGAAGAGCGCAAGGAAAAGACCGTAGCCGACATCGTCAAAGCGGGTGGCGTGATCGGTTGGGTCATCATTGCCATCGGTCTCGTTGCCCTGCTGATGGTGCTCGCACGTATCGTGATTCTCATGCGCTCGGCCTCCAATACGGAACGGCTGGTCGAACAGCTCGCACCGCTCGTACAGAGGCGCGACATCGACAAAGCAATCGCGATTTGTGCCAAGACCAACAACGCCGCCGGCCGCGTGCTGCAGGCCACCCTTGAGCACCTTGATGCATCGCGAGATCATCTGGACGACATCATCTCCGAACGGATTCTCAAGGAGACACCCTCTATCGATCGCTTCGGCCAGGCGATCGTGGTGATCGCAGCGGTTGCGCCCTTGCTAGGTCTTCTGGGCACCGTGACCGGTATGATCTCGACCTTCGATGTGATCACCGAGTTTGGAACGGGTAACCCTAAGCTTTTATCAGGCGGCATCTCGGAAGCTCTGATCACCACCGAGTTCGGTCTGATCGTCGCCATACCCGGCTTGCTCTTCGGCAACGTGCTCAGCGGTTGGGCCGAACGCATCAAGACAGACATGGACCGGGCGGCACTGCGCATTACCAACATCGCGGCCGGCAAGGTCGTCGTGCAGCGCCCACAGCGCATCGACCCTCCCGGACTGAGCGCGGATCTCGCGCCTGCTGAATAATGGACGCACGTAACATCATCGAGGGCCTGCTCGACTACTTCGACAAGGGAGGGTCGGTCATGATCCCCCTGGCCGTTGCCACCTTCGTGCTGTGGTACGCGCTCGGGTACCGCTACATGCTGCTTCAGCGCGGACAACCAGCCACGGTCACCGAGCTGCTCAAGGCTTACGCGAATGGCCCCGGCCTAGCACCGCGTGGCATCGTAGATACTGCTGCTTTCCTCTGCGTGCGTGCCGTACAGGATGTGAGAGATAACCCTCGTCGCGTCCTCGACGATGCATGCGCAGTGGTCGAGCAAGATCTCAAGCGCGGGCGTATCTTGATCAAGAGCGTAGTCGCCGCAGCGCCGCTCACGGGTCTGCTAGGTACGGTTCTCGGCATGATCGAGACCTTTGATTCGCTTGCGGACATGTCGCTCTATTCGGCTTCCGGCGGCATCGCAGGGGGTATCTCGCAGGCACTGTTCACCACCCAGATGGGCTTGGTCGTGGCAGTACCGGGCATCCTCGTCGGGCGCGCACTCGATAAGCGCCAGACTGTTTTGGCTGGCGAGCTTGCACGGATCAAAGACCTGGTCAGCACCGGCTCGGCCGTGCCTCAGGCGCAGTAGGAGCATCGTCATGGCACGTCGTAGAGAAAGTAAGGAGACCACTGCAGAGATCGACATGTCGCCCCTGATCGACATGGTGTTCATTCTGCTGATCTTCTTCATGGTATCGACCACGTTCGTCAAAGACATGAAAGTCGATCTCGAACGACCCGGCGCGGCGAGCGCAGTAGCTGCCACCAATAAGGAAGTGCGGGTAACCATCGATGCCAGTCAAACTATTTACGTCGACGGCAATCCCGTGCGGCCGTGGATGGTGCAGAGTCGCGTGCGTGAGCTGATCGAAGCAGCCGGCCACGGACAGGTGCTGATCGTCACCGATCGGAACATCCCAGCAGATAAGCTTATCGAGGTCGTAGACCAGTGCCGGCTTGCTGGCGCGACCGACGTCGGCGTGGCGACTGAGAAAGAGGCCAGCTGATGGATCGCGCGACCCTCAAGCGCCACGCGGTCGCGATGGCTTCCACCGTGCTGGGGGGCGGAATCGTCCTGAGTCTCTTGTGGGCGATGAATAACTTTTCAACTCCACCACCGAAGCTCCCGAAAGCGGCAGCGGTTCAGTTCACGATTGAAAAGCAAGCCAAGAAGCCAGAACCCACCCAGCGTCAGAAACCTAAGCCGCGCGCCCAGGAGCGCCGGCAAGCCTCCCACGCGCCTGCGCCCAGCATTGGTACTGCTCTCAGTGGCCTGAGCTTCGACTTGCCAGCATTCGCCATGGGAGACCTGCAGTCCGGCGCCTCGTCCCTGCTAGGGCAAACCGTCGACAATCAGGTGATGACTGCTGAATCGGTCGACAGTAAGCCCGTGGCGCGCAGGCAGGTGCAGCCTGAGTTCCCAGAAGGTGCGCGACGACGCGGCGTCGAAGGCTTTGTGAAGTTGAGCATTCTCATCGACACGGGCGGGACTGTATCGCGCGCCAAGGTACTCGAAGCGGACCCTCGAGGGTTATTCGAGGAGCCGGCGCTCGCGGCGGTCAAGCAGTGGGAGTTCGACCCACCCACCTACAACGGCAAATCCGTGTCGATGTGGGCCGAGCAAACTCTCCGCTTTCGGCTGAACTAAGATGTTTACCTTCTCCCCTCAGCGTTGGCCAACGCGCGGTTTGACATTGGCTTGTCTCGGTGCGCTTGCCCTCGTACTCGCGCCCGCTACTGCAGAAGGCAAACCCAAAGAAGACAAGAAGCAGGACGAGACGGATGTCGACTTTGTCGAGCTCGCTGCCCTTCTGGTTCGAGATGGACACTACGACCGCGCCGAGCTCACGCTAAGGCAGGTCGACCTCAAGGCAGAAGGAGTGGACCTTATCCGCTACCACACGCTGAGCGGGCTCGTCTTTCTCAAAAAACAGCTCTACACGCAAGCGAAACAGAGCTTGTTGGCCGCCCTGAAGGCAGGGCAGACCGACCCCGTCATTCATTTGCAGCTCGCACAAGCAAACTTTGGTCTGCAAGACTATCCCGGCACCGTGGCATCGCTAGACAGAGCCGGTGAGGCCGCCAAATCGCTTCCTGCCGCATACTTGATGAGGGCCGAGGCAGAGTTCAAACAGAGTAAGACGGCGGCGGGTTTTGCAGCGCTCAACGAGGGAGCCAAGCGTTTTCCGCAAGAGCGCGCGCTTGCACGCATGCGCCTGTTTCGACTGGTCGACCAGAAGCTTTACCAGGAAGCGGTCGAGCTTGGCCGACGCTACCTCGAAGGCACAAAAGAGCCCGAAGACTTTCTTGCGCTGGGCGACGCTTTGCGCAAGAGCGGGCAGCTAAGCCAAGCGGCGGAGCTTGCCGAACAGGGGCGTCTGCGCTTCGCCGACAACCGCGAGCTTACCATGCTGCTCGCGCATGTTCAGCTCGATCAGCAACGCCCGCTCGCAGCGGCCATGCTGCTCGAGGACCTGTCACGGGAGCATCCCGAATACACGGTGGAAGCGGCCGAGCTCTATCGGCGCGCCTCACGACATACCCGCGCGCTGATGCTCAATGCTCGCGTGCTCGATCAGAAGGCAAAGCTCAAGCAGCGCCTTAGTATCCTGATCGAAATGGGAAGCTACGAGAGCGTTGCGGCCATGGCCCCCCGCCTGTCGCGCCTTTCATTGCTGGAGGACGAATCGGTCCGTTATGCGCTCGCCTACGGGTACTTCAAAATCGGCGACTTCGCGTCCGCGGAGCAACACTTACGACAGCTCTCTTCGACGCAAATGTTCGAGCGTGCCAATCAACTGAGGCGTGCCATGGAGAGTTGCAAAGAGCGCGGCTGGGAGTGCACGTGATCTCGCAGCTTTTTCGCCGCTTGGCGCCGTGTGGCGCTGCACTGCCAACCCATGCTGAGGTCTACGTGAAGGGCACATGCTTGCGAGCGATAAACATCGGGTGTTTGCTGACTCTTATGTCAGCTGCGGGTTGTGCGCATGCATCCGGTCAGATTCTGACACCGGACGGCCACACGTCGGTCGGTGACGACGAGCAACAGACTCAGTCCGGGGCCGTACTGCACAACCTGCGTAACGAGCAAGGCGCGAGCTTTCATGTGCTTCGCGTGCGCAGCCAGCAGGCACCCCAAGAGCTGGGCGAACACGAACTGGTGCTGTTCGTCATGAAGGGAAAACTCAAGCTCCATCTCGACGACAAGACGTTTATGATCGACGTGGGTGACGTGGTCGAAATTCCGCGGGGCACAACCCACTGGGTAGAGAACGCCGCCTCTGCTGAGGGCATCGCCTATGTTGTGATTACGCCGCCCTTCACCGGCGAGGGGCGTAAGGTCGTGGGCAGCGCCAATCCCAAACGCGTCAGCGCATGGCGATGGACACGCTGGGGGAACTAAGCTCTCACGAGCGCCCTGTAGGCTCAGACGCCTATAACACCTGGCGCAGGCTCGCTTGCAGAGTGGCGATGTTGTAGGGTTTGGCGATGAAGCCAGAAAGCCCGAGTTGCTCGAAGCGTTGCTGCACCTCGCGCTCGGAGTAACCGCTCGAGACGAGGACCGGAATGTCTGGTCGCAAGCGCCGCAGCTCGCGTAGGGTTTCCTCGCCATCCATCTGCGGCATCGTCAGGTCGAGTAGCACGAGGACGATGGCGCTGCGCTCGGCTTCAAAGATCTGTACGGCAGCACGGCCGTCAGCTGCGCTGACCACCTCGAAGCCGCACAACTCGAGCATGGTGGTGGTGGTGACACGAATGCTCTCCTCATCGTCCACGAGCAGCACGCGGCCGCGGCCGCGCCACACAGCGGGGGCTGCAGCCTGCTCTTCGGGCACATCGACTTGGCGCGCGGCGACGGGAAACAGCAATCGGAACGTTGTCCCGGCCCCCACCTTACTGCTGACCTTGAGTGCCCCCTTGTGACCGCGCACGATGCCCTGGACCGCTGCGAGTCCCAAGCCTCGCCCGACGAGCTTAGTCGTGAAGAACGGGTCGAAGATTTTCGAAAGGTCATCGGGCGCGATGCCTAGCCCCGTGTCGGAAACTTCTAAGTACGTGTAAAGGCCCTCGGGCAGCTCATCGTGTACTTGCGCGCTATCTAAGTAATCACGGTCACATTGGATGGCGCCCGTGGCGAGGGAGATCACGCCTTCGCGCTCTCCGATCGCATCCGAAGCATTGGTCACGAGGTTTAGGATAATCTGGCGCAGCTGAGTTACGTCTACCTGAATAGCGGGCGTGTTCGGCGCAAAATCCAGGCGCAAACGCGCTTTCTTGGAGACGGATACCTGCAGCAACTGCACCATCTCTTCTACGATGCTGTCAATGCTTACGGTCTTGACCACGAAGCGACCTTGGCCCGAATAGGCGAGCATTTGCCGGGCTAGTGCCGCCGCGCGCTCGGTGGCGGTTTCCGCCGCCATGAGCGAAGCATGCGCCAAGGAAGCAGGAGAGAGCGTGGTCATCGCCAAGCTAATATTACCCATGACGGCGGTCAGCATATTGTTGAAGTCGTGGGCGATGCCTCCGGCCAAGACGCCCAGGCTCTCGAGCTTTTGGGTATGCAGGATCTTACGTTCGTGTTCGAGGCGTTGTGTCTCGGCTTGTTTGAGCGCCGTGATGTCCCGAGCCAGCGCCACGAACTGGCTTGCCTGACCGCAGCGCGGACCCTTGCGTGCGATCGACAGCTCGAACCAGTGAAGCCCTGATTTCGTCTCAAGCCAGTAGATCGCGCCCTCGTGATAACCGTGCTCGTCAGCGCTTGCGAGCGCCGCCTCGATCACCTCGGCCGCATGGAGCGGCAATACATCCCTTACCTTTCGTCCGACGAACTGTTCCGGGGCTGCGTATAGCTCTGTGCGAATCGACGCGTGATAGCCCTGAATGCAGCTACTGCCATCGACCTCAAAGAGGAGATCTGGCAGCGCTTCGATCGTCGCCTTGAGCTTGGCACAGGTCTCCACCAACGTTAGCTCGGCCTTTCGCCGCTCCGTGGTGTCCGTGACCATGGCAAGCGCACCCTGGTAATTACCATCCGCCGTGAGGATCGGACTGGTATGCAGGGTTGTCCATACGGTGCTGCCGTCTTTGCGCAAAAACTCGAAATCGTGTTCCTCAGCGATACCCTGCTTGCGGCGCTCCACGTGCGCGTCCGAGATCGCGCGCGCCGCTTCGCTCATAAAGTGGCTGAGTGGTTGACCCACCATTTCTTCCGGCGTGTAACCGAGCATCTCCGCCATTTTGCGATTGACGAAGTCGGTGCGCGCTTCGGCGTCGATCGTCCAAATGCCTTCCTCCGCGGTTTCGACGATACGACGGTAGCGGGCTTCGCTCTCCCGTAGTGTGGCCTCGACTTGGACGCAGCGAAGGACCTGCGAGGCGCCGATCATACTGTCGCCGGTCACACCCTCGCCTCCCACACCGGCGACCACCATGCCGTCTAATCGCCGACGCTCTATGAGCTCGATACTCAGACTCAACACACTTACGGCGCTCTCGAGCAGCGCGATGACCTCGTCGTCCCAGCCTTCTGCGCGGTCCGTGAACGCCTCGAGCACGTGAAGCTCCCCAGCGGGGACCGGCACGGGACCGGATCGCGCGGGGCCCGTACGCACAGGGCCGGTCCGCACAGGGCCGGTCCGCACAGGCAAAGCCACGTACGTGGTTGCACCGGCGCGGCCGATGTCTTGGATCAGGGCGGGCTGATGCGACTCCGGCAGCCCGGGAAGGCGCAGCAGCCAACGGTGCCCCGTGCTCAGTACCGAATGAACCGACCCTGTGCTGGGGTCGGCACCGTAGATAAGGGGCGAAGGCGCCTCGACCAAGTTGCTCTCGGTCCGCGCGGGGGTCCACACATGGGTTACTCCGGACGGCTTCGGGTGGGCGGTCATCACCGTGAGCGATAGGCGGGCGGGCGCTAGGTCTACCTCGAGCATGGCCGCTGCAAGCTCCCCCACGACCGCCTGAAGGTCACGATGCCCTGCGACCGCCGCGATGATTCGCTCGTTCAGACGCGCGAGCCAGCCGCGTGTCTCTGGCCGGCCGCTCCCAACGTAGGCGCTATCTTGCATATTCGCGCGCATGACACTCAGAGCAGAGCACAGACCGTCGCCAAAGTCGCGCTGGGAAGGGGCGCTGCATGCGTCTGCGGGTTATCCGAAAACAGCGTCGGCGCGAGTGACGCGGGCAAGCCTTGCTTGGCTAGCGGTCCCTACGAAGAGCGCGCGCGATCGTGTCGAGCACCCTGTAAGAAGGGTCGAGCACCGGGGTTGTGCCGACCGCCAGCGCGACCGCCCCCACGATGTGCAGCTTGGCCCCCTCTTGCACATACAATACGGCGGTGAGCTGCCCTGTTTGTTCTTGCTGGGGTTGCTCTCCCTGTCGCTGGCTTACTCCCGTCAGGGTGCGTTCCAGCACTTCGCTGCAGGTTCCCGTGGCATCGGTGCCCTCCGCACCGCGCATAAAGTTGGTCACCTTCTGTTCGACCAGCTCGTCTCTTAGCTGCGCTGCAGACTCTTGATCGGGCAAACTGACTAAGGTCGAGAGCTCGCCATTGGCGAACAAGTAGAGCCTGCCCGCCGTGGCACGCGACGAGGGTAACAAGAGCTCGAGGGCGCGCTTACCCCGTGCCAAACCAGGGGCATGAGCATTGAGATCGGCACTGATCTTGGCGATCTCGGCGGCGCTCTCGGCTTGCAGAAACGCTGCGGCCACCCCCTTGGAATGCAAGCGATCACTCTGCGCCACCAGCGCGGGATTGGCGGTGGCGCGAAATAAGCGAGCCATATTTGCAAAGTGCCGCTCAAACGCGATGCGGTCGTTGGCGAGCAGGGCGACCTCCGCCCGATCCCGCTCGGCCAGACCCGACTGCAGGGGATTTTGGCGCGGGCTAAGCTCCGTGATCAGTGTCTCGAGCTCAGCCGCGGCCTGGGATAGGTGACCGAGCCCGGCTGCGGCCAAGGCGAGTTGTCGCCGCACGCTATCACTAAACATATAGAGCTGAGGGT
>JBBSJC010000294.1:0-9658 GCA_038257655.1 Polyangiales bacterium | reverse complement strand
GTGTTGTGGGAACGCCGTACCGCACTCTGCGCAGAAGCGGGCGTTGGCTGCGCCCTCGACGCGACAAGCCGCGCACACCCGTTTCTTGGGCGCAAGCGAGCTGCCGCATTCAGCGCAGAACTTGCCGGACGCGACCTGCTTTGCGCACGCTGGACAGGGAACGAGACCGCCCCCCGCGCCGCCGGCCGCTGTCGATCCGGCGTCAGCCGGGAAAGGCGTGCCGGCGGGTGCCATCATTGCGCCCCTTGCCAGCTGCTGCCCCATGGCCAGACCGACGCCCAGCGAAGCGCCGCCAATCATGGCGTTGGCCCCATCGCCCCCGGCGCCACCTCCACCCGTGGCCATCCCTTTGCCCGCGCCGATCATCGCCTGACCAGCCGCGTAGTTTTGGTAGTTGCCGGCGAGCTGATTCACATAGCGCGCGTCTTGTTGGTAGGTCTGATCGAGCTCGAACTGCTTCTGCTGCGCTTCTGCCGCCGCCTGGCCGATGCCGATGTTCGCGACGCGCGCAGCTCGCTTGGCAGTACCGATCTCTGCTTGTGCCTGCTGCAGCCGCGCCTTGTCCTCGTCGGCCAAGTTCAGATTGAACTGCCCCATTTGCACGATGCGGCAGCCGATCGCGTTGAGATCCGGCGCCGATTGCGTGAAGCGCTCCGCCAGACTCTGCTGCATGGCCATCAGCTGCAGCATGCTCGTCTGCTGCTCGACGAGCACCTGACCCATCACGGTACGCACGCTGTTCATGAACAGGCCTTTGACCCAGCCCAAGACCTGGTCATTGCTACCGGCTTGCTTCAAGCCCACAAACTTGAGGATGAAAGTCGCAGGATCCGTGATCTCGAAGGCGAAGTTCCCGTAGATTCGCGGCGTAATCATTTCGCCCAGTAGCGGATCCTCCATCACGCCAAGCTCGCCACCGAACTGCTGCTCGTAGATGGGACGGGTCGTGACGAAAAATAGCGCCGTGGTGAAGATGTTGCCGCCGGTCAGGGCATCGATGGCATTGCTCAAAAAGGGAATGTTTTCGGCAGTCAACGTATGACGTTCGCCCGCACCGGCCGATCGCAGCACGCCCACGATCGAACCGTCTTGAAAGAACACGGCGGCCTCGTCGGCATCGACCGTAAGCTGCGCATGCATCGGGATGGTGCGGTCCGGATGTTTGTAGACGAGCAGGTCTTTTTTGTCGTCCGGACGCGCGATCATCATTTCGCGGACGCCGCCCTTGATGAAGTCCAGGATGCCCATTGACGTGTTCCTTCTGACCGGCTGCTTGAGCCGGGTCTGAGCACAATAGCGTACCAGCATGTCATGCTTTACCGGGTGCGCGGCAGTCAGGTCCTGATCGAATGCGCGGCCTTGGCCGTCACCCTGGCGCTGTCGGGGTTTGTCGCGAGTCTCAGCGCTGCCCAGGCACAGACCCAAGCTCCGAGCACGCGCGACGAGCTGCGCTTGATCGAGAGCACCGAACGGGACCTCGATCCGCTCGGTCTTGACGAGGCGACAGGTCAGGGCTTGGAAGATGCCGCACGCGCGCTGCAAGCACCGAAAGTGCCCGCTCCAGTCGCCCGTGTAGGCGAAGTGCTGTCTGGCATCGAAGGCGTGTTCGAAAGCGCGCACCGCATCCGGATCAAGCTCGCGGGCGGTCTAGCCTTCGTCGAAGAAACGCTCGAGATCAGCAATCGTAGTCCCCACCAAGCGGAGGTCGCCTATCGCCTGCGCGTTCCCCACGACAGCGTGCCGTGGACCTTCAGTGTGTGCCTGGAGGGACGTTGTCGCGAAGGGGTGCGTGTCGCATCAACTGCGAGCCGCGACGCCAAAACAAAAAGCGCTGCCTTCAGCCATGCAGACTCGAACCTACCGAGCGCAGAGATGCAGCTGATTCGCGAGGGACAGGGACGCGCGCTTTCGATTCATGCCCGGCCCGTGGGCCCAAAACCGATCACGCTGCGCGTGGTTTACCTTACCTCGGCCCCGGTCGTCGGCGGGGCTGTGCGCCTTACGCTGCCTGCACGCGGCTTTGATCCGCGCATCGCGCCCGCGGACGTCAGCGTTGAAAGTCGCGAGCTTGATGACCTGCGCCCGCAGCGCGAGTTTAGACTCGATCCGTCACTTGGCGCCGAGATCGTCGGCACGCTGAAAGCACGTCCCGCTCTGCTCCGCGTTCGCACGCACTCCAAATGTGCTGGAGCCCCCTGCTCGCGCGAGTATCTCGCGGCGACCTCGCAACCGATTCGCAGCCGAGAGACATGGCTTGTGATCGACGTATCGCCGTCGATGGAAGGCGTTGCCCGCAGCCGCGTGCCGGCGGTGCTGATAGCCCTGCTCACACAGATGCCCGACGATACTACCGTACGCGCCTTCGCCTTTGCAGCCCATGCTGATGCGCTCGGGACGTGGCCTGCGATCGAGGTGCCGCTGTCAAAGCTCGATGATGCCTTACTATCCGAGCGCGGAGCGGGTACGCGGGTTTCGAGCGTGCTGACACGGTGGCACGAAGATCTCGCCCGCAAGCGGCCGAGGGTTGTCGTGATCTCCGACGGCGCGTTCGATCCCGACCCGCGCGAGCAGCACGCCCTCGATCGCGCTCGACGCGCAGGCGCGGAGTTGTCGCTTATCGCTTTGGCAGACAATGAACCCTCCGAGCGCAGCAGCCGCCGCTTTTACGAAAGTGGCAGTGTCGTTCACATCACGACCTTGGCCGACAACGCCCTGTCACGGGGCGAGATGGACCCCTTGCTCGAACGGGTTACGGCCGTGCTCAGCTCTGCTGTAGCCAGCAAGCTGCGCGCTGGTGAAAGCACCGTCAGCGAGCGCCGTGCCCCTGCGCCTAGAGGGATGCACGACGCTGGCGACTGGTTACCGGTCTGGCTTACGCGCAACGACATTTCGCGGACGTCGCAGCAAGCGGCCGCTTCAAATGTGTTGGTCGTACCGCCGGTGACGACCGCAGCTGCAAAAGCGCATGCGAGCACCATCCCCGCGCCTGCGTACACCGATAGCTTGCCGCCTGAGCCGCCGGAGGCGACGGGCATGCCGAAGGAGAGCGTGCTCGACCTGCTGCGAACCCAGCTCAGTCCGAAAGCACGCGCTTGTTTACGGGGCGATCGCAAAGGTCGCGCAGACTACGCCGTCGGGTTCGCCTTCCGCTTTTTGATCGCACGGCGTGAGGTGCTCGAGGCCTCGATCGATGGCCAGGTCCCTTCCGCGCTGCGCGATTGTCTGCTCGCCCTGCTGCCGCAGCTGCATTTGCCCTGGTTTACTGGCAACCTGCGGGTGCGTTATCCGGTCCATACCGAAAGGGAGGCCGAGCCGCCGGTGATCGAGCTCGAGCCCGATCTCGCCCGGCAGGTCCAGCGGGTCATCGCCGAGCCCAAGTTGCCGTAGGTCGCGCTGATTCTCCCGTCCGTTCCGAGGTATGTTGGCCAGGGATGACGACGTTCGAGTTGGTTACGACGCTGACCGAGAAGATGGCGCTGCTCGCCGCGGCCGCCGTTTTTGCAGTGTTGTTTCCACCGTTACGTAAGCGGCTCCTCGGACAGGCCGGCGAAAGCCGCGACAAGGCCTTTGGCATGCTGTTCGGCACGGGCCTGAGTGTCTGGGGCTCGATGCTCGGCATCGAAGTCAGCGGCGAGCACATCAACGTGCGCGCGATAGGTGTGCTCGTGGCCGCGATCCTGGGCGGACAAAAAGCGGGCGCGCTCGCGGGCTTGTGCAGCGGCATCTTCATGGCCAGTCGCGTCGATGATCAGACGGCCCCATGGGTGCTCATCGCCTCGGTGACTGACGGCATCGTCGCGGGCGTCGTCGCCAAGCGCGCGCCTCAGATGTTTCGCGGCCATCGCGTGTTCTTCACGGCGATTGGCGTACAGGTGTTTCACCTGGCAGCCGTAGGCCTGGGCTTGATGTTGGTGGGTCATGCGCAACGTTACCTGCCCGCCTGGCCAGCCCATCTCATCAAGCTGCTTGTCAACGCCACGGGCGTTACCCTTTTCGTCGAAGTTTCGCGTTTGGTCGTGCAACGCGAAGAGGCGGCGATCGCGCTCGTGCAGGCAAAAGCGGCGGCTGATCAGGCCGCTCTCGAGTCGTTGCGACGCAGGCTCGAGCCGCACTTTCTCTTCAACTCGCTCAACGTGTTGCGCGCCACGATACGCATCGATCCGGTGCGCGCGCGTGAGCTTGTGAGCCACCTTGCTGATCTCTATCGCTACTTACTATCTCATCCCGAAGACGCGCCGCTGCGCGACGAAGCCAATCACGCACGCTCCTACCTCGAGATCGAGTCTGCACGCCTCGGCGAAGGCCGACTGACGGTTGAGGTCCTGCTCGATGCGGAGGTCGAAATGCGCTCGGTTCCCGCGCTGCTCTTGCAGCCGCTGGTCGAAAATGCCGTTAAACACGGCATCTCCAATCGTAGCGGACAAGGTAGGATCACAATCCGAGGCTGCATCGATGCCGGCGACCTGTTGATCGAGGTCGAAGATGCCAGCGCGGGCCCGCTGCGCGAGCGCGTGCCCCTGTCTGACGGCGATACCGCCCCCTTGGACGCCATCGATGAGGACGAACGACCTGGCACAGGCATCGCGCTGAAAACCTTGCGACAGCGCCTCACTCACCGCTACGGTCGACGCGCGAAGTTGCTGCTTACGCCGAGCGAGCACGGCATGATCGCGTCGGTCCGTTTGCCCGAAAAAGCCAGCCTCCTAGAGCCAGGTAAGGCGCAGGTAGAGGAAGCACAATGAACGCCAACACCCTCTCGACCAGCACGCTGCGAGTGATGATCGTAGACGACGAGCCGCTCGCGCGGGACGAGCTTGCGTTCATGCTCGGCGAGGTAGGCGAGGTCGAGGTCGAGGTCGTCGGTTATGCCGGAGATGCCCATGAAGCGCTGCAGGTGGCAGAGCGCGAGGAGCCCGAAGTGGCGTTCGTCGACCTGCGCATGCCCGGCCCCGATGGCATCGCGCTCGCGGAAGCGCTGCGCAGGCGCCGCCCGGAGCTGCAGATCATCGTCGTCACCGCCCACGACAACGCGGCTTTGCGCGCCTTCGAAGCCCAGGTCCTCGACTATTTGCTCAAGCCCGTGCGCCTTGAACGCTTGAAGGCCGCTGTACAGCGCGCGCGCGATGCCATTCACCCGCGCACGAACAGCGCGATTAGCCATGCGAACAATTTAGGAGGCGCCAACAGCAGCCCGAAAGAGTCGGTGCTCGAGCGGCTCGCGGTGCGCAAAGGCGGCGTTTATCATGTGCTTGAGCTTGCGGACGTCATCTACTTCGAGATGAAAGACGAGCTGGTGTGGGCGGTCACCGCCGTCGATCGCGTCGCGCTCGACCTGACGATGACTAACCTCGAGCAACGCTTGCCTGAAAGCGTATTCTTTCGTTCCCATCGTGGAGCCTTGGTGCGAATCGACAAGATTCGCGCGATGGAGCCCGCGGGCGCAGGCACCTATGAACTCGTGCTGGACCACCCCGACGCGCCCCGTGTCCCCTTGGCCCGCGAACGGGCGCGCTTGTTGAAGGAACGCATCCCTTTTGCAGGCTGATCTTTTTCACAGGTGCCGGCCGTGATCCGATCTGACTCCTGGCGTGCCTTGACGAGAGGCCACCCCCCCTTCATAGTCGGCCGCCCAAGAGACCTGTAAGCATTTTTCCTGAGAGCGATTCATGGCGATTGCAGCAGAGCGTAAGACGGAGCTGATCGGGAAGTTTCAGTCCCACGAGACTGACACCGGCTCCCCCGAGGTTCAGATCGCGCTTCTCACCGAGCGCATCCTTCACCTGACCGATCATTTCAAGACCCACATGAAGGACCACCACTCACGTCGTGGTCTTTTGCAGATGGTCAGCCAGCGCAGGCGGCTGCTCGACTACCTGATGCGCCTGGATTTCCAGCGCTACAGGAAGGTCATCAAGGCCCTCAATATCCGTAAGTGATCGTTCCTTTCTTTTTTCACTTACCGCGGGTATGTTACCGCCACATAGGTGTCCGGCCCCAGGGCCAGGCGCCTATGCGCTGGGGAGCTCGGAACGTAGTTCCGCCCCAGCTGATACATAGGGGGCCAGCTGGAGGCCAGGTGGCCACCGGAGCGCTTCGACCAGCAATGGTCGTTGGCTCGGTAGATGGCCGCCATCAATTGTTCTGATGGTGGCTTAGACCCTCACCAACTTGCTTGGTGGTGGTTGGAACGGCCGCTACCGAATGGTCGGTGGTGGCTGCGTAGTAAAGCCACCCGACGTGGTGGCTGTGGTAGACGCCACCTCCGTGGTGGCAAAGCAGCGCAACCATTAGGGGTGGCGCTGCGTTGGCGCCACCGGCACTAACGGTGGTCGCGTTGGGCGCCACCGAAATAGCGGTGGCGCGTATTGCACGGCACGTAGGACGGCCACGTCCGGCTCTTCGATCTTCGCTCCGAAAACTCAAGCGCCGCTCAAACGCCCTTGAGCCTTGGGAACGAGGACCGAGCCCGCACCTCTGGCACGCTGCGCTCCGTGTTTGTCCCGGCCCGGATTACCGCGGCCCGAGGAGCGAGAATGATCATTCGTGAGAAGGTACGTATCGGCGACCAAGTCGTCACACTCGAAACAGGGCGCATCGCCAAGCAGGCTGCCGGATCGTGTTTAGTTCGCGCCGGCGACACCGTCGTCCTGGTCACAGTCTGCGGAAATCGCGACGCCAAGCCCGGTCAAAACTTCTTTCCGATGAGCGTCGACTACATCGAAAAGACCTATGCCGCGGGCAAGATCCCAGGCGGCTTCTTCAAGCGCGAAGGCAAGCTTCGTGACTACGAGGTCCTGACCTCGCGTTTGATCGATCGCCCCGTCCGCCCCCTCTTTCCTGAGGGTTACATGGCAGAGGTCCAGATCGTGGCGACCGTCATGTCGTTCGATCAGGAAAACCCGGCCGACACGCTGGCGCTTTTGGGCGCATCCGCCGCGCTGCACATGAGCGAGATTCCCTGGAGCGGACCTATCGGCGGCGTGCGCATCGGACGCATCGATGGTCAGTTCGTTGCGAACCCGACCTATTCGCAGCTCGCCAAGAGCGACTGCGAGCTGATTCTCGCTGCTTCACGCGACGCTATCGTCATGGTCGAGGGCGAAGCCGAGGAGATGTCCGAAGAGGACTTGATCGAGGCGCTCTTCTTCGGTCACCGCGCCATTCAAGACTCGCTCGAGCTCGTGGAGCGCATGCGCAGTGCGGTCGGCAAGCCCAAGTGGAGCTTCAGCGCCGACACGACGCCCGCGTACATCACCGAGCGCGTCAACCAGGTGGGCAGCCACAAGGTGCGTGAAGCCTGCAATATCGCGGAAAAGCACGCGCGCTACGACCGCTTCAAGCAGATCAAAAAGGAAATCGTCGAGACGCTTTCCGGCGAGATGTCTGGCAAAGACGAGCAGGTCAAGAAGGCTTACGAAGAGCTTCACTACAAGACCTTGCGCGACCAAGTGCTCGACGAAGGCCGGCGCGTAGATGGTCGCGACACCACCACCGTGCGACCGATCAGCATCGAGCTCGGCGTGCTTCCGCGCACCCACGGCTCGACCTTGTTCACCCGCGGCGAGACGCAGGCGATCGTGACCACGACGCTCGGCACATCACGCGATGAGCAGCGCATCGACATGCTCACGGGCGACATCCACAAGAACTTTTTGTTGCACTACAACTTCCCGCCCTACTCGGTGGGCGAAGTGAAGATGATGCGTGGCGTCGGCCGGCGCGAAGTCGGTCACGGTAACCTGGCCGAGCGTGCGCTCGCCAAGTCGATCCCGAGCAAGGCGGCGTTCCCCTACACGATTCGCTTGGTGTCGGAGATTACCGAGTCGAATGGCTCGTCGTCGATGGCGAGCGTGTGCGGCGGGTCGCTGGCGTTGATGGACGCCGGCGTGCCGATCAAGTCGCCTGTCGCCGGCGTGGCGATGGGGCTGATCAAGGAAGGCGAGCGCTACGCAGTGCTCACCGATATCCTCGGCGACGAAGATCATCTGGGCGACATGGACTTCAAGGTCTGCGGCACCGAGCGCGGCGTCACCGCCATCCAGATGGACATCAAGGTCGACGGCCTGTCGCGCGAAATCCTGGAGCGCGCACTGCAGCAGGCGCGCGATGGTCGCTTGCACATCCTCGATAAGATGCGCCAGGCGCTCGGCACCAACCGCGATGACCTGTCGCGCTGGGCCCCGCGCATTACGCAGATTCGCGTCAAGCCTGAGCAGGTGCGCACGATCATCGGCCCCGGCGGCAAGATGATTCGCGCGATTTGCGATCAGACCGGCGCCAGCATCGACGTCGAGGATGATGGCACAGTCAACGTGTCGTCAGCCGATAGTCAATCGGTGCTCAAGGCGATCGAAATCATCAAGAGCCTGACGACGGAGCCTGAGATCGGGGAGATCTACGAAGGTACCGTCAAGCGCATCGAACCTTACGGTGCATTCATTGAGATTCTGCCGGGCAAGGATGGTCTGTGTCACATCAGTGATATCGACGCCTCGCACGTGCAGAGCGTCGAAGACTTCATGAACCTCGGCGACAAGGTGAAGGTCAAGATCACCAATATCGATCGCGAAGGCCGCGTTCGTTTGTCGCGCAAGGAGGCGATGGCGGACGTGGGTGGCCCGTCCAAGCTCAATGGTCGCGCGGTCGAAGCACGTGAAGAGCGTCCGGCACGTGAAGAGCGTCCGGCACGTGAAGAGCGTCCGGCGCGTGAAGAGCGTCCGGCACGTGAAGAGCGTCCGCGCTTCCGTGACGACAAGCCTGTGATCGAAGCACGCGCAGAGCGGCCCGTGCGCGAAGAGCGTCCGGCACGTGAGGAACGGCCCGTACGTGAAGCGCGTGTCGAGCGACCGGTCCGTGATGAGCTTCCCGTGCGTGAAGCGCGTGTCGAGCGTCCCGTCCGTGATGAGCTTCCCGTGCGTGAGGAGCGGCCTCGCTTCCGTGATGACAAGCCGGTCCGCGCAGAACGGGTACTCGACGAGGCGCCAGTGCGTGTCGTCGCTCGTGACGAGCGGCCGGTACGTGAGGAGCGTCCGGCACGCGAAGAGCGTCCGGCACGCGAAGAGCGTTCGGCACGCGAAGAGCGGCCCCGCTTCCGCGACGAAGAGCGTCCCGCGCGCGTGCGCGATCTGGATCGCGAGCCCGTACGCGCGCGTGAAGATCGCCCGCTTCGTGATGACAAGCCCGGGCGCGTGCGCGACGAAATTCGCGACGAGCGCCCAGTACTACGCGACGAGCGCCCAGTCGTGGCTCGCGTCCGTGACGAGCGTCCCGCGCGAGTGCGTGATGACGTGCGTGACGAGCGTCCCGCGCGAGTGCGTGATGACGTGCGTGACGAGCGTCCCGCGCGAGTGCGTGAGGATCGCCCCCTGCCCACCGCCCTGCGTGACGAGCGACCGGCGCGAGTGCGCGATCTCGACCGTGAGCCTGTGCGTGACGAGCGTCCGGCTCGCGTGCGCGAGGATCGCCCAGCGCGCCCCGACCTGCGTGACGAGCGCCCGGCGCGAGCGCGCGATCTCGACCGTGAGCCCGTGCGTGACGAGCGTCCGGCTCGCGTGCGTGAGGATCGCCCAGTGCGCAGCGACCTGCGTGACGAGCGACCTGCGCGAGCGCGCGATCTCGACCGTGAGCCCGTGCGTGACGAGCGTCCGGCTCGCGTGCG